>NZ_JAPNKB010000001.1:5145000-5565000 GCF_026626605.1 Myxococcus sp. MISCRS1
TCGATTTCGTGCTGGAGGATGTGGGCGATGCGGCCCTCCGCCTCCAGCTCGTGCCACTCCCCCGTCCGGTCCTGGTAGCGAACCTTGACCTTGTGGAAGCGCGGGCACTTCTCCCACTCCCGGGGAACCGAGAGGCACCCCTCCTCCAGCTTCACGGGCTCCTTCTTCTCCAGCACCTGGGGATTGACGATTTCGAAGGACGTCCCGTCCTCCCGCCCCACCAGCGCCACCCGAAGAGGCTCGCCCACCTGGTTGGCGGCGATGCCGATGCCCTCGGCTTCCTTCATGGACTCGGCCATCTGCTCCAGGAGCGTCTGGAGGGCGGGGCCGAAGTCCGTCACGGGCTTCGTGGGAGTGGTCAGGACCTTGTTGGGCCAGATAACGATTTCGCGAGCCATGGGCGCAATCTGCCATGTGCGCCCCACCTTCGCCGCGCCATTCCGCATGTCCCTGGAATGATGGACCCTGGCCAGACCCCAGCGCCCCATCCGTCGGGGCCCCCGCCCCGTCGGAGGCCCGCCTCCCAGCGCGGAGGTCCCCAGGTCTGCTAGACCTCGGCGCCATGCACCCGCACGCTCAGCTCCTCAACGACTTCTACTCGGCGTTCCAGCGCCGCGACGCCCAGGCCATGAACGCCTGCTACCACCCGGATGTGGAGTTCACCGATGAGGTCTTCGTCGGACTGCGCCACGCGGGCACCACCTCCATGTGGAGCATGCTCTGCGAGCGGGGCAAGGACCTGGAGCTCACCTTCCGCGACATCCAGGCCGATGACCGCTCCGGCCGCGCCCACTGGGATGCGAACTACACCTTCTCCACCACCGGCCGGAAGGTCCTCAACCGCATCGACGCGGAGTTCGAGTTCCGCGACGGCAAGATTGTCCGCCACCGTGACCGCTTCGACTTCTGGGCCTGGTCACGACAGGCGCTCGGCCCCGCGGGACTGGTGCTCGGCTGGACGCCCCTCCTGCGAAACCAGGTCCGCGCCCAGGCCCGGAAGACGCTCGACAAGTACATGCGCGAGCGGGGCACCGCCGCTCCCTGAGCAGCCCACCTCACCGGCCCCGCTCCGGCGCGCCGCTCGACCCAGGGCGCGCCTCACACCGCCGGTGGCCTCAGGGGCGTGACGTCGGGCGCCACCCACGCCGTCCTCGCCTCGGCGGAGTCGAGCGTCTGCTTCCGGTAGTGCCTCGCCAGGAGCGTCGCGTCCAGCAGGTGCGGATTCTCCTCCAGCAGCTGCTCGAGCGACCGGGCCTCGGGGGTGAGCTCCATCGCCACCTGGACCAGCTCCATCCACGCCCGGGTGAGCGTCTCATGGTACTTGCCCGTGGCTCCAAGCGCGGCCGCATAGCGCTGGATGAGCGCTCGCACCCGTTGGAGTCCACGGTCGAACCCCTGCTCCTCGCGCAGGCAGCTCCAGGCCAACCTCAGGTGCTCGCGGTGCCCGAACCGCTCGCCCGGATACGTGGCCGAGGCCACCGCCGCCACAAAGGCCGCGTCCTCCAGCTGATTCCAATCCTCGCTCATGTCGACCGGGTCCTCGTCCGCATTCGCCTCGGGCTCTCGGACGGGTGCTCCTCCCGGTCGACCTCGGCGATGGCCTCGAGCCCCGCTCGCAAGCTCTCCACGTCCTCTTCTCCCAGCTGCCCCAGCACCACCGCCTCCAGGGCCTCCAGGCGCCGGTGCACCCGCGTCGCCAATGTCCGCCCCGGCCCCGTCAGGGAGACCTGGAACGAGCGCCGGTCCTCCGGCCGCGCCTCCCGCTTCACCAGCCGCTTCGCCTCCAACCGGTCCATGTAGCTGGTCAGCGTGGAGCGCTTGTGGCCGAAGGCCGCGTGCAGCTCGCTCAACGACGTGTCCCCCGCCTCCAACAGGTACGCCAGCAGGTGGGCCTCCCCCTGCGAGAGCCCCAGCGGCGGCGCCGCCCCCTCCAGGAACAGGCCGATGCGATGCGTGGCCCGGTGCACCTCGAGAACGAATCTGAGCCGCTTCATGATACTCGCGCAACAATCATTCCGGTTTCGGAATTTCCGAAATCGGAACGAATGTGCCTCCCGGTCCATGCCGGGGCCCGCAGAGGGTACACGGGGCACTCGAGCCGGGACGGCGCTCCCGGGCTCGGGGAGCCCTCACCGCGGCGGCGACTCACCGAGGGAGGCTCCTCCGTGCTCCAGGACTCAGGGCGTGGGGGCCTTGGCTCCCGCCTCCTTGGGCGGTGAGCCCCGGTAGGCGAGGAGCGTGTAGTACGAGCCCGTCGCATACCCCGGCAGCTTCTTCGGGTTGAACGAGCTGGTGCTCGACACCGTGCCGCCCACGTAGCCCGCGGGCATCTCCACCAGCTTCAGCGCACACCCGGCGAGCACCAGGCCCGCGACGGGGACGTCGTTCGACACCACGTTGCAGGTGCCCGTGGCCGCGAAGGTCCCCTCCGGGAGGACGAAGCGCATGTGGGCCGGCACCTGGTTGCCCGGCGCCAGCGGCGTGCCCGGCGTGATTCGCAGACAGGCCGTGGCCATGCCCACGCTCTTCTGCCCCAGGTCCACCCACTTGCCATCCTGCTCGCGAGCGCGCGGCACGTAGATGCCCGCCCCCAGCTTCACCGTCGCCTCGAACGGCGCCGCCGCGCAGGCCGCCGCATCCGCGGGCTTCGTCGCGTCCTCCTGCGTGCGGAACTGGAAGACCTCCGACTCCGCCCGCGCCTCGAACGCACCCGCGAACATCAACGCCACCACTGCGTCGTGCCACCGCGCCATCGGCACCTCCGTCGAGAGTCCACCCTCCTAACGTCGCCCGGCCCTCCCGTCCGGACGCGCCAGGACGGCTACTGCCAGGACAGCGTGTACTCAGCGTCGAGCGGCCCCGTCTTCTTGCCGCTCACCCGCACCTGCTTGCCACCGACGGCCTCGATGACCGCCTGGAGCACGCCCTCGTGATAGGCCGGCGTCATGAAGTCGCGCTTCATGGAGAAGACACCACTGGTGTCTCCCGTCCACGTCACGCCACGCTCACCGTAGCTCACCGCCGCCTTGTAGCCCGAGTGCAGGTTGCCCAACATGCGCTTCGGGCTGTTCGACGCCAGCAGGAGCAACGTCTTGCCCGCCGCGGAGGACAGGAAGTCCGTCGTCGCCTGCACACCCATCCGCCGCAGCGCCGCGTCGAAGCCACCCAGCTTGGGCCCCATCACCTGCGCCGCCGTGAAGGCCAGCCTCAGGTACGCCTCCACCGGGTAGTTGAAGAAATCGACGTACTTCTTTTCTCCCGCAGCGGCGAGGCAACGCTGCACCGCGGCCTCGCCATCGAGCACCCTGACCGCGCCAAGTACGCCATTGAAAAACAGTCCTCGCGCGGTGTCGTCGCGCGTCGCCAACGAGACGCGCTCCTCCAGCTCTCGTGCGAGTTGGGGTTCGAGCACGTCCAACTTCAAAGCCATGTCTGCCATCAAACGGTGTCTCCATGGGGGGGAAGGAGGCACCCGAAGTCTACAGCCGAATGAGCTGCGCGCCGTAGTGGATGTTCGCGCCAACGGCCGCCACCAAAACGATGTCCCCTCCTCCGAGGCGAACCCGCCCGCACGCCAGGTCCTCGGCCAACAGGATGAGCATCCCCGCGGCCGACGTATTGCCATACAAGTCGACATTGCAGGCCACCGCCTCCGCGGGTAGCCCCGCGCGCGCCACGAACGCGTCCATCACCCGCTTGTTCGGTTGATGAAAGTAGTACCGCTTCACCTCACCCTTCAGGTCGGGTCGGGGACTCAACACCGCGTCCAGGCACTTCTGCATGTACTCCGGATAGCTGCGCGCCACGCGGAAGCCATCCACCACGAAGGCCATGTCCGCCGGACGCGAGCGCCCCGGCTGGTAGGGCAGCTTCAGCGTCCCGCCGCCCTTGCGGATGACCAGGTCCCCATGCGCGTTGCCGGAGAACGAGGCGAGGATGCCCGCACCTCCCGGCGCGTCCTCCTTCGTCTGGAGCACCACCGCGCCCGCCCCGTCCCCGAACACGTACATGGACAGATAGCCCTGCAGCGTCTTCGCCCGCCCGGGGCCCGGTGGCAGCTCGTCCTGGTACACTTCCCGGTTCACCAGCGGCGAGGTGAAGGCCGACGCCACCACCGCCACCGTGCGGAAGCGGCCCCCGTCCATCATCTTCTTCACCAGGTCCAACACGTACGTCGTGCCGCCGCAGCCATCGTCCACCAGCAGCGCGAACGCGTCCTCGCGCAGCCCCAGCCGCTGGTGCACCGCCATGGCGTCGTGGTTGAAGTGCGGCGCGTCCGGCGTGCACGTCACCACGAACAACGCGTCGAGCTGCTTCGCGTCCACGCCCGAGCTCTCGAGCGCCTTGCGCAGCGCCACCTCGCACATGTCCGTGTTCGTCGCGGGGTAGAAGTGGCCGTCGTCCTCCGGCGGAGGCACCGCGCGCCCCGTCGCCTCGTCGAAGTCCCACAAGAACCGCCGCTCACGGATGCCCAGCTTCTCCTCGATGCGCTCCGCCGGCCACCCGGGGATGGCCTTCGCGATGCGCGCGTTGCTCACCCGCCGCGAAGGAACAAATGCTCCGGCACCGACGACACAGACATTGGGTGTCATTCCATGGCCTCGTTTTTTCACAGCCACGCCGGATGGGAGGGATTCCCTGGCCCACTGCATCGAGCAGGATTCACGCCAGATACGAAGCCCTTGAAATGACGGCCTCTCAACCCGGAAGCCGCTTCACTCTTGAAGAGCTTCATGGAGCCACGCGCGCTCAACCCACCGGATTTACAAGGAGGACCGTGATGCTTCAGAAATGAAGCGTCTTGCTGCGGAATTGAAGCAGCGCCGGCGATACATTGACTTCAGGTGCGGCGCCACTCCACTCGACGCGGCATCCCGGAGATCAGCAACGCCAGGGTTGCGAGTGATTGCGCACTCCGAGTGCCGAGACATCTTGGACCCATGGCACTGGACACGCCAGGGCCTCCTGGGGTTCCCGGCGGAGGCCCGGGGATTTCCCGGATACTTCCCGGGGCGCGTGGGAGCATGCCAGTGTGCGCCTCCGAAAGGCGTCGCGGGACCGCGCACTCCCAGAGCGGAGGCCCGGTCGACGAATGGGTCGTGCCCTCGCTCGAGTCCCTCCCCCGCCGCTGGCAGCCCGTCCTCCGGCTGGTGCTCTTCACGGCCGCGTATGCGCTGGGGGCACGGCTGGGCGCGGTGCTGGCGTTTCCTCCCGAGCACGTCTCCGCCATGTGGCCCCCCAGCGGCGTGGCGCTCGCGGGGCTGCTGCTCACCCGGCACCGCGAGTGGCCCGCGCTCGTGCTGGCCGCCATCCTGGTCGAGCCCTTCGCCGTGGGCGCCTCGCACAGCCCTGTCACCTCCACCGGCTTCGTCATCGCCGCGGGCAACCTGCTGGAGGCCATGGTGGGGGCGCTGCTGCTGCGCCGGGTGGTCCGCTTCCACCCGTCGATGGACCGCGTGCGCGACGTGCTGGGGCTGGTGGGGCTGGGCGCCCTGGGCGCCACCCTGCTCAGCGCGAGCCTGGGCATGAGCATGCTGCTGTCCGCGCAGCGCCTGGCCCCCGCGGACTTCTGGCCCGCGTGGCGCGTGTTCTGGGTGGGCAACGCCATGGGCGTGCTGCTCGTCGCGCCCCTGCTGCTCACCTGGACCGCGCGAGGGACCAGCGGCTGGAACCGGCAGCGACGACTGGAGCTGGTGGCGCTCCTGCTGCTGCTCGGCGTGGCCACCCACTGGGTGTTCCGCATGCCGCCGTCAGCCGCGCCTCCGGCCACCTTCCATCCAGTGACGTACCTGACGTTCCCCTTCCTGCTGTGGGCCGCGCTGCGCTTCGAGGCCCGGGGCATCACCATGGCCGCCGCGGTGATGTCCTCGGTGTCCCTGCTGCACACCGCCCTGGGCAACGGCCCGTTCGCCCAGTTCGCGTGGCACAACGACAGCCTCACCTTCCTCCAGTCCTTCCTCGCCGTGGCCAGCGTGTCCGGACTGCTGCTCGCCAGCGCCCTCAGCGAGCGGCGCCGCGCCCAGGAGGAGGTCAGCCACCTCAACCAGGAGCTGCGTCAGTCGCTGCAGACGCTCGCCGCCACCCAGGCCACCCTGGTGCAACGCGAGCGCATGGCCGCGCTCGGCGAGCTGAGCGCCACCGTGGCCCACGAGGTCCGCAATCCGCTGGGCGCCATCTCCAACGCGCTCGCCGCCATCCGACGCCTGACGCCCCAGATGGCCACCGGCCCCACGGGCTCCCTGATGGACATCATGGACGAGGAGGTCGAACGGCTGGCCCTGCTCGTCAATGACCTGCTCGACTTCACCCGCCCCGTCGAGCCCCGGCTGCGCAGCCAGTCACTCGGCCCCGTGGTGGAGGGCGCGCTCGTGGCGTCGCTGCGCTCGGGGGCCTCGGGCATCAACGTGTCGCGAGATCTGGACGAGTCCCTGCCGCCCATCGCGCTCGACGCGCACCTGCTCCACGTGGCGCTCACCAACCTGTTCACCAACGCCGTGCAGGCCATGCCCGCTGGTGGCAGCCTGGTCACCCGCATCGAGACGGATGTGCGCTCGGGCACGCCGCACGCCCGGCTCACCATCTCCGACACCGGTCATGGGATGACGGACGAGCTGCAACAGCGCATCTTCGAGCCGTTCTTCACCACGCGCGCCAGCGGCACCGGGCTGGGGCTCGCCATCGTCCGACGCATCGTCGACGGACACCACGGCGAGGTCATCGTCCACAGCACCGTCGGACAGGGCACCACCTTCACCGTGTGGTTGCCCTATGCCGGGGAGGCTCGCGCCGTGGCTTGAGGGTGCGGCGCTCGGGGCGGTCGACCTCACGCCTCCTGGGTTGCTTCACACGGGCACCGCGCTCGACGGTGCCCGCGAGGACCGCTCGACGCTCAGAACGGGATGTTGTCGTCGTCGTTGGGCGGCGGGACGTCGTCCTGGTAGCCACCACCACCGCGGCCACCGTAGCTGTCGCCACCACCGCGACCGCCACCATAGCCGCCGCCCTCGTTGCCACCGCCGCCGCCCTGCTGACGCGCCATCTCCGCCTCGATGGCGGAGAGCAGCTGGCGCTCCTTGTCGTGCCAGCGCGACTTGCTCGGGTCGTTCAGCGAACGACGCGCGCCATTCGCGTAGAACTCCAGGTCCTGCATGCTCGCGCCCGCGACGGGCGCGCCCTTGCTGCGGCCGTAGTTCGGGAACACCATTCCGTCCCCGCCACCGCCGCCACCACCCGCGCTCGGCGCAGACCGACGGGGCGCCGCGGAGGCCGCGTCCGGCGTCGAGCCGATGGACAACTCTCCCATCCGCAGCGTGAAGCCTTCCTCGCTCCTGAACGCCGTGCCCACGCGCACCTGCTCCACGCGACCATCGGGGCGCCGCACCGCCACCGTGACTGGATAGCCTTGCTCACTCATGGCGCCCGAATCCCATCCCTCCCCCCAACCTGTCAACGGCGGCGAAATCGCCCTGTCCGCCAGCCACATGCCCGCCTGGTGAACGCCCTCCCACCTCCGCGTCCCAGGCACCTGCTCGCCGGCTGAACACCCCTCCGCGCGCACCTCGGACGCCATGCTCGCCCCCGGGACCGCAGCCGTTCCGGAGGACCTCGGTCCCACGTCGCCACCGTCCCCGCGGCCGTCGCGAGCGCGCCCCTGCTCAGGTTTCGTGGAGACAGGCTCGGGGCGGTGCCCACGTGGAGGGGAGTCCCCCCGGAGTCAGCGCCTCCGCGGGCTTCGAGAACCTCGACACATCGTGCGCCCGGAAGCAGCCGTGCTCGCGCCGACCTGGGGCCACTGGGGCGAGGGCGACGCGCGCCTTTCACCCTGCTCTCGAGGCTCGGGCTTCTCACCCTGGCGTCCCGGGCCGTGACGATGTCGGGGCGCGCCACGCTCGTCCCGTCGCGGCGCGTGCGAGCATTCCGCGCACGGGATTCAGGGCACCCGGGCTCGGCCTTCTGCCCCGGCCTCCTTGGCCGTGACGAGGTCGGGGCGGTCCACGCTCGTCCCGCCGCGGCGCGTGTGCGCATTCCGCGCTCGGGATATGGGGCGCCCGGCTCGGGCTCATCGCCCTCGCTGCCGCTGGCACGCTCGGGACACACGGCTCGCATGGCGGCTCATCCGAAGAGCCGCTCGATGCCGTGAAACAAGGCTCCCCTCTCGAGGAGCCCGGTCACCGGGAACTTGTGTGGGAGCCGCGAGACGTCCGCGGCGGGACTTCAGACCAGCGACGCCTGCGCGCCCCTGCCGCCCTTCTTGCGACCGCGCTTGCCCTTCGCCGGCTGGGCCTCGCGCAGCGCCTTGCTCGCCGCACGGCCGCGCGGCAGCTTCACGTCCTGCACCGACTGCGGCTTCGCGTCATCCACCCACGCGGTGGGCCGACGGTCCGTGCGCATCAGGAGCCGCAGCTTCTGGTAGTGCGCCGAGCAGTAGCCCTTGGAACGGCTGGGACGCTTGCACCCGATGATGGCGCACGAGCGGGAACCCTCCGCCACCCGGGCCCGCGTCGCCGCGCCCTTCGTCGCCACCAGCGGCAGCTCCACCTGCGCCGCCGGCTTGCGACCCGGCTTGCGGCCCCGCTTCGCCGCGGGCGCCGGCAACACCGACGACTGCCGCGCCGCCACCGGCCGCACACCCGCGACCGCACCCAGACGGCTCGTCAGCGGCGCCAGCCGGAAGGTCACCGAGCGCAGCATGTCCAGGGCCTCGAGGCCCTCTTCCAACCGGCTCACCGCCTGCTGCAAGGGCACGAGCTGAGTCTGCAACTCGCGCCGGAACATCTCTCCAAGCTCATTCGCAATGGACATGTGACGGGAGGATATACGCCGTCCTGGGTTCCCGGCGGGAAATCCGCTGCACGGCACGCGCCAAGCGTCGCCTCCGAGCGGATTTCCGCCTCCGGCCCCTCCAGGAGGTCCTGCTCCGAGCGAAACCCTCCGACTCCAGGGCCTGGTGAAACGTCTCCCTGAAACAGTTTCAACCCTGGGCGCAGGTCAACGGCTCGGGCCGCGGCGTCACCGGGTCCACCTTGCGCACCGACGTCGGGAGCTCGAACAGCGAGGCCCCCGCCCTGGGGCAGCCCCCCGCCAACGACGCGAGCGCCCACACCAACAACACCGTCAGCACCACCGGGTGACCCACGACACGTGCCTCCTCAGGCTCGGATACCCACCCAGAACGCGGCGGACCGTATTCCTTGGCCTCCTGGGGATACGAACGAGCCTAGCCCAAGGGTCTGACCCGCCCTGGAGGGAGGGGGAGCGAGCGGCCCGGGTCCCCCGCGCGGCCACTCCGGATGTTAAAGGAGGCCCAACATGACCTTGGCCCCTCCTCCCGTCCGCTTCCGAGGCACTGACTCCTACCTCACCCACGAGGGCCTCCAGGCCGCCGTCAATTGTGCCCTCACGCTCCAGCGCCCCCTGTTGGTGAAGGGCGAGCCGGGCACCGGCAAGACGCTCCTGGCGGAGGCCATCGCCGAGGCCCTGGGACTGAAGCTGCTCACCTGGCACGTCAAGAGCACCACGCGCGCCCAGGACGGCCTGTACATCTACGACACCGTGCAGCGCCTGTATGACTCGCGCTTCGGCGACGGGGACGTGAAGGACATCCGGCGATACATCCGCATGGGCCCCCTGGGCGAGGCCTTCGCGTCCCCCGAGCGCGTGGTGCTGCTCATCGACGAGGTGGACAAGGCGGACCTGGAGTTCCCCAATGACTTGCTCCACGAGCTGGACCGGATGCGCTTCCGCGTCACTGAAACCAACGACGAGGTGGCCGCGAAGCACCGCCCCATCGTGGTGATTACGTCCAACAACGAGAAGGAGCTGCCCGACGCGTTCCTGCGCCGGTGCGTGTTCCACTTCATCGACTTCCCGGACGCGGACCTCATGCGCCGCATCGTCGACGTGCACCACCCGGGGCTCGACGCGGCGCTCGCGGAGCAGGCCCTCAAGGTGTTCTACGAGCTGCGAGCCCTCTCCCGTCTGCGCAAGCGCCCCTCCACCAGCGAGCTCATCGACTGGATTACCGTGCTCAAGGCGCAGGGCGTGACGGACCTGAAGCTGGACGAGCAGCTTCCATTCCTCGGGGCGCTCCTGAAGAAGGAGCAGGACCTGGTCTCCGTGGCGGAGGCCTTCGGGCGCGGCCGGCGCACGCGCGCCTGAGCCAGGAGACGGCATGTTCCTGCCATTCTTCTACGAGCTGCGGCGACGAGGCGTGAAGGTGGGCGCGCAGGAGGCGCTCGCCCTGGCCGGCGCGCTGAAGGCGGGGCTGCACGACAGCAGCCTCGACGGCTTCTACCACGTGGGCCGCGCGCTCCTCGTCCACTCGGAGACGCAGCTGGATGCGTTCGACCAGGCGTTCCTCGCGCACTTCCAGGGCGTGGAGACCGCGGGCCTGGAGCTGACGCAGGAGCTGATGCAGTGGCTGGAGGACGCGCGCGAGCGACCCCAGCTCACGCCCGAGGAGCAGGCGCTGCTGGAGGCGCTGGACCCGGAGGAGATCCGCCGCCTGTTCGAGGAGCGCTTGCGCGAACAGAAGGAGCGCCACGACGGCGGCAACCGGTGGATCGGCACCGGCGGGACTTCACCGTTCGGGAACAATGGCTTCTCGCGCGGCGGCATGCGCGTGGGTGGCAAGGCCGGTGGCAAGCAGGGCATGGCGCTGATGCAGGCGGGGGCGCGCAAGTACGCGGGCTACCGCGATGACCTGGTGCTCGACACGCGGCAGCTGGCCGTGGCGCTGCGCAAGCTGCGCGCGTTCGCCCGCGAGGGCGCAGCCGAGGAGCTGGACGTGGACGAGAGCATCTCCGCCACCGCGCGCAACGCGGGCGAGCTGGAGGTGGTGACGCGTCCTCCGCGCAGGCCCAACACGCGCGTGGTGCTGGCGATGGACGTGGGCGGCTCCATGGACCCGTACGCGGCCACCATGAGCCGGCTGTTCTCCGTGGCGAGCCAGGCGACGCACTTCAAGGAACTGCGAACGTATTACTTCCATAACTGCGTCTACGGAAAGCTCTACGCCACGCCGCAGCTCACCGGCGGCATGACGGTGCCGGAGCTGGTGGCGCAGGTGGGAAGACATCACAAGCTCATCATGGTGGGTGATGCCTCCATGGCCCCGTACGAGCTGGGCATCCGCACCGACGCGGAGGGGCGCTACAAGGCGGACGGGCTGGAGGGGCTGACGTGGCTGATGCAGCTGGCCCAGCACTTCGAGCGCAATGTCTGGCTCAACCCCGAGCCCATGGGCGCGTGGCGCACGGGCTCCATCGCCACCATCGCCCGCGTGTTCCCCATGTTCTCCCTCACCGTGGAGGGCCTGGGTGAGGCCGTGGCCCACCTGACGCGGGGACGCACGGTGAAGGGCGCGATGGCGCGGCGCTGAAGTCCTCGGAGCCCCCAGCAAGGGCCAGAAAATCCAGGGGCTCGTGGACTGCCGGACGGCGAGCGGGCGGGCTTGGTCCTTTCGTGCGGCGCACCGGCGCGAGTTCCGGCATGGTGCGCCCCACGATCCGCCGGAAGCTCGAGGACCTTATGACCACCGATACGCAGGACCTGCTGAGCATCAACACCATCCGCACCCTCGCCATGGATGCGGTCCAGCAAGCCCACTCGGGTCACCCGGGGGCCCCCATGTCCCTGGCCCCCGTCGCCTACCAGCTCTGGCAACAGGAGCTCCGGTACGACCCGTCCCACCCCATCTGGCCGGACCGCGACCGCTTCATCCTCTCCAACGGCCACGCGTCCATGCTCCTGTACGCCCTGCTCCACCTGGCAGGCGTCAAGCGCGTCACCCGCGACTACAAGGTCGAGGACGCCCTCAGCGTCTCGCTCGAGGACATCCAGAAGTTCCGCCAGCTCGACTCGTCCACCCCCGGCCACCCCGAGTACCGGTGGACCAGCGGCGTGGAGACGACGACGGGCCCCCTGGGCCAGGGCGTCGCCAACAGCGTGGGCATGGCCATCGCCAGCCGTTGGATGGGCGAGCACTTCAACAAGCCCGGCTTCGACCTGTTCACCCATGACGTCTACGCCATCTGCGGCGACGGAGACCTCATGGAAGGTGTCGCCTCCGAGGCCGCGTCCATCGCCGGCCACCTCAAGCTCGGCAACCTCTGCTGGCTCTACGACTCCAACCACATCTCCATCGACGGCAGCACCGACCTGGCCTTCACCGAGGACGTCGGCAAGCGCTTCGAGGGCTACGGCTGGCGCGTCCTCCACGTCCCCGACGCCAACGATTTGACGGTCCTGGGCGAGGCGCTCCACACCTTCAAGACGCTGCGCAACAACCAGCCCACCCTCATCATCGTCACCACCCAGATTGCCTTCGGCGCCCCCAAGCTCCAGGGCTCCTCCAAGGCCCACGGCGAGCCGCTCGGCGACGAGGAGATCAAGGGCACCAAGCGCAACTACGGCTGGCCCGAGGACGCGAAGTTCCTGGTCCCCGACGGCGTGCGCGAGCGCTTCCAGGAGCGCGTGGGCGCCCGCGGCAAGAAGCTGCGCGAGGCGTGGGACGCTCGCTTCGTCGAGTACCAGAAGCAGTTCCCCGAGCTCGCCGATGAGCTGACGCGCATGCAGCGCCGCGAGGCCCCCAAGGGCTGGGACTCCGAGCTGCCCACCTTCCCCGCCGACGCCAAGGGCATGGCCACCCGCGAGTCCAGCGGCAAGGTGCTCAACGCCGTGGCGAAGAACCATCCGTGGCTCGTGGGCGGCTCGGCCGACCTGAACCCGTCCACGAAGACGTACATCACCACGTCCGAGTCCATGAAGCCCGGCGAGTTCAAGGGCCGCAACATCCACTTCGGCGTGCGCGAACACGCGATGGGCTCCATCGTCAACGGCCTGTGCCTCAGCAAGGTGCGCGGCTACGGCGCCACGTTCCTCATCTTCAGTGAGTACGAGCGCCCCGCCATCCGCCTGTCCTCGCTGATGGAGCTGCCCGCGCTCCACATCTTCACCCACGACTCCATCGGCCTGGGCGAGGACGGCCCCACCCACCAGCCCGTGGAGCAGCTGGCCAGCCTGCGCGCGATTCCGGGCCTCATCGTCCTGCGCCCCGGCGACGCCAACGAAGTCGTGGAGGCGTGGCGGGTCATCGGCCAGCAGAAGAGCCACCCCGTGGTGCTGGTGCTCACGCGCCAGGCGGTGCCCACGCTGGACCGCACGAAGTACGGCGCGGCGTCGGGTGTGGCCAAGGGCGGCTACGTGCTGGCGGACGCGGCGGGCGGCAAGCCGGAGGTGGTGCTCATCGGCACGGGCAGCGAGGTGCAGCTGTGCCTGGACGCGCACGACAAGCTCACCGCCGAGGGCATCGCCTCGCGCGTGGTGAGCCTGCCCTCGTGGGAGCTGTTCGAGCAGCAGTCGCAGGAGTACCGCGACAGCGTGCTGCCGCCGAACGTGCGCGCCCGCGTCGCCGTGGAGAAGGGCGCCGCCTTCGGGTGGGAGCGCTGGGTGGGCTTCCAGGGCGGCATCGTCGCCATGCGCAGCTTCGGCGCGTCCGCGCCCATCAAGGCGCTCCAGCAGAAGTTCGGCTTCACCGTGGACAACGTGGTGAAGGTGGCCAAGGACACGCTCGCCAAGAACAAGGCGTGAGCCACCGCGCGCCCCACGCGCGCGCCTGAAGAAACGAAGGGCCCGGACCATCCCCCAACGGTCCGGGCCCTTCTTGCTTCTGTCCCTCGGTACCGCATCAAGAATGGGGCTCGGGCCATCCCCCAACAGTCCGAGCTCCCGCTGCCCCCCTTAAAGAGGGGCGCTCCCACAAGAAAAGGCTCCCGAACCATCCCCCAACGATTCGGGGAGCCCGAGGGCTGGCTCCCCCTATGTCGGAGCCGCCCGTTTCAAAGTCATCGCCAGGCCGCGTGGTGTTCGTGAATCAGGCGGCGATGATGCGCGGCGGGAGGACGGGCGTGCTGGCGCGCTCCATCTCCTTGAGCATCTTCTGGAACTCCGTGTTCGCGATGCCGTCTCGCCCTTGGCCAGCGCGTCCGAGGCGTACTTCCCGTAGAGGTCCACGACCTTCTTCGCCTCGGGCGAGAGGCGGTCGTAGTTCTGCATCGCCCACTTCTGGAAGTCCGCGTGCTCCACGCCCGCGCCCTGCCCGTCGAAGTCACCCGCGCCCTGGTTGATGGCGTCGGTCAGGTCCTTGCCGGAGATCTTCCCGCTCTTGCCGTCCAGGCCCTCGAGCGCGGTGCGCATGGTGTCGTCGCGGAAGGTCTTGTGCTGGGACGCCTCCTTCACCGCCGCGTCCAGCTCGGCCTTGTCGAGGCCACCGGTGCCCGACTTCATGGCGTGCTGCTGGAACGTCTCCAGCACCTTCTGCGCCTCGGGCGTCATGCGGTCCTTGTTCTTCTCCGCCCACTTCTGGACCTCGGCCAGCTCCTTGGGCGTGGCGCGGCCACCGTCGGACACACCCTTCTGGATGGCGCCCAGCATGTCCTCGCCGGAGATGGGGCCGCTCTCCTTGTCCAGCTCCCCCATCGCCTTCTTCGCGCTCACGTCACCGACGCTCTTGAAGTCCTTGAGCATCTTGTCCAGCTCGCCGCGCGACAGGTCCTTGTCCCCGGAGGCCATCGCCTTCTTGGCGTGCTTCTCGAACTTGCCCAGCACCTCCTTGGCCTCGGGCGACAGCTTGTCCTGGTTCTTCTTCGCCCAGTCCTGGAAGGCCTTGAGCTCGTCGCCGGTGTTGTTGTCGCGGTCCTTCACGCCGCGCTCGATGGCGCTCGACATCTGCTCACCGGAGATGGGCTTGGGCAGCGAGTCCAGCTTCGCCAGCTGCTTCTCGGCGCCCTTGTCGCCGATGCCCTTCATGTCCTTCATCATGTCGCGCCAGTCGCCGTCCTTGTGGCCGTTGGCCTGGCGCTCGGCGGCGAACTTGGAGAAGCGGTCCATCACCTGCTTCGCCTCGGGCGTGAGGCGGGCCTGGTTCTTCTCCGCCCACTCCGAGAACGCGCGGTACTCGCCTCGCGCCGCGTTGCCGTCACGGTCTCCCGTGCCACGACGGATGGCCTCGGTGAGCTGGTCCGCGGTGATGGGGCCCTTGGTCTTGTCCAGCTTGTTCGTCTCGCGCAGCGCCCCCGTGTCCAGCGGGCTCCACTCGTTCGGCAGCGGGCGGTTGGCGACCCCACCGCGCGAGGAGCCCGCGTCGAAGCTGTCGCCACCGGCGCGGCCGTTCTGGCCCTGCTGCTTCATCGCGTTGCGCAGCTCCTTGAGGAGCTTGTGCTCGCGCTCGAGAACTCGCTCGAGCTTGCCTTCGAGCTTCTCCAGCTTCGCCTCGGTGCGGTTGAGCTTCTGCAGCGCGGGCTTGAACGTGGTAGCGATGGCCATTTGGGGTCTCCGTCGTGTGCCGTGGTGAGCACCCCTATTGCGCGTCCCGTGCCACAGACGCCTACCTTCACTTCTTCTTTATTTTCAGGGAGTTACGGCGCACCTCGGTGGAGGTGGGGGGTGGTGACACCTGTCACCACCGGTGACAACAGTCACCAGCTGGAGGCCCGTTGGGTGGTGACTGGAGTCACCGGATCCTCGCCCTGCCTGTCAAAGAGCCGCACCCGCCCCCGTGTCCCGGGACGCACAGGACATACGGACGACCCTCGAAAGCAGTTTCATGTGCCGGACAGCGAGCCCTGCTCACAGTCCGCCGCGAAGCTCCGACTCGCTCCACAGCGCGCCGTCCCGCTCACGCAGCAGGAACACGAGCCGGCCCTGGTGGAAGCCCCGCACCGGCGCCTCCGGGTCCGGGAACCCCGTGGGGAGACGCCAGTCCGGTGGGTTCGTACCGATGAGCGGAATGGAGCGCTCGCGACGCAGCTCGCCGACCTCGTGGTCCGTGAGCGGACGCACTCGCGCCCAGGGGAGCAGCTCGCGGCCCGTGGCCAGCACTCGCGTTCCGGGCTCGGGGTCGGCCCAGGGGCCGATTCGTGTGCGGCGCAGCGTGGACAGGTGCGCGCCACAGCCGAGTGCTCGACCGAGGTCTCTCGCGAGGGAGCGCACGTAGTAGCCGCCCCGGCAGGTCAGCGTGAGGCGGCTGGTGCGCGGCAGGTCGTGCGAGAGCCAGCTCGCGGAGTGGAGGTACACGCGCGATGGAGGCAGCTCGACCACTTCACCCCGGTGTGCCTTGCGATACGCGGGCTCGCCGCCGACCTTCTTGGCGCTCGTGGCGGGCGGGACCTGCGCTCTCCAGCCGAGGAACGGGGCGAGCGCGGCGTCGAGCTTCTCGGGCGTCAGGGATGATGTGTCCCCCTGGGAGACGGGGCGGCCATGCAGGTCCCCCGTGTCCATCTCCGTGCCCCAGATGACGTCCGCTTCGTAGGTCTTGGGCACGGCGTGCAGCAGCTCGAACAGGCGCGTGGACTGTCCCACGAGGATGAGCAGCAGCCCTGCCGCGAACGGGTCCAGCGTGCCGCCGTGACACACGGGCACGCGCTTGCCGGGGACGGCCCGGGTCTCCTCGAGGAACGACTGCACCACCGAGAAGCTCGTGAGGCCCACCGGCTTGTGCACGCGATAGAGGCCCGGCGTCATGAAGCCACCCTGCACGGAGGATTGCGCTTGCGCGGAGTGAGGGCTGACACGCTCGGAGACCCGGGGAGGTGGGCAGCATCGCGCCTGCCGGTGGGGTGTGTCACCGGAGAACGGCGCCGCCGTGGACTGGGGCTATGCGAGGAAGTCGTGGGCGACCACGGAGCGCAGGTGCTGGAGCGCCACCGCGTGCGGGAGGGCCTGCATCAACACGTCTCTCGACCATCGTGCCACGGGGTTGCGGAGGTAACGGAGTGACCCGGCTCGCCGGCTCATGTCGGCGACGTGCTTCGTGCGGGGCCGGCGCGTGGCCTCATAGGCCCGCAGGGCTCCGCGCAAGTCGCCGCCTTCCCGCAGGTGCTTCGCCAGGACCAGCGCATCCTCGATGGCCTGACAGGCCCCCTGCGCCAGGTCGGTCACCATCGCGTGCGCGGAGTCTCCCAGCAGCGTGACGGGCCCTTCTCCCCAGCGCGACAGCGTCTCCAGGTCATGGATGTCCGTGCGGAGGATGTCCGACTCGCGCGTGGCCTGGACCAGGGACTCGACGGGCGCCATCCAGCCGCGCACGTGGCGCAGCACCGCTTCGCGATGACCGCCCTCCTCGTCACGTCCACCCTCGGGGGCTCGGGCCATGAGGAACCAGTACATCCGCCACGTGCCCTCCGGACCCCGGCCGAGATGACAGATGCCGAAGCGGGTTCCCTGGCCGTAGAGCTCGAACTGACTGCCCTCGGGAATCATCTCCGTCGGGACAGTCACGATGCCGCGCCATGAGGTCCGACCGCTGTAGCGGACTCGCGACTCCGGGCGCAGTTGTTGGCGGATGACGGAGCGCAGGCCATCCGCTCCGACGAGGCAGTCACCCCGCGCCTGCTGACCGTCCGCGAACTCGACACGGACCTCGTCGCCCTCCACGTGGAAGCCCGTGCATGCCGCCGCCATCCGGACGTTCTCCGGTCCGAGCGCTCGCAACAGCACCTGCTGGAGGTCCGCGCGGAGCAGCGTCACCGTCGGCTGCCCCAACTCCTCGCAGAGCGCGTTCACGTCGAGTCGCGAGAGCACCTTGCCGTCCCACCGGTGCATCACCGTCTGTCGCCACCGGGCTCCCCTTCGAGCCACCTCGTCGGACAGCCCCAAGAGAGAGAAGGCCCACATCGCGTTCGGCCAGAGGGAGAGCCCCGCACCGAGCGCCTGGTAGTCCTCGGCGCGCTCGTACACCTTCACCCGGAGCCCTGCTCGACGGAGCGCGAGGGCCGCGCACAGCCCACCCACGCCGCCACCCACGATGATGACTTCACGCGCTGGCACGAGCGACATGCCTCCTTCTCAGGAACGGTTCCGAAGCGGCTCGACTCTATCGCCCACGTGGACTTGTGGCTGGCCAGGACATCAGGCGCGCTGATTGACGGCGTCACTCACGGATGTGGGATGTCCGCGCGGGACTCGCGGCTGGTCATGGCCTCGGGCGCACGCACGGACTGATGGAGTGTCCACGAGCGCGGCGGGTGGAATGGGCGCTCACGCGTCATCGTCGGGCTCGTCCTCATCATCCTCCGAGCGTCCCTCCACCTGCGTGGCGCCGTCCTTCTTCACCAGGTACACGGGCTCGCAGCGAGTGGCGCTCGCCACGGTGCGCGCCAGCAGTTCCGCGTGCGTCGTCACCCAGACCTGGGAGGTCTTCGACGCCTTCGCGAGCAGCCGGCCCAGGGGCTCCAGCAGGTCCGGGTGCAGGCTCGTCTCGGGCTCGTTGAGCGCGAGGAACGCGGGAGGACGCGGGCTGAGCAACGCGGCCAGCAGGCAGAGGTAGCGCAGCGTGCCGTCGGACAGCTCGGCCGCCGCCATGGGGCGACTCAGTCCGGGCATGTGCAGGAACAGGCTGAAGCGGCCCTCCTCCGAGCGGACATCGAGCCTGGCGCCCGGGAACGCATCGTCGATGCCTTGGTCCAGGGCTCGGTCGTCCCCGATGTCGAGGATGGTCATCAGCGCCGCCGCCAGGTCCGCGCCGTCATGCGCCAGCACCGGCGTCCTCACACCCACGCGAGGATGACGCATGGGCGCGTCCGGGTCCGTGCGGAAGTGATGGTAGAAGCGCCACGAGGCGAAGGTGCGCTGAACCTCCGACAACCAAGGGAAGCGGTGCGGCTCACCCAGTTGGTCCAGCACCGACTCCGCGCTCCAGAGGTGGGTGGGAAACACCACCCGCTTCCCATCGGCGTCCCGCATGAAGGCCGTGCGGTCCTTGCGCTCCATCAGCACCACCTTGCGCCCTCCGGAGAGGGCCCACAGGTGCTCCGTCTTCACCTCAGGGTCCAGGCGGAAGGGGTCCGGCATCTTCGGGACAGGAGGAACGATTCCGCAGGTCAGCTCGTACGCAAGCTCGCCCAGTTCCACCTGCACCGACAATCGCACGGGCTTCTTCGCCATGCGCGGCCCAGCCCATAGCACGCTCGGCGTCCCGCCCTCCTCCGCGAGCGTCCGCGCCAGCCTTCCCTCCGCGGCCACCGACAGCAGATACAGCGCGCGGTACAGGTTCGTCTTGCCGCTCCCATTGGCGCCGACAATGACATTCATCGGCCCGAGTTCCATCGAGAGCCGGCGCACCGAGCGGTAACCCGATATCTGCAAACGCGTGATGGGCATCGAGCGCCCACCCTACCGCGCCCGCCTCGCGCCGCAACCCGAACACTCCGCCGGGGCGGCTCGCACTTCGAAGTCTCGACACACCGCGCACATCCTCGCGCCACCCACCACCACGAGCCACTCGTGGCGCCGAGTCCACATCACACGGCAACCACTTTCCCATCCAGGCGCCATGCCCCTCGCACCGCGACGTATCCGCGAAAGGTCGCCTCGCGCGACCTCTCCCCGGCCGAGGTCCACGGATGACTCACCCTCCCCGCTCACATCGAATCCTGACGTCCCTCTGCGTCCTCACCCTCGCCCTGTGCTCCGGCTGCGACGACGACGACAAGCCCCGCC
The DNA here is from genome assembly GCF_026626605.1 of Myxococcus sp. MISCRS1. NCBI lineage: Bacteria > Pseudomonadati > Myxococcota > Myxococcia > Myxococcales > Myxococcaceae > Myxococcus > Myxococcus sp. MISCRS1. Next base: position 5,164,498 of record NZ_JAPNKB010000001.1, read on the forward strand.
GCGCGGCTCCTCCCGACGCGAGCGAGTCGTCCCAGGACGACGCGGGAACTCCCGACGCGGGCACGCCCTGGGACGGCACCGCCACCCCACTCGAGGAGCGCGGCAACTGGGTGGACCCGGGCCGCGCCTCCGCCTGCGACTTCGACACCGCCGACGCCTCCACCTCCCCGTGCCAGGAGCCGTCCCGCTTCGACGTGTCCTCGTGCGACCCCACCGCGCTCGCCGCCCTGGAGCAACACGGCATCTACATGGTCGACCTGCGCACCGAGCGCACCCTCGGCGATGGCGGTACCCTGGCCACGGGCGCTTTCACCTCGTTCCGACTCAGCGAGGACGGCACCCAGGACACGATGATGGGTCAGCCCCTCCTCACCCGCGACACGCGGGACGGCGGGTTCTCCCTCGTCTCGCGCACCGTGACGAACACCACCACCACGCTGAGGGGCTGCGACACGCTCGCGCCGGACCGCATCACCGGCTGCTTCGCCCGCTGCTTCGGCGCCGGCGCCATCCAGAAAGGGACCTTCACCGCCCACCGCGTCGCGAAGTGGTCCGGTGAACCCGAGTCCTCCGGCGGACTCACGCTCCTCTCCGAGACCCACGTCGCCACCGGCGAGCCCGTGGACGTGTACGTCGCCAAATCCCACGCCTACGTCGTCTCCATGCGACGCCTGGGCCGCAACGGCGGCCTGTCCGTCTACGACGTCAGCGACCCGCAACACCCCGTCTTCAAGACCTCCATCAGCCTGCCCCAGGACAACCTGTGGAACGCCGCCTGGGCCCACGGGGACGCGCTCTACATCGCCAGCGCCGACTCGGGCACCGTCGTCTACGACATCTCCAACCCCGCCGCGCCCGGCTTCGTGCGCAACCTGCCCTCCGGCACCTACGGCGTGCACACCCTGCTCGTCGATGGCCAGCGGCTCTACGCGATGGCTCCGGAGAGCGGCACCTTCGTCTACGACGTGACGAACCCGCTCGACCCGGTGCTCCTCACCAACATCTCCCTGCCCGAGCCCCTCTCCCTCGCCGGGCCCCATGACGCCTTCGCCTACCAGGGACGCCTGTACATCAGCAACGCGAACGGCGGTTACTCCATCATGGACGTCACGGACCTCGAGAACGTGCGGCACCTGGGCCAGTTCGTCCACGGCAACAAGGCCTTCGCGCACCACAGCGCGGTGGGCACCTTCGCCGGTCGCACCATCGCCTTCGAGGGCGGTGAGGGGCCCGGCGCCCACCTGCGCGTGCTCGACGTCACCGACCCGGCCCACATCGTGAAGATTGGCGAGGTGCGCAAGCGCAACGTCACCTCCATCCACAACCTCATCCTCCGTGGCCAGACGCTCTACGTCGCCTGGTACCAGGAGGGCCTGCGCGTGTTCGACGTGAGCAACCCCACGAGCCCCCGACAGGTGGCGCACCACAACACCTATCGGGAGACCGACCCCGAGCGAACCGACAGCCCCTTCACCGGCGCCTACGGCGTGCGCGTGCCCGGTGACGGGCACGTCTACGTGGTCGACTCCTCGCGCGGGTTGCTCATCTTCGACGAGCTCTGAAGAGCCCCTCCGGACTCAGTGCCTCCGGATGTGACGCAGCAGCTTCTGGTACCGCGCGCCCTGCTTCTGCTCGGAGACCTCCGGCACCTGCACGGGCGCGCCGGCCCAGTCGGACAGCCGCTCGAAGAAGAACGTCCGCTGCGGCTCGGGCAGCGCCGTCAGCGTCCCGTAGAAGCCAATGCCCTCCGGGTCCACGACACGGTACGCGTCGTTCCACGGGCTCACGTGGAACGCGGAGGCGCTCCACGGGCTGAGCGCGCCATCCAGGATGAGCACCTGCTTCGCGTGCAGCCGCGCCCACACCTCCAGCGACAACAGCGGCACCGGGTTGTAGAACTTCGTCACGCCCAGGGGCGGCAGGAACGTGGGCACCTGTCCGCCCGGGTAGCGCAGCAGGTCGCGCAGCTCCGCCTCCGGATACAGCGGCGCGCCCAGCTCCGTGGCGCTCTGGTAGCTCTCCGGCTCACCGAACGTCGCCAGCGCCTGGTCCGAGAAGACGTACGCCGGGCCCGCCACCAGGTCCACGAAGCCGAACAGCTCCTCCGCCGACACCGTGGGCTCCGGGATGCTGTCGCAGTCGTACGGCGCCAGCCCCAGGTACTCCCAGAAGTTGAACGACAGCCGCACCACGCTGAACTCCAGCGACTTGTCCACGCCCAGCGTGTCGAAGGTGAAGCCCCACTCCACCTGCGCCGCCAGCAACGGCGCCAGCTCCTCACGCCGCGCCAGCGCCGCGCGCTGCACCGCCGTCAGCTTCGTGCGGCACGTCGCATCCCCCACGTTGCGCAGGAAGTGCGCGGCCCGCGCGTCCTGCAAGCCCAGGCTGTGCCGCTCCGCGTACGCCAGCGTCCCCTGCACGTCGTTCGGGAAGTAGTAGCGGTGCAGCAGCGCCGCCGTGCCGCCCCGGAACACGCCCGTGGACAGCCACCGCCCCGTGTAGAGCGTCTTGAACACCTCCACCACCCGGTGCGCGTCCGCCGCGGACTGCCACACGTCCAACAGGCGCCAGTCCCGCGAGGCCGGCGTCGAGGTGCCGTAGAAGCGGTGCTCCACCGTCACCTGGTTGCCCTTGAGCAGGTCCACCGGCTCCGCGGCGATGGGCTCCGTGAAGAGCTCCGCGCCCTCCGTGTCGATGACCATCGGCGCCGTCGTCGACCGGTGGAACAACGTCATGCGCTGCAGGAACTTCTCCCCCCGCGGACGGCGATGGTCCGCCGGCTGCTCGAAGTCGAGCGTGAAGAAGCGGAAGTCCTCGAACTGCTCATCCCCCAGAATCGTCACCCCCGGCAGCGCCTCCAGCCGCGCGCGGATGTCGTCGTCGATGGCGCGTCCCGCCTGCCCCACGTCCTCGGGCGAGCCCGCGGGCCCCGCGTCACCACACGCCCCCAACAACGACACCACCAGCGCGCCCACCAGGCCCCGAAGCCAATGCCTCCGTGCCAACATGTCTTGCTCCTCTCGATGGAAACCCTCACAGGGGTGCCTCAAACTCTCGAATCGAGAGGGCCACCGTCCAGAACGTGGCGGGTGGTGCTCAGCGCGGGGTGCGCGAAGGAGCGTCGTCGCGGCCCCTGACGAAGTCGCACGACGGCGGCAACGCGTAACCGTTGACGGCGACGGCGTTGAAGGCGGTGGCGTTGGAGCCCAGGCCGAAGCCCGCGAAAGCGCGCCACATGCGGCAGACGTCCTCGCCTCCGTGCAGCGTGTGCGCCGCGCTGATGATGGCGTCGCGCGTCTGGAGGAAGGAGGGGTTGCAGGGGGCGCGCTTCAGGCCCTCGACGAAGTACAGCAGCATGCGCTGGTTGCCCGCGCGGCCCTGGGCGTCGTGGAGGTTCGCGTCGAAGCCCCACTGCGTGACGAGCGCCCAGTACACCTCCCACAGGGCCTGCGCGAACACCGCTCCCACGCCGTGGGGCACGGGCAGCGTGTTGCTGCTCTCGTAGGTCCAGGTGTTGCGCAGGGGGTCCAGCGTGTAGGGCTGCGGACGGAGCCCCGCGCCCGTGATGGCCTGGTTCAGGAGATAGGTGCCCACGCCGCGCGGCGTGTTCGCGGTGTCGCCCGGGCGCGCGGTGAACACGAGCGCCAGGAAGTCGCTGAGCCCCTCGCCGGGCTGCTGGCGGTTGGTGAGGCACGAGACGATGGAGGGCCCACCGACGAGCCGGTTGGAGACGCCGTGGCCGTACTCGTGGGCGATGATGCCGCTGTCGAGCGAGCCGTCCCGGTCCGGGTCCGGCGCGGTCCACAGGTAGAGCTGCATGCGCGGACGCACCCCGTCCGGCGGCGTGAGGAAGTTGGCGTTGTTGATGCCACCGCCGTCCTGCGCCTCGGCGCGCACGTCGTCGTTGCCCAGGCCGCCCCGCCCCAGGTTGTTGACCTGGAAGTTGCCGGCCACCTCGTCGAAGCCGTACGGGTACAGCACGTCGTGCAGGCGGTTGTTCCAATAGAACAGGTTCACGACGGACGCCGAGACGTACGTGGACGGCGCGCCCGTGAGGTCGAGCGGGAAGACGCAGTCGAGCCTCACGCCACAGTCCGGCTCTCCCGACGTGGGCGGCAGGTTGTTCGCGTCGCGGTCCTCGTACGCATGGACGTTGTTGCCGCGCGGCGTGGTGTACTCCGCGCCCGCGACGCCGTCCGTGTCGTGCCAGCCGTGGGGTGACGCCTCCGTCGCGCGTCCATCCGCGGGCGGCAGCGGGGCCGTGTGGTGGGGGCCCTCCACCGGCATCGGGTAGACCTTGTACGAATCGCTCGCGACCTGGTCGAAGCGCGTCCAGACCTCGCCCGTCTCCGCGTCCACCGTCAGCTCGTAGGCGTGCCGTGCATCCAGCGTGTGCACCAGGAAGCGCCACACCCAGCGGGACTCCCCCCGACGCAGGGGCAGCACCGCGAGCGACGCGTCGATGGGCTCGCTCGACAGGCCCGCCACCTCGACCCGGGTGCGCCGCGCCGGGCCCGGCTCCGCCTCGAGCGCTCGCGGCGCTCGGGCCAGCGGCACCCCCAGGTGCTTCGCCGCGCTCCGGACCGCCTCGGCGGCGCCCAGGCGAGGCGTGGCGCCCACGAGCGTCGACTCCACCGAGGGCTGCAGGTCGCTGTGCACCGCGAGCACGCGCCCCTCGCGGTCCACGTTGAGCTGCAGCCGCGCATTGTAGACTTCGACACCGTTGTACCTTTGTCGCAGATACAGGTGCGTGGCGCCGCTGGGCCTGGAGTAGACCCGGTCAGCCACCTCCAGGCCCGCCACGTCCGCGAGCTCCAGACCCAGGACGTCGAGGTTGCGCTGGACGAACGCCAGCCCCACGGCCAGCGCGTCTCCCGGCGCGGGTTCGGAGAGCGCGCCCACCAGGTTCACCAGCGAGCGCACCCGCCCCGTCGAGGGGTCCACCTCCACGCGGAGCTCCGGCACCGCGCGACGCAGGCGGGCCTCCGCTTCACCTTGGACCGCGGAGACGCGCCGGCGCGGGCCCGCGTTGTGCGACAGGCGCGCGTCGTGGTGCCGCTCCGTCGGGTCCCGCGGGGTGACCGCGCGGGCGGAGGGAAGCCAGAGCACTCCCGAGACCAGCACCGCGCAGACGAGGGACTGGCGGACATCACGTGAGGACATGTCGTGTTCCTGGGTCGCGACGGAACAGCCCCGACATGGGGCGGTCGCGCACCGGGAGGAGACACGCGTCACCCGGAGGCCTCCAATGCGCCCCCGCGTGACTTATCGACTTCCTGGCGGAAGCCCCCGGCGACGCGCGGACTCAGTCGTCATAGAGGACACTCCACTGGTCATCGTACGTCTCGGGTTTGCCCTTGGGGCGCAGGTGCGCGAAGGACAGGGTCACCTCCACCTCGAACTCGCGCTTCTCGGGAGGCGTGCCCAGGTAGACGTACTTCGTCCTGTTCTTGATGCAGGCATCGAGCATCCGCACGGACGTCTTGGGGAGGACGTGGCCCCGCATGCCCTCGCCGTTCGCGTCGAACCGCGCGTGGAGCGTGAAGCGGCGAGGGATGGTGCCGTCCCGGAGGATGGCCTCCTTGCCGCAGTAGTCGTACTGGCGCAGCTTCTTCGCGAGCTGGAGGGCGCCCCAGGCCTCGTTCGTCCTGGGCATCGGCGGAGGCGGCCGCTTGACGGGCTTCTCCACGATGATTTCAGGCACGGGCGGCGGTGCCTCCACGATGGGAGGAGGCGGCGGCGGAGGCGTGACGATGGGGGGCGGGGGCGGCGAGACCGGCCTGGGCGTGACGACCCGGGGAGGGGGCTCGTCGTGAGGCGACAGCGCCAGCATCAGGGTGGCGGCGAGCAGGCCGCCCGTGAGGCCGATGCCCAGCAGCCCCCAGGCGACGATGACCTTCGTGTCGTTCGACGACCTGGGCGCCGGGACCTCCTTCCACCCGAGGGGGAGGGGGTTGTTCGAGGGCCGGGGCCGGTCCGCGCCGCAATGGCCGCACGTCGACTCACGCTCCACCGACTTGAGGAAGGGGGCACCGCAGTTCACACACCGAAGACGGACTCTGGCCACGGCCGGAGTCTACCCCAGGGTGCGTTCGTGCCCAGGCGCCGTTCACCGGGGCTCGCCCAGCGTGCGCAGGAAGAACAGGCCCACGTCGTCCCGGGAGTAGCGACTGGCCGCGCCCCGCGGGGAGTGGGGCTCGCCAGGCATGAGCAGCAGCTCGAAGCGCTTGCCCGCCTTGATGAGCGCGTCCGCCATCCGCATCGTCACCGAGAGCGTGGCGTTCACGTCGCTGGTGCCGTGCATCAGCTTCAGCTGTCCCTTCAGCTGGTGCGCGAGCGCGAGGTTGTCGCCCGCCGCGTAGCCCTGGGGATTCTGGTCGCGCAGGCCGAGGTAGGGCTCGTTGATGATGGCCTCCTCCTCCAGCGCGCCCGGCGCCACGGCATAGCCCGCCTTGAAGAAGTCCGGCGCCGTCAGCATGCCTCGCAGCGTGAAGTAGCCACCCCACGAAGCCCCATGGAGCCCCACGCGCTCCAGGTCCATCCACGGACGCGTGGACGCGGCCTGCTCCAGGCCCGTGACGTAGTCGGGAATCTCCGTCTGCCCCACGCGGCCGTGGTTCGCGTCCTGGAAGGCCTTGCTCCGTCCGGGCCCTCCGCGCGGGTCCAGCAGCACCACCACGAAGCCGAGCTGCGCGAGTGCGCTGGCCGTCAATGACTCGTAGTTGCCGATGTAGCTCCATGGCACCACCGAGAGGAAGGGCCCCGCGTAGATGTGCGCGATGACGGGGTAGCGCTTCTTCGGGTCGAAGTCGCGCGGCTTGTAGAGCACGCCGTGCAGGGGCGTGACGCCGTCGGCCGCCTTGACGAGCAGCGGCTCCGGCTTCGTGCCGCCGAGCGCCTCCAGCTCGCTCGCGTCCGACGTGGTGAGGCGCACGCGCTGGCCTCCCTTCACGGAGACCAGCTCCCGGACGCGGGGCTGCGTGCGCGAGGACCAGGTGTCGACGTAGTACTGGCCCGAGGGGGACGGCGTCATCCGGTGCATCCCCGAGCCCGAGGACAGCCGCGTCAGCGCGCCGCCCTTCAGGCTGCCCCGGTAGATGAGCTGCTCGTAGGGCGCGCCGCTGTCCGCGGACGCCAGCACGTAGAGCGCGTCACCGGTGGGCGCCACGGACACGACCTGATGCACGGGGAAGGCGCCCCGCGTCACCTGCCGCACGAGCTTCCCCGCGCGGTCATACGCGTACACGTGACGCCAGCCGTCGCGCTCGGACATCCACAGGTAGCCGCGCCCCGAGGGCAGCGCCGTCACCTGCTGCTCGAAGCCGCCCACCGCGAAGTCGAGACCCGCGACGAACGTCTCCGGACGCTCCTCGCGCAGCACGTGCCGACGCTGGGCGCTCCCCGGCGTCACCGCGGTGAGGTCCAGCCGCTTCGCGTCCCGCGAGAGGTGGAGGCACAGCGCCTCCGTGCCCTCGGGGTTCCAGCCGGCGAAGAAGTCATACGTCTCACCCTCGACGGGGGCGACGCGCGTCACGCTCCCCGTCGTCACGTCGACCAGGTGCAGCTCCGAGCGCGGCAGCGGCGTCCCCACCTTCGCGTACGGCACCGTCGTCACCTTCTCCAGCGCGGTGGCGTAGTCCACGACGGGGACCTGGTGCACCGCGCGCGTGTCCTCGCGCCACACCACGAGGTAGCGACCATCCGGCGACCAGGCTCGCTCGGGAATCCGCCAGTCGAGCCGCTCCTCGCCCTGGCGCTCCACCACGGTGGCCCCGTCCGCGCCCAGCACCGCGAAGCCGCCCTCCTTCCGCACCGCGAGCGCGCCTCCCCGCGGCGCGAGGACATGCTCGCGAGACAGCGTCAGCGCGGCCCGGTCCTGGGGCGACAGCCGCGTGACCTTGCCTCCCGACAGGCCCAGTCCGAAGGTCTTCCCGTCGAGCTGGAACACGATGCCCTGCTCATCCGGCGCCAGCGCGACGTCGTGGAAGCGCGGCGCCGTCACCGGCCTGCCCAGGAGCGCGGAGAGCTGGCGGCGCAGCGCTTCCCCGGACACGAGCGGCTCGAGCTCGCCCGTCCTCGCGTGCGCCAGCACCCACGTCCCGCCGTCCTTGCCCTCGCGGGCCCAGAAGACCACGCGGTCTCCCTCGCGCAGCCACCGGGGCGGCACCAGGCTGTCCCGCACGAGCTCCACGCGCCGGAGGTACCGGTCCGCCAGGTCCAGCCTGGCCTGGGTGCTCGTGTCCGGGACGGGCGCGAAGACCGGACCGGGCGGGTCCGCGAGGACGGGCGCACCCGTCAGCGTCGTGAGCATCAGGGCGAGGAAGGAGAGTCGCATGCACCGATGCTAGGGAGCCGCATCCTTCACGACCAATATCTCTTTCAGCACCCATCCAGACGGATATCGTCTCGATATGGAATTCCGTCAGCTCCAGCTCTTCATCGCCGTGGCGGAGGAGCTGCACTTCGGACGCGCCGCCGCGCGCATCGGCATGGCGCAGCCGCCGTTCAGCCAGCAGATCCGCCGGCTGGAGTCCGAGCTGGGCGTGGAGCTGCTCACGCGCACCAGCCGCCACGTGGCCCTCACCGCCGCCGGGGCGCGGCTGTTGGAGGAGGCTCGCGCGCTGCTCGCCCGACGCGTGGACGCCACCCACGCCGTGCGCGAGGCCGCGAGCGGCGAGTCGGGCACGCTGCGCGTCGGCTTCGCGGCGTCCTCGGCCTTCGGCGTGCTGCCGGACATCGTGCTGCGCTTCCGCACGCGCTTCCCCAAGGTGAAGCTGGAGCTGGATGACAGCGAGACGCTCAACGTCGGCGCGGCGCTGGCCTCGGGGGAGCTGGACCTGGCCATCCTGCGCGCGCCCTTCCGCCACGAGGGCCTCACCGTGGAGCGGCTCCTGCGCGAGCGCTTCGTGCTCGCCCTGCCCGCCCGTCACCCTCGCGCGAGGCAGCGCGTCGTGGCGCTGTCGTCGCTGGCGCACGAGCCCTTCGTCCTGTTCCCCCGCCACTCCGCGCCCGGCCTGCACGACCTGGTGACGAGCATGTGTCTGGCGGCGGGCTTCTCCCCCAACATCCGACAGGAGGCGCGCTCGTGGCCCTCCGTCGTCGGCATGGTGGAGGCGGGGCTGGGGCTGACCATCGCGCCCGCGTCCTCGCAGGCCCTGTGCCCCAAGGGCGTCGTGTTCCGCCCCCTGAGCGGCGCGCCCGGCCACGCGGAGCTGGTGGTGGCCTTCCCTGGACGGCGGCCGTCACCCGCCGCGCAGCACTTCCGCGCCCTCGCTCACGAGACGGTGTCCCGCTCGGGGCGCGACACGTCGGACTGAAGGCTCAGGACGCGGTGGGCCCGCTCTTGCGACGACCCTTCCTACGGGACGGGGACTCCGTGTCGTTGGCCGCCACCTGCGGGCCCAGGTTGAACCAGAACGGGCACAACAGCGGCGGCGCGCCGCCTCCCTCCGGAGCGGAAGACCCCTCCTCGGGGTTGAGACACACGGGCCGCGCGGCGCCCCTGCCTCCTCGACTCGCACGCGTCGCCATCAGCGACACCGCCCGTGCTGTCCCGCTGCTGCGCTGAAGCATGGGCACGCAACCGCCCCTCGGGGAGCAGCCCTCGAAAGGCTTGCTCCCGATGAGTCCCTCATCGGCGTCGGCATGCCCCGGAACTACCCAGATGACAGTTTCCTGTCAATCCATTCGCCCCACGAAATAGAGAACGTGCGTTCAGCGCACCCCTGGCGCCATGCGTCGCCTCCATGCGGCGGGTGTCACACCATGCACGCGACGGAAGAGTCGGATGAAGTGCGTCACATCCGCGTAACCCACCCGGTCCGCGACGATGTCCACGCGCTCGTCGGTGTGGCGCAGCCGGCTGCGGGCCTCGGCCATCCGACACTCGAGAATCCACTCGCCCACGGTGCGGCCCGTCTCCTGGCGCACCACGCCCGCGACGTGTGGCGCCGAGCGGCCCAGCTCCTTCGCCACCTTCGCCAGGGACAGGGGCTCCAGGCAGTGGGTCTCGATGTACGTGAGCGCCCGGCGGCTGAGGCCCACGGACGCGGGCTCCGTGAGGGCCTCGGGGGAGGCCATCCGCTCCAGCTCGATGAGCACCAGGCGCAGGAGGGACAGGCTCGCCTCTTCGTTGCCGCGCTCATTCCGGGTCTGCTCCTCCTCCATCAGGCGCATCCAGCGCAGCAGGCGGCGGCGCTGCACGCTGGTGGGACGCAAGACGGGGTGGCAGCCCGCGCGCACGCGCAGCAGCGGCCCCAGGCGCGCCTCGCGCTCCTCGGCGTTCGCGGAGAGGGCCTCGGGATAGAAGCCCAGCCCCAGGCCCTGCGCGTCCGAGTGCTCATGGCCATGCGCATCTCCCGGTGGGATGAGGTGCACGTCGCCCGCGCGCAGCACCAGGTCCCCCGCGTGCCGCACGTGTGACTCGCCCTTCAACACCAGGACGATGGCGGCGTACGCGTGGACCCTGGCGCGGGGGGTGACTCGCAGGGGCGCCACGGGCCCCAGCGTGCCGACCCACGTGAGCCGCCGCTTCTCCTCGAAGTCCTGGCGCAGCGTGGAGGGGGGATGCACACAGGACTGCTCGGTGGACGCCATGGGGTCGTTCTCGTAGCGGTTGGCGGGGCCGGGCTCAAGCCGGCGTCAGGCCGGGTGCGCCAGGCCCAGGGCGTCCATGTTGAGCAGGTGGTTCAGCGTGTAGGCCGCCATCGCGCCCGCCGACGCGGCCACCAGCGCCCCCTGCAGGCGCGTGGTGAGGTCTCCGGCCGCGTAGATGCCGGGCACGGAGGTCTCCAGCGTCGGGCCCACCTTGACGAAGCCCAGCTCGTCGAGCGCGAGCCCCAGGCCCTGGACCAGCGCCGTCTGCTTCTGGGGCGGGTGCGCGAAGAGGTACTCCTGCGGCACGCGGGTGCCGTCCTCCAGCTCCACCGCCTCCAGGTGCTGGCCATCCTGGGTGGGGATGAGGCCGCGCACCTTGCCCTCGACGACGCGCACCTCGGCGCGGCGCAGGGACTCGCGCTGCTCGGCGGTCAGCGCCAGATGGCCCTGGGTGTAGAGCGTGAGGTTGGAGGTCCAGCCCTTCAGGAAGAGGACGAAGTCGACGTACGGATGATGCGTGTTCTCCTGGGGGACGAGCACGCCCCAGCCCCGGTCCCGAATCTCCCAGCCGTGGCAGTACGGACACTGGAAGACGCTGTGCGCCCACAGCTCGCGGAAGCCGGGCTGGTCCGGCACCTGGTCCACCAGGCCCGTCGTCAGGAGCACCTTGCGGGCCTCGACGACGTGGCCGTCGCCCAGCGTCACCTGGAAGCGCGTCCCCTTGGGCTCGATGCGCTCGACGCGCACGTCGCGCACGTCGACGTCGTAGGGGCGCAGCTGCTCGCGGCCGATGGCGCGGAACTCTGCGGGGGGGATGCCGTCCCGGGTGACGAAGCCGTGCATGTGCTCCGCCCGCTCGTTGCGCGGAGCGCCCGCGTCGCACAGCAGCACCCGCTTGCGGCCCCGTCCCAGAATCAGCGCGGCACTCAGGCCCGCTGGGCCACCCCCCACAATCACCACGTCCTTCACCTGTGTGTCGTTCATGGTGAAGAACTAAACGGGAGCCCTTTCTCGCGGGAGAGCGCAGATTCAGGGCGAATCGGCGCATCGTCGGGTCCGCTCGCCTCCCTGACCGGGCGTGCGGGCCAGCGTTCGCTGGAGTCTGGCGGGCTCGGGATGTGGTCCCGTGGACACCGGGCGTCCCGCATCCGCCGTGGTGGGTGGGTGCGAACACAGGGCACATCCCCCAAGACGTATGGCGTTCACCACTCCGCGGCGGCGTGCGCTTCCCGAGCGGACGACCTCATTCCTACAATCCTGGAGCGGGAGCTCGCTGGCCGGCGCGTGGCTCTCCACCCGGGAGGTACGCGATGCGGCCCGCGCTGCCAGCGTCGATGGCACTGCTCGCCTGTCTGGCGACGGGCTGCGCGTCGTCGGATGAGCCCCCTTGGGATGGGCGCTACACGCCGCTGGAGGAGCTCGGCGACTGGAGTGATTACGGGCCGCTGTCCGTCTGCGGCGTCGTCGAGAGCGGGGCCGCGTGCGGCAGCCTGGAGTCCTTCGACCTGTCCGGCTGTCGACGCCACACGCTGGAGCAGCTGGAGCGCATGGGGGTGTATCGCAGCCTCCTGCGCATCGATGCGCGCAACGGCGCCCCCGCGCGCTTCGTGCCCATGGGCGGAGGCTTCAAGCTGAACGCGGCGGGGACGCCCGAGCAGGTGCAGGGCGCCAACGCCGTGGCGGGCGTCTGGGACGCGCGGACGCTGTTCATCGCCAGCGAGACGCCGGATGGGGGTCTGTTCACCTTCGCGGGCTGCAACGCGGTGAACCCTCGCGCCGTCACGGGGTGCTTCACGCGGTGCCGGGACGGGGTGCTGGTGGAGTCGGGGACGTTCCGCGCCGAGCGCGTCACGCGCTTCCAGGGCGAGCATGAAATCTCCGGCGGGATGCGGCTGGTGTCCGAGCGCGCGGTGGGTCTGGGTCCGGCCGTGGACGTGCAGCTCATCGACCGCCATGCGTATGTCATCTCGCAGGACCGGCGTGGGCGGCCGGGGGGGCTCACGGTGTTCGACGTGAGCGACCCAGCGGTGCCGCTGCGCGTGGCGGAGCTGAGCACGCCAGGGGACACGGACTGGCGGGGCGCGACGTTCAAGGGCGGGATGCTCTATGTCGCGAGCGCCAGCTCGGGGGTGGTGGTGCTCGACGTCTCCGTGCCCTCGGCGCCGGTGCTGGTGCGCCGCGTGTCCGCGAGGGCCTCGCCGGGTGTGTCGATGGTGAGCGTGGACCGGGACCGGCTGTATGCCGTGTCCACGGACGCGGCGGTGGGCACCTTGATGTTCGACATCAGCGAGCCCGCGGAGCCGCGCTTGCTGGAGCGCATCGTCTCCGGCATGCGCATGCCGGACCAGCCGTCCTCCCGGGGCCCGGTGAGCTACCAGGGCCGGCTGTATGTGAATCACCGGGGCGCGGGGCTGCAGGTCGTCGACGCGCGCGCGTCCTCGGGGGTCCGGGTGCTGGGGCACTACACGTATCCGTACGCCAACAGCCGAGCGAGCGCGGTGGGCACGTTCGGCGGGCGCATCGTGGCCTTCGAGAGCAGCCTGGGCATGGGGGCGCGGCTGCGCGCGCTGGATGTCAGCGAGCCGCGGCACATCGTGAAGATAGGGGAGTACGGCCTGCGCGCCGTGGTGTCCCCGCGAGCGATGGAGCTGAGGGGCTCGCGGCTGTACGTGACGTACCACCAGGAGGGGCTGCGCGTGCTGGACGTGAGCAACCCCACGAAGCCGCGCGAAGTGGCGTACTTCAACAGCTTCCGCGAGACGGACCCGGGACGCGGGGACTCGATGGAGGAAGGCGCCACCGGGCTCCAGGTGCCCGGGGATGGCCATGTCTATGTCGTGGATACGTCGCGCGGACTGCTGGTGCTGACGGAGCCTCCGGGGGAGTGACGCCGCTCACACCTCGATGCGGTTGCGCCCGTTCGTCTTCGCGCGGTTGAGCCGTGCGTCCGCGACGCGCAGCAGCGCCTCCATCGTCGCGCCGTCTCCTGGCGACTCCGCGATGCCCGCGCTCATCGTCACGCGGAACGACTCGCCGCCGTCACCGTCGAAGGTCATCTCCGCCACCTCCGCCATCGTCCGCGACAGAATCGCCTTCGCGCTCGCCGCCGTCTCCCCGAGCAGCCCCACCACGAACTCCTCCCCTCCCCAGCGCCCGCGCACGTCCTCGCGCCGGAACCGCGCTCCCAACAGGCGCCCCAGCCGCGTCAGCACCCGGTCCCCCGCCAGGTGCCCGTACTTGTCGTTCACCCGCTTGAAGTGGTCCACGTCCAGGAAGCACAACGACAACGGCCGCTGCTGACGCTGCGCCTCCGACAGCCGGCTCCTCAACCCCTCGATGAACGGCCGCCGCAACATCAGCCCCGTCAGCGCGTCCCGCTCCGCGCGCTCGCGCGACAGCCGCGCCCGCTCCAGCCGCGCCTGCACCCGCGCCCGCAGCTCCTCCTTCAACACCGGCTTGGAGATGTAGTCGTCCGCCCCCGCCTGGAACGCCGCCAGCCGGAACTCCAACCCCAGGTGCGCCGTAATCAGCAACACCGGCAGCTCCTGCCACGCCGGCATCGACCTCAAAATCCGACACAGGTCGAAGCCGCTCGGCCCCGGCATCTGCACGTCCAACAGCAACAGGTCCGGCCGATGCTCCGCCAGCGCCTCCATCAACCGGTGCGCGTCCCCCAACCCCACCACCTCAATCTGTTCGCTCGCCAGCGCGTGCACCAGCGCGGCGATGGCCTCCGGGTCGTCGTCCACCACCAGCACCCGCGAGCGCTCCGGCCGCCGCGCCGCAACCATCCGCTCCGCCGCCGCCGCGAAGTCCGTCGCCGTGAAGGGCCTGGGCAGGAACAACGAGCCCCCGGCGTGCGCCGCCGCCACCCGGTCCTCCAACCCGCCCGACACCCCCGTGAACCCCAACGGCAACGAGCCCAGCCCCTCCGTCGAACGCAGCTCGTGCGCCGCCTGGATGCCGCCCATCTCCCCACCCAGGTGCATGTGGATGAGCACCCCGTCCACCCACTGCCTGCGCGCCAACACCACCGCCTCGTCCGCCGTGCGTGCCGACAACACCCGCACCACGTGCGCGCGCCCCAGCCGCTGCGCCTCCTCGAGGACCGCCGGGTCCTCGTCCACCACCAACAACACCCCCTCCGTGGGCAACACCGCCGAGGGCCCCTCCTTGCGCGCCGGCGGCGTCACCTGCACGGACGCCGTCGCCGCCAGCTCCCGGAACACCACGTCCACCAGGCCCCAGTCCCTCCCCGCCCGGAGCGCATCCTCCAGCCGCCCCGCCGCCAGGCTCACCTCCGTGAAGCCATAGCTGCCCGCCGTGCCATGCAGCTTGTGCGCGACGACGCCCGCCTCCTCCAACGCCACCCCGTCCCCCGCGCGCGCCGCCGACAAGAGCGCCTCCAGCCCGCTCACCTTGTCCTTCAGCCGCGCGCCGTACTCCTGGTTGAGCGCCACCAGGCTCGCCGCCAGCTCGTCGCGCACCAGGTCCACGTCCGCCAGGGCCCGAGGCCCCGCCGGCGCCGGCGGCAGCGCCTTGGTGAAGAGCTGATTCACCCAGAGGTACAGCTCGTCCGGCCGGTACGGCTTGTGGATGATGCGCGCCACCTTGAGCTGCCGCGTGAGCAGCTCGTGGCTCTTCAGGTCCTTCCAGAACGCCGACGCGAACAACACCGGCAGGTCCGGCTGCTGGCCGCGCAGCTCGCGGATGAAGTCCGCCCCCGTCACCCCCGGCAGCAAGCCGTCCACGATGGCCGCGTCCACCGGCACCTTCGCCAGCACCGCCCGCGCCTCCGCCGCCGTGCGCGCCGTCTCCACCCGGAAGCCCTTCTCCCGGAGGAAGGCGCACACCAGGCTCTGCAAGTCCTTGTCGTCCTCGAGGAACAGCAGCGTCTTCGCGTCGGTCATGAAACGGCCCTTGTCTCCAGCTCGCCGTCCTTGCCGGACAGCAACTCGTGCAGCAGCTCGCGCACGGAGGCCACCAGCTCCTCCTCCGACGAGCGCGCCTTGCTCAGGTGCCGCGTCATCCCCAACGTCAGCTGCCGCTGGTCCGCGCGCGACAGGTCCCGCCCCGTGAAGACGATGAGCGGCGTCGTGCGTCCCCGTCCCCGGCGCAGGATGTCCACCACCTCGAACCCGTCCAGCCCCGGCAGCCCCACGTCCAGCACGATGAGGTCCGGCGGCGTGCGCCGCGCCAGCTCCACCGCGCTCTCCCCATCCGCCGCCTCGAACACCTGCACCCGCCCCAGCCGCTCCAGCCTGGCGCAGATGACCCGCCGCGTGGCCACGTCGTCGTCCACCACCAGCACCCGCGCCTGCCCCGGTCGCCGCATCGCGTGGCGCAGCGCGCCGAGCAGCCCCGACTCCTCCAAGGGCTGCGACATCCAGTCCACCACCAGCGGCGTGCCCACGCCCTCGCCCTCCGACGAGCGCCCCGACAGCGCCACCACCGGCAGCGCCCGCGTGCGCGGCTGCTCCCGCAAGGAGCGCACCCAGTCCAGCGCCTGCCCGTCCGGTATCCGCGTGTCCAGCACCACCGCGTCCGGCGGCTCGGCCTCCAGCACCTTCTGCGCCTCCGCCAGGCTCACCGCCCGCACCACGCGGTAACCCTCTTGCGACAGCAACCCGCGCAGCAACGCGGACAGCTCCCCATCCGCCGTGGCCACCAGCACGTCGTGCCGGCTGGTGTCGCGCGCCGTCGCCGCCGCCGCCACCGCCGGGTGCGAGCCCGACAGGGGCCTGGCGGCCTCCAGCGTGAAGGTGAAGGTGGAGCCCTTGCCCAGCGCGCTCAGCACCTCGATGCCGCCGCCGTGCTGGTTCATGATGGCCTGCGAGATGGCCAGCCCCAGGCCCGTGCCGCCCTTGGAGCGGGTGTCCGAGCCGTCCAGTTGCTGGAAGCGCGCGAACAGCCGGTCCTTCTGCTCCTCGGGGATGCCGGGCCCGGAGTCCACCACGCTGAAGCGCACGCGCCCCGGCACCTCCGGCAGCACGCGCACCACCACCTCCGCGCCGCCGGTGGAGAACTTCACCGCGTTGGAGACCAGGTTCGTGAGCACCTGGATGAGCCTGTCCCGGTCTCCGCGCACGCGGGGCGACTCCTCCACGTCCGCGCGCAGCACCACGCCCGCCGCGTCCGCCACGCCCCTCAGGCCGCTGAGCGTCGCCTCCACCAGCTCGCGCGCATCCAGCGAGGCGAGCTTCAGCTCCAGCATGCCCGCCTCCATCTTCTCCAGGTCGAGGATGTCGTTGATGAGGCGGATGAGCCGCTCCGTGTTCGAGCGGGCGATGCGCACCATCTCCAGCGCCGGCTCCGGCACCTCGCCGACGATGCCGCCCTCGAGCAACCCCAGCGAGCCGCGGATGGACGTCAGCGGCGTGCGCAGCTCGTGGCTCACCGTGGAGACGAACTCGTTCTTCATCCGCTCCACCTCCTTGCGCTCGGTGATGTCGCGCACGAAGGCGGTGAAGCGCGCGGGCCCCTCGCCCGGCACCCGCACCAGCGTCAGCTCCGCGGGGAACATGCTCCCGTCCGCGCGCAGGCACGGCGACTCCAGCCGCGTGGCCACGCCGGACGTCTCGCCCAGCGCGGCGGAGACCTCCTCGCGCTTGCCCGCGGGCAGCGAGGCCGGCAGCGCGAGCCCCAGGAACTCGCGCCCCACCGCCTGGGCCGCCGTGAGCCGGAAGACCTTCTCCGCCGTGGGGTTGAGCTCCAGCAGCCGCCCCGCCTCGTCGATGAGCAAGATGCCGTCCGGCGCCGCCTCCAGGATGGCCGCCTTGCGCGCCTGGGTGGTGCGCTGCGCCTCGCTCGCGGCGACGAGCTCCCGGCCGCGCTGCTCCACGCGCTCCTCCAGCGCCGCGTTGAGCGTGGCCAGCTCCCCGGACGCGCGCGACAGCCGCACCAGCACCACCACCACGTACGCCCCCAGGAGCAGCGACGCCGCGAAGAAGACGACGCGCGTGCGCTCGTTGGCCACCTGCGCCCGCTCGTGCAGCTGGATGAAGGTGCCCACCAGCCGCTCCGCCTGCGCGCTGGCCGAGCGCTCCAAGAGGGCCTGCATCGCGGCGTCCGCCCCTGGCTGCTCCCCCCGGGCCTGGGCCGCCCGCGAGCGCTCCAGGAGCACCCGGTTGTCCTCCAGCGCGCCCAGGTACGCGTCCAGCGACGACGCCATCACCCGCGCCTCCTCCTCCGACAGGAAGGGCGGCACCTCGCGCAGCGACTCCGCGCGGGCCTTCAGCGCCGCGAAGGCCTGGGCGTGGGAGCCATGGCGCTCGGGCAGGCCCAGCCGCTCGCGGAGCACGTCCTGCTCCAGCTCCGCGCTCGCCAGACGCAGCTGCTGCAGGCCCGTGCGGTACGCGTCGATGCGGGCGGTGCCCCAGGGGCGGCCCACCACGAACAGGGCGCACAGCACCAGCAGGGCCCCCACCGCGAGGGCGACGGAGCGCTTCGACAGGCGCGTGCCGCTCACTCCGGCACCAGCTTGCGAATCTCCTTGGGCAGCGTCATGGGGTCGAAGGGCTTGCTGATGACGCCCACCGCGCCGAGCCCCAGGTAGCGCTCCACCTCCTGCTTCTGGACCTTGGCGGTCATGAAGATGATGGGCGTGCTCGACGTGGCCGCCTGCTTGCGCAGCTCACCGAAGGTGGTGGGCCCGTCCATGCCCGGCATCATCACGTCCAGGAGGATGAGGTCCGGCAGCTCCTCGGCGGCCTTGGAGAGGGCCTCGGCGCCCGACGCGGCGAGCACCGTGTCCCATTTGCCCACCCGGCTCAGGCTCAGCCTCCCGATGGCGCGGATGTCCTCTTCGTCATCCACCAGCATCACCTTGCGAAGGGTCGTCATGGGGGCGGACCTCCTCTGGGGGGTAAGGGTGTGCTAACCCACGTGCGGGGA
Source organism: Myxococcus sp. MISCRS1 (assembly GCF_026626605.1). Classification (NCBI taxonomy): domain Bacteria; kingdom Pseudomonadati; phylum Myxococcota; class Myxococcia; order Myxococcales; family Myxococcaceae; genus Myxococcus; species Myxococcus sp. MISCRS1. The sequence goes on from NZ_JAPNKB010000001.1 coordinate 5,182,987, forward strand.
ACCTGGGGAGTGGACGTCTGTCCAGGGTTCCGCGTCGGGGATTCAACACCCGACGCCCGCGCATTCCCAGCCTCCCGGCGCCGGACGCCTAGCCGGTCGCCTTGCGCCGCCGCGCCGGACGGGCCGGACGGGCCTGCTTCACCGGGGCGGCCCGGGGCGGCATCACCGACACGACGGCGTTGACGACGCGCGACACCGCGCGCAGCTGCGAGGGCTCCAGCTCCCGGAGCTTGCGCGTCATGCGGCGCAGCTCCAGCGGGTCCTCGCGCTCCGGCTTGCGCGTCACGGGCGTCAGCGGAGCACCACCCCGGCCGACCCCCAGCAGCGTATCCGAGGAGACCTGGAGCACGTCACACAGCCGCTTGAGCGTCTGCGTGCGAGGCAACATCCGGCCACGCTCCAGCCGGCTGTAGACCTCCATGGCCATGCCGACGCGCTCGGCCACGTCGCTCTGGGTGAGGCCCAGCCGCAGGCGAGCGGTCCGCGCCGCCCCTCCCAGGATGGCCGCGAGCTTGTGGTCGACGGGCTCACGCATGATGGGGGCAGCGTCGCACGGCGCGCGGGGGAGGCAAGTTTCCCGTCCCCTCAGCGCCGCCGGAGCGCGAGCGCGCCCTGGACCACCTGCACCACGGCCCTGAGCGCCTCCGGCTCCAGCGCGCGCAAGGAGCGCAGCAGCCGCCGCAGCACGGGCGGGTCCTCCACGCGCGGGCCCACCGGTCCACGGACCGCCACGGGCGCGCCCTCCGACAAGCCCAGCAGCGCGTTCGCATCCATGCACAGCACCAGGCACAGCCTGCGCAGCGTGGTCACGCTGGGCAGCACGCGTCCGCGCTCCATGCGGCTGTAGACCTCCATGGCGATTCCCACGCGCTCCGCGACGTCCGCCTGGGTCAATCCCAACCGGGCCCGCGCCGCCTTCGCCGCCGTCCCCACGGTGATGGCCAGTTCCTCGTTCATGGTCCCCGCGCCTCTCGGGCAGTCTCCCTACCACATCGTCCGCGCCGCACCCTACCTCACGAGGGGGACAGGCTACCCAAAAAGAAGGCCGCCATGCTAATGACGTCAGGGGTTGACCCAGGTCATCCGGATTCGCTGGCGGGGTTTCGATTTCCAGAGAGGGATTCGACCTTGAAGGTCCTGGGTGTGGTGATGCCCTCATGGGTGGGGACAGACGGAGAGGATGGGACGATGAGCGACCTGGAGGCGATGCACCCGCTGCTGCTCCAACCCTCGGAGCAGCTGGGGGCCCTGCGCATCATCCGGAGGCTGGCGACCGGGGGTTATGGCGCCATCTTCCTGGCGGAGAGCGAGACGAAGGGCACGGTGGCGCTGAAGTTCGCGCTGGAGGGCCCCTCGGAGAACGACGAGGCGCGGGTGGACGCGCGCACGAAGCGGGAGGCGCGGCTGCTGATGCACCTGGCGCACCCCAACGTGGTGGAGCTCCTGGGCTACCTGCGCTGGCCGGACGCGCACCGCGGCTACCTGTACCTCATCATGGACTACGTGGAGGGCCCCACCCTGGCCAGGTGGGCCACCACGGAGAAGGCCACGCCGCGCCGGGCCGCGCAGGTGTTCGCGTCGCTGGCGCTCACGCTGGACGCCATCCACGGCGCGGGGGTGGTGCACCGAGACCTCAAGGGCAGCAACATCATCGTCCGCGCGTCGGACGGGGAGCCGGTGCTGGTGGACTTCGGCTCGGGGGACCACCCGTGCGCCCCGTCGCTGACGGAGGACCGGCTGCCTCCGGGCACGCCCAGCTACCGCAGCCCGGAGTCGCTGCGCTTCTGGATGGGGCCACGCATCCCCGGAGCGCGCTACCGGTTCGCGCCCACCGATGACCTGTACTCGCTGGGGCTGGTGCTGCACGAGGTGCTCACGGGCACCTTCCCCTATCCGGCCCACCTGCCGCCGTCCGCGCTGCTGGCCAGCATCGAGTCGGCCGTGTTGCAGCTGCCGTCCGTGCTCAACCCGCGCGTGCCCCGGGTGCTGGATGGCATCGTGCTGCGGCTGCTCGACAAGCATGCGGGCGGACGGTTCCCGAGCGGCGCGGAGCTGTTCGGCGCGCTCTCCGCGGCGCTGGAGCTGGCGGACGACACGTGGGACCAGCCGCTGTTCCCGCCCCGGCCGCCCCACGAGGCCGTCACGGAGGAGGACGAGTCCCTGTTCGACGGGGACGAGGAGGGCCGGGAGGTGCGGCAGTGGATGCGCTGGCCGGACTGGCCCGGCGCGAGCTCCGCGTCGGGGTCCGCCCGCACGCCCTCCACCGAGCCGGTGGCCCCGCCCGTCGCGCCCTGGCGCTCCTGGCTGCGCCGGCGGCTGCACGTGCTCAAGGGGGCGCTCAAGCCCTGGCGCGGGAAGGACTAGGCATCCAACACCTGACGTCCAATGGTTGTCGCCCGACCTCGGATATTCCATCACGGCCGGCTTCGTGTTACCTGGGGCATCCTGTAGCGCCCAACTCACTTCCCAGGTTGAGAGGCAGGCCATGACGACGCCCGACACGACGACGGAGGATTCTCCCGGAGGACCGCGCCGGCCGCGGGTGCTGTTCAACGTGGGCGGCACGGTGTTCGAGTTCGTGCGCAAGCTGGAGGTGCGCTCCACCGGAGAGCTGTTGATGCTGGTCCGGCGCCGCTACCGGGACGGGCAGAGCGGCCTGGTGGTGGTGAAGCGGCTGCGCAGCCCGGCCACCTTCGTGGAGCGGCGCAGGCTGGTGGAGGAGGTCAGCCTGACGTTCCGCTTCAAGCACCCCAACATCGCGCAGGTGCACCAGATGAAGGTGTACCGGGGCGCGCCCCACGTGGTGATGGAGTACGTGGAGGGGCGGTCGCTGGACACGCTGTTGAACCTGACGGCGATGCGGCGGCGGCCCGTGTCCGCCGCGCTGGCGGCGTTCGTGGTGGCGGAGGTCGCGGACGCGCTGCACCACGCGCACCTCGCGGTGGATGACTGGAACCGGCCGCTGGGCATCGTGCACCGGGACGTGAGCCCCCGGAACATCCGGGTAGGGACGCATGGGGACGTGAAGCTGACGAACTTCACCGTGGCCTCGTCGCGGCTGGTGGGGCGGGAGGAGACGAGCCGGCCGCTGGTGAAGGGCGACGTGGCCTATGCGTCACCGGAGCTGCTGCTGCGCGCGCCGGTGGATGCGCGCTCGGACTTGTTCTCGCTGGGGTTGGTGTTGCTGGAGCTGCTCACGGGGCGCCACCCGCTCGCGGTGGAGGACACGCCGCCGCCGCCGTTGCCGGAGGGGCTGACGTTGGAGGCGCAGGGGCCCACCTGGATGCCGGTGGACGAGGTGGCCGCGCGGATGACGAGCCTGGAGCCGGAGCTGGTGGCGCGGCTGGTCGCGGACGTGCCGGAGGGGCTGGCGGCGGTGGTGCTGCGCGCGCTGCGCAGGGCGCCGGAGGAGCGGTTCCAGACGGCGGAGGAGATGGGCTGCGTGCTGCGGGGGTGGCTGAGCGCGCACGCGCCCGGGCAGGGGCGCCATGCGACGGCGGAGGAGATAGCGCGCGTGGCGATGGAGGCGACCAGCCGGCGCAATCAGGCGGAGCTGCTGGAGGGTGGGCTGCATCCGGAGGACCTCACGGCGGAGGAGGCGTCGGTGCCGCTGGAGCCGGGTGGGCGCGCGGAGCTGGACGCCGAGGGCTCGCTGGCGGAGGAGGCCGCGCGGGTGTTCGGGGTGCCGGGCAAGCGCGGGGTGACGCGCGCCCGCGTGGAGGAGCCCGCGCCTCGCGATGGGGAGGAGGCGTGGTGGACGTCCAGGGTCGAAGCGGAGTCGGTGGCCTCGCCCGTGCGGAGCGGGGCCGTGGAGGCGCCGTGGCCGGAGGATGACGTCACGCCTCCGGGTGGGAGCAAGCCGCTCGAGCCGGACGACGAGCCCGACGCGTCCTGAGCGCTCGCGCTACATCCTCCCCGCGAGAAGCATCGTCAGCACCAGCGCCGCGAGCACCGCCAGCACCACGCCGAGCACGCGCCACGCGGAGATGGGGGACTCGCCGAACACCACCTCCGCGTCCTGGCCATGCACCAGGACGCGGTACGGCTTGTCGCGATAGCGATACGCCAGCACATACACCGGCAGGGCCCACCGCGTGGTGCGCAGGCTCGACAGCGCCACGGCCACGCGCACGTTGCGGTAGCGACGGCCGGGGATGTCTCCGCTCGACTGCACGTGCTCGCTCGCGAGCCGCTCCACGGCCTGGAACACCCTGCGCCTCGCCCCCGAGCGCGTCGCCTCGAAGCGCTCGACGCTGGCGCCCTCCGGCCCTCGCGCCTCACCCACCGCCTCCTCGAAGCGGTAGTGCGGCGTGAGCTTGTCGCACTCGTCCATCTTCAAGCCGCGCGACGCGGCGACCAGGATGTTGGAGAAGTCCAGGTGCGTCTGCCCCGCATGCGGCGCCCAGTCCGAGCGCCGTGAGCCCGCGTCCGAGTCCGCCGTCCAGCTCACCTCGACGCCCGCCTTGAACACCCACGCGGGCCACCACATGGGCCGCATGGACTCCAGCGACGCCTCCTCTGCCAGCCCCGACGGCCGGAAGAACGCCTTGCGCCCCAGGAAGCGCGACAGCGCCTCGCTGGCCACCGACGGCTCCACCGAGAAGGGCAGCCACCCCTGCGCCTGCTCCACCGGGTCCACCGTCATCTCCACATGTGTCACCGCGCCGCAGTAGTCACACCGTGGCGCCCTCGCCTCCACCGAGTACTCCACCGACGCGCCGCAGCTGTCACAGCGCACCACCCGCGCGCGCTCGACGGCGGCCTCCTGCCTGAGCGGCTCCGGCGTCGCGAGGCCACACACCGGACAGCGCAGGTCATCCACCTCCAGCTCGCACGCGCACCGCTCGCACGGCGACACGCTGACGGCCGCGCTCATCGGCCACCTCCCTGGAGGAAGAGCCACAGGCCCAGCACTCCCAGCAACCCCACCACCACCGCCGCCGCCACCTTCCACACGGACAGGGGCGCCTTCCCGTGCACCTCACCTGTCTGCCCATTCACCAGCACGCGCAGGGGCTCCGCGTCCTGGGCGTAGCGCACCGCCAGCACCCAGACGGGCAACAGGCACACGTCCAACGACTCCCAATCCAGGTGGCTGTCGTGACTCAGCTCCCGATGCGAGTCCCCGGGCATCAGCGCCGCGAGCTTGTCCAGCAGCCGCCCCGACACCTCCTCGCGCGCCTTCTCCAGACACGCCTGGAACGTCAGCGTGGGCTCCTCCGCCACCCAGCCGGACACCAGCGCCGGCGTGTAGCGCGCCAGCCCCCGCAAATCGAACGGCTCCAGCGCCTCCAGCTCGTCGTTGTGCAAGCCATTGGACGCGGTGACGAGCACGTCCGCCACATAGCCGGAGACCTGGCCGCTCAACGGGCGCCACTCGGTGCGCGTCACCGTGCGCGTGCGCGTCACCGTCTTCCCGTTCTCCGTCGTCGTGTAGCGCTCCTGCTCCTGGTAGTTCTCACCGATGGAGGCCTGGAACCGGGAGGTCGCCAGCGCGCTGTAGAGGTAGGCGGGCACATAGACGCCGTGCACGTCCCCCGGCTTCGCGTCGCGAATCCCCGAGCGACAGAAGCGGCTGCGCGAGCGCAGCCAGTGCGACACCTTCTCCCGCGCCGCCGCGTGGTTCAGCGAGAAGCCCAGCGCGAAGCGCGGCTCGGGCACCCCGGGCGTCGGCGGGCGCTCCACCACGGAGGGCGCGGCGCAATACGGGCAGCGCGTGGTGCGCAGCGAGGGCTCCAACACCAGCATCGCGCCACACGACTGACACCCCAGCCGGAGCCTCGGCTCCGTCAGCGCCGCGGCCGGCTCCTCGTGCCCCAATGCCATCACCCCGCTCCTTGTCGAGACGCAGCGGACAGGCGCTCGCCCGCCCGCTCGCCGTGCGGACTTCTGCGCCACGACGATAGCCGGGTTGCCGGAGGCATTCCGCGTCATGACTGTATCCAGACGGAGGATTCCATCATGGCGAAGGACCCGCGACGACAGCCCGCCACCCAGCCCGCCGAGGACTTCTACGGGCGCCCCACCGGTCCCCGGGGCGAGCCCGCGCCCCGCGAGGAGCGTGAGCCGCCCCGCGTCCCGCCCTCCACGCCCGACGACGACGCGCCCGAGCGTCACGGACGCGCCCACCCCATCGACCCCGCCGAGCGCACGCCGGAGGCCATCCTGGACGACATCCCGGACGGCGACGGTCCCCGCAGCGACGCGGGCACCAATCCTCTTCCCGACCTCTACTGGACCGCCTTCCCGGGCAGCCTGGAGGAGGAGAAGGACTGACTTCACGGCCGGCCCGAGGGGGCTTTCCCGAACCCTCCAGGTCCCCTCGGGCCACGGCCTCTTCTCGATTGAGTGTCTGGTGACCCCGCGCGCAATCCCTCACGCCCCGTCTGGAATGTCAGCCCCTCCCTGTACTGTGTGCTCATTCGCCAGCACATCCAGGGGGAGGAAACTCCATGGCGGAAGTCCGTGAGCTGCCTCGTGTATCCGTGAACAAGCTGGGTGAGTACCTCACCGCCACCCCGGCTCGTCGCAAGCGCATCATCTACGACCAGAAGCACCCGCCCGAGCAGCAGTATCTGCGCTACCCGGAGGCGTCGCTCGCCATCACGGACTTCCTGTGTCGTGACCTGGACCCGGCCATCCTCCGCGAGCACCAGCGCCGCTTCGCGTGCAGCGTGCCGCAGTCGGAGTTCGAGGCGCAGCGGCTGCATCTGTGCTCGGAGGCGCTGGAGCGCTTCGCGGACCTGGTGCCGTGGCTGGGGCTGGAGGACACCATCATCAGCCCCGTGGGCGCCGAGCCTCCCGTGCTCGAGATGGCGGGGGTCACCATCAGCGTGCGGCCGGAGGTCGTCCTGCAGCGCATGGACCGACATGGCAATCCACGCGTGGGCCTGATGAAGCTCTACTTCTCCAAGCACCATCCGCTGGATGAGCGCTCCGGGCAGTACATCGGGACGATGCTGCAGCGCTTCGCCGAGCAGCACCTGTGTCAGCTGGGTCCGTCGGACCACCGGATGGTGCAGGTGGTGGACGTGTTCGCGGGCACCCTCTTCACCGCGCCCCGCGCGCATATCCGCCGACTCAGTGACGTGGTGCTCGCGTGTGAGGAAATCGCGGAGCGCTGGGCCGTCCACTGAACGAGCATTCGCTGCACGGCGTCCGCGCTCGGGAGCGTGGTGGAAGATTTCAGTGGGCTCGCGTGAGTCGTGAGACACGGTGAGTCATGTGAAACATGACGCTTCCCGGGTTTCCGGGCGGGGCCTACGCTCTGGCGTGCCGGTCGATTCGGCGACCGGCCTCACCCCTACGGGAGACGCATCATGAAGAGCCACAAGGTGAAGACTTTGAAGGAGCTGTTCGTGAAGGACCTCGCCCGCATCCACGGAGGCGATGGCAGCGCCACGTCCACCTCCTCCACCGAGACGCAGAGCACCTCGCCCCAGGTCTCCACCACGCAGGCCTGTTGCGAGGAGAAGAACGACCCCTGCTGCTAGGGCGCGGTCGTCCTTCGGTTCGCTGAAGCTCGCGCGTGTCTCCCTTGCTTGGGGGCACGCGCGTTTCTTTTCGCGGGGGCCCGTGTCGAGCCCTCCGGTCGGGGGGCGTGTCCGGTGCAGGGCGGCGCGGGTGTTGGCTCGTGGGAAGTCGGTGCGCGGGGCCGATGGGAAGCGGACACTCGGGTGGGTCCGCGTGGGTGTGGCGGGTTGGTGGAGCGCGGGGCCGTCACCAGCGTGCGCCGCATGGCGCATCGAGGCATGGACAACGGCAAGGATGAGGCGCGGGGGGCCGCCGCTCGGCCCGGCATGGAGACGGCTCGGCCGGCGGACGCGGCGCCGCCTGGGTCTCGTGAGCGGAGTGAGTCCGATGTGTCGGGCTGGAACCCCGCTCGGGATGAGGCGCCTTCGTCGCGGGAGGGACGCTATCACCGCGCCGCTTCGCTGCGCATGGCGCAGCCCCGGACGGCGGTGGAGGACCGCTCCGACGAGGCGTGGGCGAGCGGAGGTGTCCAGGGCGGGCCCTATGGGCGTGATGACCGGGATGACCATTACGCCACGGGCGTGGGGCCTCGGGCGCGCATGGGGACGCAGGACCGGGAGCTTTCGCCCCAGCCCGCGGACTATCGGTCGTGGAATCGGGAGGGGTACGGCGGCGAGGAGTCGCGGATGCGCGGGGACGCGCCGGGTGCGGTCGCGGGTTGGCGGGCTCGCGAGGAGGCGCCGCTGCCGCTGGAGACGAGCACGCTCCATGAGCCGCCTCGCCGGAGCGAGGGACGCGCGTTCCACACGGGCGATGTCGACACGGAGCTGGGGCTCGCGGAGGAGACGCTCGAGTTCGAGGCGCGCTCCCACGTGAGCCGCCCGGGTGAGCGCGCTGGGAGCGGATGGCGTGGCAGTCGCGACCTGGCCGCGCCTTCGCGTCAGCACTCCGACCCGGAGCGCGCAGAGGGTGGATGGCGCGGTGCTTCGCCGTCGCGTCAGCATCCCGATTCGGAGGGTGGCGTGCGCGGCCGTCGCGACCTCTCCGCGCCTTCGCGGCAGCACTCCGATGAGGGCTGGCGCGAGGAGCGAGAGATGTCCGCGCGGTCGCGTGAGCGCTCCGGTGTGGTGCGCCCGGAGGAAGGCTCACGCGAGGGCCGTGAGGTGTCTTCGTCCTCGCGAGGAGGTTCTCGTTCGGAGCGCACGTCCTCGCCTTCGCGTGGCACGTCTGGCGTCGAGCGCTCGGAGCGCACCTTCGTCGCGGACCACCTCCGCGAGGACCGGAGCCAGGACTATCGCGCGCCACCGCTCGGGATGTCCCAGCGCTGGCAGCGCGAGCCGCTGACGGCTCGCGACGTGATGACGCGCAACGTGCGCTCGGTGCGGCGTGACAGCCCGCTGCGCGAGGTGGCGCGCATCATGAAGGACGAGGACTGCGGCGTCGTCCCCATCGTCGACGAGCAGGGCCGCCTGGTGGGGCTCGTCACGGACCGGGACCTCGCGCTGCGCGCCTTCGCCGGTGGCACTTCACCGGAGCAACTGCGCGCCGCGGACGTGATGACCGAGGACGTGGAGGCGGTGACGCTCGACGAGAGCCTGCATGGCCTCATCGACATCATGGCCCGTCGGCAGATTCGCCGGCTCCCCGTCATCGAGCGCGATGACCGGCTCGTCGGCATCATCTCGCTGGGAGACATCGCCCAGCGCGCCGACGCGGACGAGGAGCTGCAACACGCCCTGGAGCGAATCTCCGCGCGCCGCTCGTTCTGGACGCGGCTGCGCTGACGTCACCTCGAGGAAGCGGAGCTCACGTCGCCATCAGTCGGCGGAGCTCCGCGTCCTCGACCCACCACACGCTGGACACGGGAATCACATAGAACCCCTGGTCCGCGAGTTCGAGGAGGACGGGCGGAACCCAGCCGTAGACGAGGCCGCCGTGGACCTCTGTGTAGTCGCCCTTCCACTCGCTGTCGTGCGCGAACCAGGTGTCCCAGCCGGGGATGTCGTAGTCATCCAGGTAGCCATTTGACGGCTGCGTCGCCGCGCCACACAGGTCCGAGTCGAAGTGTGTCGCGAACACCCGCCCGCCCATCAAGTCTCCGAGCGGCGGCAGCGGCAGCTTCAGCCGCTCGAGCGCCCGGCGACGTCGCTCGACGATGAAGTCCACCGCCTCCGCGGGCACGGCGGGCGCGCTCAACAACTGGAACACCAGCGTGTCGCCGTCATGCCCGCAGACCGGCGGCATCAGCTCCACCGAGCGCGTCGTCACCCCGGCCCTGGCGGCCTCGGCGCGTGGCAGACACCATGCGATGGTCTCCGCCAGCCGCCGCTTGAATCCTGTCACCATGCGCGCCTCCTCCGTGCGTCAGGGCCAGTAGCGCTCGGCGGACTTCAGCGCGGCGCCATTGGAGCCGTGCCCGCCAATCACCAGCACCGAGCCATCATCGAGCAGGGTCGCCGTGTGTCCCGCGCGCGCCGTCGGCAGGGCGGGCCGGAGCACCCACTCGAGCTGGTTCGAGTCGAAGAGCTCCACCGTCGACAGCGAGTCATAGTCCGCCTCCGAGCCCCCCACCACCAGCACGTCCCCCGACTTCAGGGTCGTCGCCGTGTGCGCGAAGCGCGCGTCGAACATCGCGTCCATGGGAATCGGGGTGTTGCCGCTGCCCTCCTCGGTCGGAATCAACTCGGTCGAGGAGAGGGCGATGACGGAGCCCGCGCCATCCCCTCGCTTGCCGCCCGTGATGAGCAGCTGCGCGGCCGCCTCGCCCTGCCCTATCACCGCCGCGGCATGAGCGTGCCGAGGCTCCAGCAAGGGACCACCGGCGACGCTCCACCCCTCCCCTGGCGTGTACACGTCGTAGCTGCCCTCGGTCCGACTCGCGTTGTAGCCACCGACCGCGAAGACCCGGTTGAGCACCATCGTGACGGACAGGACGTTGCGCTCCGCGCGCATGGAGCCGCTCCCGGTCGACCAGGTCCCTCCGAACACCGCGTAGCGCGCCGAGTCGCCGAGGCCCGTCTCCCCGTTCGCCCCGCCTCCCATCACCAGGACCTCGTCCCCGTCCGGCAGGAGCACCGCCCCGTGGCTCGCGCGAGCCGATATCGGCAGGTCCGGTCGGGGTGAGGTGCCCGAGGCCGGGTCATAGAGTTCCACGCTCTTCGTCGGAGTGGCCCCCGCGCGGCCGCCCACCACCAGCACCTTCCCTCCGGAAATCAACGTGGCGGTGTGCTCACCCCGAGCCACCTGCAAGGGCGGCAGGCTCGTCCACGAGCCGCCATTCCGGGGGTCGTAGAGCTCCACCGAGGTGAGCGCTCCCGTCCCACTCGCGTTCGAGAACCCGCCCACCACCAGCACGCGCCCATCCGCCAGCAACGTCGCGGTGTGCCCCGTCCGCGCCGTGTTCGGCGTCCCCGCCGCGTCCCATCGGGGACGCCCCGCGTCGGGACCTCCGTCAGGGCCCGCGTCACCCGCGTCGGGGCCTCCGTCAGGGCCCGCATCACCCGCGTCGACGCCTCCGTCGGGCCCCGCGTCCCCGGCGTCTCCTGCATCGTGGGCGCCCGCGTCCGCGTCACAAATCTCCGGGTGCTCCCGGCAGAAGCGCGAGGTCCGCTCCTCCACGTCGACGCACGAGACGACGGCCTGGAGGCCGAGCACACACGCCACCGCCACCACGAACCGCATCCCCGTCCTCACGGCCACCTCCCGGACACGAAGGCGGACGTCCCATCCGTCCCCACCGTCAGCGCCAGCGGTGCCCGCGGCGCCCCCAACAGGTACATCCCCGTCCCCACCCCCAGCCCCACCACGCCGCCCACCAGCAACCCCACGCTCACCGACTGGAGCGACCGCGCACGCGACGCCACCTTCCGCGCATCGTCCCGGGAGCGGAGGTCCGGTGAGGGCTCATCCAGCTTCGACTCCTCCCGCGACGCCAACCACCACATCACCCCGCCCCCCGCCGCCAGCGCCCCGCCCACGGCCGCCGGAATCCACGCCCGCTCGCGCAGGGAGACGGCCCGCCCGGACAGCGCGCCGTCACCGCCAGGCAGCACCCGGTCCGAGTTCCCCGTCGCGGACTCGTCGTCCATGCGCGCACCCACGCCCTCCCCGTCCTCCTTCCTCAACGGCTCGGGCCGCTCACCCCGCGCCGCCAGCTCCGCGAGCACCTTCTGGCGCACCGCCTCGAAGCGCGTCCTCAGCTTCGGCGACACCGCCAGCGGCAGCTTCGCCTCCGGGTCCAGGAAGAGCGCCGCCTGGAACGCCGCGTCCGCCTCCTCCTTCCCGCGGCTCAGCTCCGCCAGCACCACGCCCTCGTAGAGCGACACCGCCACGTCGTCCTCGGGCCCCTTCGACACCTTCTTCGCCCGGGAGATCTGCTCCAGCGCCCGCTCGTGCTCCAGGTCCTCCACCAGCCGATGGATGGACAGCAGGTAGCGCTTCACGTCCGGGGACACCTCCGCCCTCGACCCGAACGGCAGCAGACACAACCCCAGCAACAGGACCCCGACCCCCCCCCTGCGAGCCCAACCCACGCAAATCCTGCTCATTGAGATGGATTCCATTTCCATGACATCCATGCTCGATTTCCCCGAGGGGTACAAGAGGCCCCATGGGCTCTCACGCCCCGGGAAAACGTCAAGGGCCCCGAGAGTCTCCACCGAGTGGAGACCCGCGAGGCCCTCGAGCCGAAGCCGTCACTCGCGCGCGCGTCACCGCGCGCCGGACGTCACCGCACGCCCGTCACCACCACCGCGTCCGTCGTCTCCGTCACGGTGAACTTCTTCAGGGGCAACGTCGCGGGCCCTCTCGTCACCGCACCCTGCAGCGTGAAGGTCGAGTTGTGGCAGAAGCAGATGTAGTCCTGCTCGGCCTGACGCGCGGACACCTCGCAGGCCTGGTGCGTGCACAGCGCGTCCACCGCGGACAGCGAGCCATCCGAGGCGCGGGCGATGAAGATCTTCTTCCCGTAGCCGCCAGGGACACCCTCCACGAAGCTGCCGTTGTCCTTGAGCGTGGGGAACTGCGAGAAGGGCAGCCGCACCTCGCCGTTCACCGCCGAGGGGAAGCCGCCCTGACCCGCGCGCAGCTCGATGGTCAGCTCGCGGTTGCCCGGGTTGTACGTGGAGGCGAACTTGCGCAGGCCCACCGTGGCCGGCCGCTGCGTCACCGCGCCGTCGATGGGGTTGAACTTGGACAGGTGGCACGGGCACACCACCTCGCGCCCGTCGAAGCCGAGCGGGCACGCGGCGTGGGTGCACAGGTTGGACAGCACGGAGAAGGTGTCCTGCCCGGAGTGCGTCACCAGCAGGTCCGTCTCCTCGCCCGCCACGCGCAGCGTAATCGCGCCGCCCACGCGCTCCAGGTCCGGATAGCGCGAGACCTGCAGCGTCACCACGCCCTCGGCACTGGCCGTCACGTCCGTCACCGGCGCCGGGTCGATGTCCGGCGCGCAGCCCGGCAGCGCCGTCGCGGCCGCGCCCGCCGCGCTCGTTCCGAGGATGCCCTTCAGGAAGCCACGTCGCGACGTGCTCACGTCCCCTCCACCACGAAGACCAGCTTGGGCTCCAGCACCAGCTTGTCGTCCACCTTCACCATGAGCAGCGACGGGCGCTCGATCTTGAACTGCTCCAGGCTGACGGTGAACGAGCCCTCCGTCGTCACCTCCGTGGCGGACTTGAACAGCACCGTCACCGGCACCTCCACGCCCTGCTTCTCCCCGTGGAAGAGCAGCTGGCCCTTGAGCGTCACCTGCACCTTCGAGGGGAAGGTCGCGGGCAGCTTCACCCCCGTCGCCACGCCCTTGAAGTCGACGATGGGGTGCTTGGCCACCTCCGTCACCTCCCACATGTGCTGGTCGCGGTTGGCGTTGCCGGAGTCGAAGTCCTTGATGTTGGCGCGCACGGCCACCTGCAGCGTGCCGTCCGCCTTCAGCAGGGCCTTGCCGTCGCTGGGCTTCGCGGTGCCGACCACCTCGTGCGCGGGGTGGTGCAGCTTGTAGGTGAGCGTGCTGGCGTCCTTCTTGAGCGCGTACGTCTTGGCCCCACCCTGGGCCAGGGCGGGCACGGAGAGCAGCAGGGTGGTGAGCAGCGCGAGTCGTCGAACGGTCATGTCCGTCTCCAGGAGATGCAGAGGTCGTCCCTCCGAGGCCAACGGCGCCCGGGGGAAAAGATTCAGAAGAAGAGGGTGAAGATGCCGGCCGTGACGGCCCCGAGCGTGGTGTAGCCGACCACCTGGTGCGCGGTGGCCAGGTCCGTCTCCGACAGCCGGCCGAAGCGGTCCGTGGCCATGATGCCGAGGATGATCTGCGCGATCATCCCCGCGGTGGCCAGGGACATGAAGAGCTTGTGGAAGGAGATGGTGTCCCACTCGGCGTTCTGCTTCTCGAAGGGCTCCGGGGCGAGCAGGCCCAAGAGGCCCACCGAGGCGAAGACCACGGAGGTCCCCACGGCGAAGCCGCGGTGGAGCCCCAGCAGGTTGCGGTCATCGCCGCCGCCGCGGAACGAGTCGTTGAACTGGAGCTGGCCAATCACCGTGGTGGTGACCAGGCCCGCGGCCAGCGCGAAGCCCAGGCCCTGGTGCAGCTTGAGCATGGTGCGGCGCCGGTCCAGGCGCTTCTGCAGCTCCGGGTCCACCTGGGCGGCGGCGACGTCCTCGGCGGGCTCCAGCAGGTCGAAGTCCAGCGAGGGGTCCTCCGCCGGAGCGGCCTGCTCCTCGGCGGGGGCCTGCTTCGTGGGCGCGTCCTTGGCGGGCGGCGACTTCTTCTGTTGGGCCTGGGCGGTGGTGGTGGACAGCAGCGACAGGATGACGAGGACGGCGGCGAGGCGGTTCATCAGTGGGTATCCGTGAGGGGCTCGTGGCGGAGGGGCGGACAGGTGCGGCAGGGGTGCCGGGGGCCTGCTTCCATCATGCCGACGTGACTCACGAAGAACCCGGAACCGATTGCAAAGTCGCCGCAACGGGGACCGGCCAGGGGTTTCGTGGACGCGATGTGGAAGACGAGAGGCGGCCGGAGACGGCCTGCATGAGGGGACCCGAACGAAACCTCCCAACCAGGTGGTGACCCCGGAAGCATGACTCCGAGGCCCAGGGGCGACGGTAGCGCCACACTCCGCGTTGCGGAAGCCGCATGACGGGCGGCGGACTCTGTCCGACAGCCACCTTCCTCCGGGCTCGGGGTCGGAAGACCCCGGCCGGTGTGTTCACTGCCCGCGCGGGGGACTGACGGGCGCCCGACAATCATCCGCCCGGGGCCGGAAATCCGGCTCCGGATGCGTTTCAGTGGAGGCAGCCCGGGGTGTCACCTGCGCCATCGGGCAGCCGCGCATGGAGAAGCATTCGTCCGTCAGCCTCCGCTTGCCTCCTCCCGACGAGGGCCCGGGTCCCAGCGTGGAGCTGCTGGCGGAGAGCCGCCGCGCTCGCGCCAGCGCCGAGCTCGCCAGCGCGCGCATGCGAAGTCTGCAGTCGCTCACGCTCGCCCTCTCCGGCGCCCTCACCTCCGAGGACGTCGCCCGCGCCGTCGTCGTGGAGGCCGTGCGCACCCTGGAGGCCCAGACCGGCGGCCTCTACCTGCTGGAGGCCCGGGGCTCCACCCTGGAGCTGGTCCACACCGTGCGCTGCCCCCCGGCCATCGAGGCCGCCTTCACCCACGTCCCCCTGGGCGCCAACGTCCCCGTGGCCGAGGCCGTGCGCACCCGCGCGCCCCTATGGCTGTCCGACTTCGCCACCCTGGCCGAGCGCTTCCCCATCGCGGCCGACCCCGCCCGCCCCGAGCACGGAGACCTGTCCATCGCGTGCCTGCCCCTCATCGCCCGCGACAGGACGGTGGGCTGCCTGGCCTTCATCTGGGGCCGCGCGCACGACTTCGACGAGGAGGAGCGGGCCTTCATCGACATGCTGGCCCAGCAGGCCACCATGGCCCTGGAGCGGGCCCGGCTGCTCGCCGCCGAGCGCAGCCAGGTGGAGCGCGTGGGCCTGCTCCAGCACGCCACCGCCATGCTCGCCACGTCGCTGGACCTGGGCCACACCCTGCGCGGCGTCGCGCTGGGCCTGGTCCCCACCCTGGGCGACTTCTGCATCATCGACGTGATGGGGCCGGACCACGAGGTGCGCCGCACCTTCCACGCCGCCACCCCCGAGTGCGCCGGCCTGCTCGCCGCCAGCCACTGGCGCCCCCCGGAGCGCCCCGGCACGCCCATCTGCGCGCTCGCCAGCGGCCAGCCCGTCTTCGCCCCCCAGGTCGACGCGGCCTGGGTGGAGTCCACCGCGTGCGGGCCGGAGACGCTCGCCCTGCTGCGCACCCTGGCCCCCACGTCCTGGCTGTCCGTCCCGCTGGACACGCCCGAGGGCGTGCTCGGCGCGCTCACGCTGGGCCACTGCCTTTCCGGCCGGCACCACACGGCCGAGGACCTGGAGCTGGCCATGGAGCTGGCCCGCCGCGCCAGCGCCGCCGTGCAGAACGCCCACCTGTTCCACCAGACGCAGCAGGCGCTCCAGCTGCGCGACGAGTTCCTCGCCATCGCGAGCCACGAGCTGAACACGCCGCTGACGGCGCTGAAGCTCCAGCTGTCCCGGCTGCGGCGCATGTCCTCGGACGGGGAGGTGCGGGCGCGCACCACGTCCGCCGTGCAGCAGGTGGACCGGCTGGGCCGGCTGGTGCACGAGCTGCTGGAGGTGGCCCACCTGTCCGAGGGCCGGCTGCACCTGACGCCCGAGCCCGTGGACCTGGTGGACGTGTGCCGGGAGGTGCTCACGCGCTTCACCGAGGAGAAGGAGCGCGCGGGCGCCACCATCTTCCTGCGCGCCGACGGCGCCGTGTCCGGGCGCTGGGACGCCTCGCGCGTGGACGGCATGGTGACGCACCTGCTGTCCAACGCGCTCAAGTACGGCCTGGGCCGCCCGGTGGAGGTGGAGGTGGCCTGCATCCCCGGAGACCTGGCGCGACTGGTGGTGAGGGACCGCGGCATCGGCATCCCCGCCGAGCAGCTCGCCCACCTGTTCCAGCGCTTCGGCCGCGCGGTGCCGCTGAGGCACTACGGCGGCTTCGGCCTGGGGCTGTGGTTCTCCCGTCAGGTGGTGGAGGCCCACGGCGGGCACATCCACCTGGAGAGCTCACCGGGGCTGGGCACCACCGTCACCGTGGAGCTGCCCAGGACGCCGGAGACGGCGTGAGCCCCAGGCCCGCTCACGCCGGAGCGGTGGAGGGGACCTGGGAGCGCTGCGCGGTGCCGTGCGCCAGCTCCTCCCCCAGCGCGTGCGGGTCGAAGTACGCGTAGAAGCGGCGGATGTGCTCGCCATCCCATTCCAGGATGGAGACGCCCTCGTAGGCCACGGCCGCGCCGTTCTGCGCGGTGCCATGGGACTCCCACTCGAGCGCCACCCGGTCCCCCGCCTCAATCATGTTCCGGAAGGACGACTTCACCTGGCGCAGCGTGGCCTTGTACTCGCGCCAGAACTGACGCGCGCCCTGCTTCCCCTTGAACACCCGGGAAGAGGCCAGGTTGCTCACCTGGGCATCGTCGCTGAAGAGCGCGACGAGCGCCTCCAGGTCGCCGTCCTCCTCCAGGCTCGACAGTGCCTCCACGAACCGCTGCGCTCGCTCCGTCGCCATGCGCGTGTCCTCGCTCGCCCCTGGGTGGAAGGGGGCCGATGGAAGGAGACTGCGCATGCGCCATCCCGGGTGCCTCCCCCTCCCGCCTGCCCTCCGGTACGACGGGGGAGCCCCGGTCAGCACGCTGTCCAGGCACTCAGGTGCCCCGGGCCCGGGACCACTCCTCGCGGTTCCAGCCGTTGCGCCGGTAGCGTTCACGCCTCGACTCGGGGAGCGCCTCCCAGGCCACTCCCCGCGCCAGCTCCGGCGGCGTGTCGAAGAGGCCCACGTGCTGGCGGTCCACGGCCTGCGTCGCGCGCTTCGCCGTGAGGCCCTTCATCTCGTAGCCCAGCCGCAGCTCGGCCTTGTTGCCCTGTCCCTTCACGTCGACGAAGACGCCCCCGCCGAACTCCGCCTCCCTCAGGTTCAGCTTGCTGTAGCTGCCCGCGTGCTTGCCCACGCCGACGGACAGCTTGAGGTCGCCGTCCGAGGAGTGGCTCACCGAGAACAGGCCCAGGTCCACCTTCACCTCCGACTGGAGCTGGCCCTTCGAGTCGCGCGTCACCTCCAGCCCCACGGGTCCGCCCTTGAGCGCCACGCCGCCCGAGGACTTCAGCTCCACGCGGCCCCGCGAGTCGAGCCGCGCCTCGCCTCCCAGCTGGAGGTGGTCGTGCTGCAGCTCCGCCTTGCCATTCAGGGAGAAGGTGCCGCCGGGGCGCTCGCCGAGCAGCTCTCGCTGACGGGCGTTGATGGCCTGGTAGACCCAGCCCGTGGCCCCCGCGGTGCCCACCGCCAGGCGCCACTGCTTCGCGAGCGCCTCCCGCCGGGGGTCCTCGCGCGACAGCCCCAGCATCGAGTCCGACAGCCGCGCCTCCCGGGGAGGGCCCAGCTTGCGCAGCTCGGGGAGTCCCTGGGCCTGCTCGACGGCCTGGACGTAGCGGCCGAGGTAGGCGGCGTGGTCGGCCAGGTACGTCCTGCCCGCGGTGACGGCGTGCTCGCTCACGGCCTGGCGCAGCGAGTCCGGCAGGGCCACGTCGTTGCGGAAGAAGGCGGGCCTGCCCGGGTAGCCCAGCGGCCCCGACGCGGGCTCTCCGGCGAGCCGCTGGAGCGTGCCCTTGGCGTGGGCCTGCTCCAGGAAGGACGCGCGCGCCTCGGGGGTCTGCTCGGCCAGGAAGGTCTTCAAGAGGCCATCGCGCTCCATCCGCTCCAGGGTGGCGCGGTAGCCCTCCGGCGGGAGCTGTCCCAACAGCGTGTGCACCGTGCGCACGTCCGCGTCGCTGACCGTCCAGTCGCCGAGGCTCCGCGTCAGCCTCGCCTGGAGGTCCGGGTAGACGTCCGCGGGGACCTCCGCGCTCCGGGCCCGGAGCCTGCCGCCCAGCGCCGTCAGCTCTCCGGCAGACACGGTGGGGCCGGTGTCCCGGGACGTGCTCCCCTGGCTCGGAGGGGACGGGGACTTCGAGGCGGGCTGCTTGAACGGCTGCACCGCGTTGCGCTCGCGGGAGGCCAGGAGGGGCGGCTGAGAGGGGGGCCGCGCCGGCGTGGGCACCTCGTCGGCGACAGCGTCGAGGGCCAGGGCGTTGCTGCCTGCTGCGTCGATTCGGGACATGTGCTCGCTTCCGCAAAGGGGACCTCCGGCCGCACTGCACCGGGCACACCAGGGTCCACTCCGAGCGGCGCGCGGGCCCTCGGCGCCTCACGCCATCGCCAGTTCCGGACGTGAAATCTCCCGGCGCGGACGTCCTCGCGCGCGAGGTCGGCGCGAGTCAGGCGACCACGGCGGCGACGGCCCGGGAATCGAGCGGCAGCTCCAGCGTGAAGGTCGTCCCGGTGCGCTCCCCGCTCTCGATGCTCACCCGTCCACCATGGGCCTGGGCACAGCCCCAGACCAGGGTCAGCCCCAGGCCCCAGCCCTTCGAGGGCCCCTCGCGCGCAGAGCGCGTCCTCGAGAACGGCTTGAAGAGCAGGTCCTGGTCGGACTGGGAGAGGGCCCGGCCCTCGTTGTGGACGGAGACGCGCGCGCCTGAGCCCGTCCGCGCGACGGTGAGGGTGACGGGGGAGTCGCTCGCGCCGTACTTCACCGCGTTGCTGGTCAGGTTCCAGAGTGCCCGGCGCAGCTCGTCCTCGCTCCAGAAGCCCTCGACGGGCGCCTCGGCCACGAGGAGGAAGCGCTCGCCGTGGATGGTGCTCAGCTCCTCGATGACCTCCCGGGCGATGGCCCGCAGGTCGCACGGCGCGAACTGGAGCGAGAGCTGCTCCCCGGCGCGCAGGCGGTTGGCGTCGAGCAGGTCCCGCACCATGCGGTCCGTGCGCTCGATGTTCTGGTCGATGCGCCGGGCCAGGTCCCGCCGCTCTTCCATCACCTCCGGCCGGCGCAGGAGCAACTGCGCCGCCACCTTCGCCGCCGACAGCGGCCCCCGCAGGTCATGGGCCAGGACGGAGACGAAGCGCTCCCGGAGCACCCGCTCCTCCTGCAGGGTGTCGACCTTCGTCTGCAGGTCCGCGTACAGCTTCGCGTTGTCCAGGTGGATGGTGAGCCGCTCGCCCAGGGACTCGAGCCGCCTCCGCTCCCGGGCCGTGAAGTCGCGCGACGCGGCGACGCCGACGTACAGCACGCCCCTCAGGGCGTAGTGCGTGGCCAGCCGGATTCCCAGCAACGAGCAGAGCCCCTCGCGCCGCAGGTCCTCGCTCACCGCCATCGGCGTGGCCTCCGCCTCCTCGCCCGAGCCGGGGTCCTCGTCCACGACGCCTCGAGTGGTCGCGTATCGCGCGAGGGCCTCCATCGCCACGCCCGTGGAGACCACCGTGCCGAGACCGGGGAGCGGGGTCTCCTTCAAGAGCAGGGCCGCGCCCTGTCCCCCCAGCGCCTCCATGATGAGCTCGAGGACCTCCCTCAATCGCTCCTGGAGGGAGGCGGCGTCCACCTCCAGGGCCTCGTTGGCCACCTTCTGGATGAGCCGCAGGTAGCGCTTCTCCGCCTGCTCATCCTCCCGCATGTGCTCGCTGAACAGCGCGATGACGCTCGCCGAGGCCGCATGCAGCTCACCGAGCAGCCGCTCGACGTCCTCGACGTCGGGCCGCGCCTGGGGCGGGGCCTCGGCCCACATCCTGGAGATGCACCTGCCCAGGAGCGCGAACTCCTCGACGACCTCCGCGACGTGGAACCCCTGGCGGAGTCGCGCGGCCACATGGCCCTCCACGTACTTGCGCCGCTCAGCGAAGGTGGTGGCCGGCGCCTTCGCGTCCTCCGCGAGCGAGGCCAGATAGGTCGGCATGATGTTCTTGAGCTCGGGGGCGTCCAGGCCTCGGGCGGAGGCGGCCCGGGTCGCCTCCTCGGTCCACAGCCGGACGATGGCGTCGTAGTGCCGGTGGATGATGTCAGCGATGCGGTTCATCGTGTGGCCCCATCGTTCTGCCGCACGGAGACGCCATCCCGTGCATTCCTGGAGAGGGGATAAGGCCTGGGCCTCCCGGAGGTGAGCGGGGAGAGCGCCGGGCCCGCGGACCACCGTTCGCTGGCATACACGCCCCGGGGAGGTCGCGACGGGTGCCCGAGCGGGGAGGGCATCCCGCCCCGAGGACCGAGGACCCATCCCCGAGCCCCCTCGGCGGGCGAGTGGCCCGCCGCTCCATGTCCGCGGCCGCCTCCGTGTCCATCCTCAAGAAGCTCAACCTTCCCCTTTCAAGCTGTCCTTCTCGCGAGTCGCGCGGCGGGCCGCCCGAGGTCCGCCATGCCTTCGTACACGGTCGACATCCCGCTCCATCTCCACCACGCATACTGGCAACTGCCCAATGAGATGCGCATGGCCGTCGCGCTGCATCTGCTGGCGATGGCGGAGCTGGCGCCCCGGAGATACTCCGCCGTGGACGGGGGGCCGAGCCGCAGTGACATCGCCGGCCTGGACGCGGGCGAGCACCTCGTGGAGCTCGGCGGGCTCTGGTTCTCCTATCGCATCACCCCTCAGGAGAACCTCTTGCGGTTGCTGGATTTCGGGGGCACGACGCGGGGTGTCCCCGCCACCGCGCCCTCCACCTGGAGGAACCACCTGCTGGACCAGGATGTCTGGACCAACGAGGGCGGCGGCAGCCATGCCCTGGCGCGGGGTGACGACGTGGCGGGGACCTGAAGCTTCCCGCGCGCGGAGCACGCGCGTGGGCCCGAGCGGGCGTGGCCTCCTCTTCAGTTCATCGTGGAGCCGCGCAGCCGCGCCCTCAGCACAGCGGCCTCGTCCGTGTCGCGCAGCACCACCAGCGTCTGCACGTAGTACGCGAGCGCCCACAGGTTCTCCTCGGGAATGGCTCCCTTCCACGTCGGCATCGCCGCGCCGCCCACGCCCGCCGCGATGACCCGGTAGAGGTCCTCGCGCTGACGGCCGGGTGTGTACGGCGCGCCTTCGACGGTTTCTCCCACGGGCCAGATAGTGCGCAGGGGCTGGAAGAGGAAGTCTGGCGGAAGCACTTTCTGCGTGCGCGTGGGCTCGCCGTTCGCGTCCACCTCCACCGCGTGGTCCGACTCGCGGACCTGCGCGGTGTAGGGGTCCACCTTGGACAGGTCCACGTCGCGCCCCGTGGCCTTCTTCATCAACGCCGCCAGCTCCGCGCGGGGAAGGTACGCGACATGACAACTGGAGCAGCCCGCGTTGCCCGCGCCCGACACGTGATAGGCGACGCGGCCCCGCTCGATGGCCTCCGCTTCACGGCCTCGCCACGGGTCGGGTGACATCTCCAGCGGCTTGCCGGGGACCTCTTCCTTCCAGCGAGGGCTGAAGGTCTTGAGGTATTGCACCACCGCGTCGAGGTCCGCGTCGGGCACATCCCACGCGAACATCGGCGTGCCATGGAGCCCTCGTCGCAGCGTGCGCTTCAGCGCCTCGTCCGTGGGCAGCTCTCCCACGGAGACACCGCCGAACTTGAACAGTCCCTGACGGAAGCTGCGAGGCACGGGCCGCATGCCCCGTCCCGCCGGGCCTTGTCCGTCGCCCTGCGCTCCGTGACAGGAGGCGCAGTAGTACGCGTACACCGAGTGCCCACGCACCAGCGTCTCCGCGGAGAGGACGCGGCCGTCGGCGAGCTTCAGGGGCTCGAACGTGGGCGAGCTCTTCGAGCGACACCCCGCGAGCGACACCAGGAGCAGCAGGGCCGACAGCACACGAGAGGTCATGGGAGGTACACCGCGATGAAGAGGAACACCCACGTCACCGTCACGAAGTGCCAGCCCAGGGCCCAGGTCCGCCACGAGGCTCGCACGTCCGCTCCGCGCAGATGACGCCAGCAGCAGGCGAAGAGCCCGACCTCCACCGCGAGCACGTGCAGCGCGTGCAGCGCGGTGAGGCCATGGAAGGCCGACGCGGACACGCCGCTCTCGGGGATGCGCAGGTGCTCGGTCCACCAGGCCCGGTGCATCCACATCGCCTGGAGCACGAGGAACCCGAGCCCCGCGGCCCACACTCCCCAAGTTGCCCACAGGGGACGAGGGCCCTCGCGGCGTGAGCCCAGGTGCAGGGCCGCGCTCCCCGCGACGAGCAGGAGCCCCGTGAGGCCCAGTCCCCACGTGGGCACCCGCGGCGAGGGCCACGCCTCCCGCATCCGGTACCAGCCCACCGCGAACACGAGCGCCGCGAAGAACATCGCCCACGCGGACAGGCCCAGCACCGTGCCGAGCCACTGTGTGGCCTCGGCCCGGGTGTCCGCTTCGGGCCGCGTGCTCATGACGTGCGCTCCAGGAGGGGCAGCGGGCTGCTGATGGCTGGAGACTCCGCGGGCAGCGCCTCCGCCTGTCCCACCCAGTCGCGGCCCAGCTGCTCCAGCACCTCCGGCTGGGACAGCGCATGCGGCCCGCGCAGCACGACGGGGAGCTGCTCGAAGTTCTCGTCGCTCGGAGGGCTGGCCGCGCACGTCCACTCGAGCGTGCCCACCTGCCACGGGTTCGCGTCCGCCACGCGCCCGCGCCAGAGCGTCCACACCAGGTTCACCACGAACAACACCTGCGCGGCCCCGAGCAGGAACGCGCACGCCGTGGTCCACTGGTTCAGCGGCAGCAGGTGCTTCAGGTACGTGTACTGGTACGGGTCATAGAGCCGGCGCAGCTGTCCCGCGTAGCCCGCCGCGAGCTGTCCGCCGAAGACCCCGAGGAACAGCACCGCGCTCGACACCACGTGCGCCTTCGCGAGCCCTTCGTGAAGCGGTCGCCCGAACATCTTGGGGAACCAGAAGTACAGCCCCGCGAAGACGCCCAGGAAGCTGGCCGCGCCCATGGTCAGGTGGAAGTGCCCCACCACCCACAGCGTCCCGTGCAGGGGCACGTCCGTGGCCACCGCTCCCAGCGCGAGCCCGGTGATTCCGCCCAGTCCGAACACCCCCATCGTCGAGAGCGCCGCGAGCATCGGCGAGGTCAGCCGCACGCTGCCGCGCCACAGCGTCATCAGCCAGTTGAGGAACATCACCTCCGCCGGCAGCGAGATGAGCAGCGTCAACACCATGAACGTGCGCCCCAACAAGGGCGACATCCCGCTGGTGAAGAGGTGGTGCGCGTAGACCAGCCCGCTCAGCGCGGACACCCCGCCCATGGCCCCCGCCGTCAGGCGATAGCCGTGCGCGGGCTTGCGGCTGAAGAAGGACACCAGGTCCCCCACCATGCCCCACGCGGGCAGGATGAGGATGTAGACCTCCGGGTGGCCGAACAGCCAGAACAGGTGCTGGTACACCACCGGGTCCCCGCCGCCGCCCACCGCCGCCGCGCCCGCGATGAAGAACTGTGTCCCCAGCAACCGGTCCATCAACAGCAACACGGTGGCGGCCGCCAGCACCGGCACGAAGAGCACGTTCAACACCGACGCGAAGAACAGGCCCCACACGGTGAGCGGCAGTCGGCCCCAGGTCATCCCGGGCGCTCGGCATCGCGCCACCGTGACGACGAAGTTCAGCCCGTACGTGAAGGCCGAGACACCCGCGCACAACACCGCCACCGTCACCAGCGTCTGGCCCAGACCCGGGGTGAAGGCGGTGGTCGACAGCGGGGGATATGCGGTCCACCCCGCGCTCGCGGGCCCCAGCCGCACCGCGAACGAGAGGAGCACGAGGGCGCCGCCCAGCGCGTAGACCCAGAAGCCCAGCGTCGACAGCCGGGGGAACGCGAGCCTCCGCGCGCCGATGGCCAGGGGCAACACGAAGTGCCCCAGCGCGCCGAAGAGCAGCGGCGTCACCGCGAAGAAGATCATCACCAGGCCGTGCATGGTGAAGACGGAGGTGTACGTGGGCGGCGTCAGCGCGCCTCGGGACTCGGGCAGCGCCCACGCGAGCCCAGGCACGGGCTGCCCCGGCCACGCCCACTGCCAGCGGATGAGCAGCGCCAGCAGTCCGCCCAGGAGGAGGAAGCCCAGCCCGCTCCACAGGTAGCGCCGGGCCACCTGCTTGTGGTCGACGCTCACGGCGTCCTCCAGTCCCAGCCCCAGTGGGCCGCGACGTCGTCCGCGTCGTACGCCTGGAGCGCCTGTCGCCCCGCTTCGCGCAGCCACGCGGCGTACGCCTCCGAGGACAGGGCGCGCAGCTCACCGCGCATCCGGTAGTGGCTGGTGCCGCAGTGCTGGTAGCAGGCCACCTCCCACGTGCCCTCGCGCTCGGCCTGGAACCAGGTCTGGTTCACGCGGCCTGGAATCGCGTCCACCTTCACGCGGAAGTGCGGCAACGAGAAGCCGTGCACCACGTCCGTGGAGACGAGCTGCACCCAGACGGGGACGCCGGCGGGGACCCGCAGGTCGTTCCACGTCACCACGTCATCGGGCGTGTTGAAGCGGCCGTCCTCGCCCGCGTAGCGCGCCTCCCAGGACCACTGGTGCGCGTTGATTTCGATGCGCACCGTGCGCGGGTCCTCGGCGGGGACCTGGAGGTTCCACAGCACGTCCCGCAGGTAGCCCTCCGAGCCCACCAGCAGCGTCCCGTCCACGATGAGGAACGTGGTCAGCGCCAGGCCGAGGACGAAGGCGATGGAGCGCTTGGTGCCTCCGTCCGAGGCCGCGCGCTTCGCGCCCCGGAAGCGCCACACCGCGATGAGCATCCACCCGAGCGCAATCGCCGCGAGGCCCGCCTCGAAGCGGTGACTCCACCCGAGCAGCGCGTCGATGCGAGGGCCGTGGGTGCTCGCGTTCTCGGGCAACGCGAGGGTCTTCACCGTGTCCGTCGAGACAGGGGCAGACCCTTCGACGGGGGTGCTCATGTCGGGTCCTTCCGGGTGTCCTCACGGCTGGCGCGACGCACGGCCCACACGCCCACGCCCAGGACCACGAAGGGCGTGAGCATCAAGCCCACCACGAGCAGCACCGAGCGCACCGCGGACTCCGGCTCCCTGAGCGAGCACGTCGCGCAGGCCCAGGCCTCCACGGGCAGCAGGGCCAGGAGTGCCAGCGCGAGGGCCGCGGCGGCGTGCGCCTGGCTCGCGACACATCGACGAGACGTGGTGCTCCGTGAGGGCTTCACGCCCGACATCGAAGACCGGGCGGTCCACCGGCGCCAGCCGCCTCGAGGGGACTCGCCGCCTCGGCCTTCCTCGGGCGTCGGGTGGGAAGCCAGAGGCGCGGTGGCACCTCGGAAGGACTCGTCGTCCCGGCAGTCCTCCCAGGTTGGGGCGAGCGACGGGCGCGCAGAGGCGCCTCGATGAGGCTCGCAGCCTCGGCCGCCCTTGGGTGTCGAGCCGGGGCAGCACGACGGTCGAGGCTCGGACGGGGCGAAGACGCGCCTGCCCGCTCCCGGGAGGCGGGATGCGGCTCGTCGACCCTGGTTGGAGCGCTCACCGTTCATCACCGCCCTCCCGGCTAGCACGAGGGAGTGACCGTCTCAAGCCGAGGCCCCCTGGGCTCGGCTGCCCACCGGGGTGACCTGCCACCGGCTACACCTCGCGAGTAGGCGGGTTGGCCCCTGCGACACCTCGGCGCTTGTGCGCTCCCAGGCCTTTCGTTAGTCCCAGGCCCATGTCCGCCGAATCGCCCCTCGCGCTCCCCCAGGCCCGTCTCACCCAGCGCCCCGCCTTCTGGGCCGGCCTGGCCGTCATCGCCCTGGGACTCACCGCCGCCCTGGGCCTGTCCCTGGTGCGCGGAAGCAGCGAGCCGCTGCCCCGGCTCGGCACCCTCCCGGACTTCTCGTTCACCCGGCAGGACGGACAGCCCTTCGGCAACGCCCAGCTCCGCGGGCACCCCTACATCGCCAACTTCATCTTCACCCGCTGCCCCACCATCTGCCCCGCGTTCACCCGGAAGATGGCGCACGTGCAGAAGAGCACCGACGCCCACGGCACGGGCCTCCAGCTCGTCTCCTTCTCCGTCGACCCGAAGTACGACACCCCCGAGCGCCTCGCCGAGTACGGCCAGACGCACGGCGCCAACTTCGCCCGCTGGAGCTTCCTCACTGGCGACTACGCCGTCCTCCAGGACGTCATCGTCCAGGGCTTCAAGGTCAGCATGGGCCGCGAGGCCGGCGCCCCCGAGGATGACCTGACCTCCATCTTCCACGGCTCCCACTTCGTCCTCGTGGACTCGAAGGGGGAGATTCGCGGGTACTACGACAGCGCCGACAGCGACTCGACGGACCGGCTCCTCGTCGACGTGAAGCGGCTGATGCGCGAAGAGGCGTGAGGCGGGCGGGGCCCGTGGATCCGGGATGATTGATCCGCGGAGCGGCGCTCCCATCGCGCGTGTGAGGCCGCCAGTTCGCCGCTCCCCTCCGGCCACGCCACGAATCACCTGGCCTCGCGAGCCGGGTGGACTCAACCACTCACAGTATGACTTCGGGCTCCCGATTCTCGAGGAATGAGGATCATCCGGCCCGCCCTGCCGCGTGAGCCGAGCCCGAGCGACAGCTCGACCCTCGCGGGTATCGGCCCGTCCGAAGCGCAGGCCGCGCTCCGCATGGACCCAGGACGGGCCCCGCCTCCCGCGCGGGACCCGCTCCCGTCTCCACCCCGTGAAGCCGAAGGGCCGGCCCCGCGTGGCGGAGGACCGGCCCTCGTCGCATGCCCACAAACCGAAGGGCCGGCTCCTCTCGCTCGGAGGACCGGCCCTCGTCGCATGCCCACAAACCGAAGGGCCAGTCCTCTCTCGGAGGACCGGCCCTCGCATCCGCCCCGCAAAGCCGAAGGGCCGGCCCCGCGTTGGCGGAGGACCGGCCCTCTGGCTTGCCACCTCATCGCGCCAGGGGCGCGAGGTGCCTTACTCGATGAAGGCGGCGTGGCGCTGCGCGATGATGTTCTGCACGTTCTGCTGGCCGAGGACGTTGTCCGTCCACGCGCCCACCTTCTCGGCACCAGCGCGAACCTGCTCGGCGACCTTGGTCACGTCCTCGAGCTTCGAGGTGGCCTTCGCCAGCGCGCCGATGCCGCCGATGGGGCCCTCGCCGACCAGCGACGTCACGCCCTGCTTCAGCAGGCCGTCCACCACCGGGGCCAGGAACTTGCCCACGTAGGGGATCTTGTTGATCTGCTCGCTGATCTTGTTGGTGATGGGCTCGATGATCTCCGAGGCCGGCTTCTTCAGGAAGCCCAGGAGCTTCTCACCGAACTTCGCGATGCCACCGGCGATGCCGCCGACCTTCTCCGCCGCGGTGCCAACGGTCTTGATGACGTTCTGGAACAGCTTCGCGGGGTTCAGCTTGTCGAACAGGCCCATGGTGACACCTCAAAGTTCGCGGGGGACGCGGAAGTTTTTTGGGAGAAGGAAGACTCGAAGTGATTCTCGACAGGGCGGCTGAATAGTTTCCGCCAGAATTTCCGTGAGAATTTCTCCGGACTTCCGCCCCCCGGGGCAGGACCTCAGGCCCTGCCACCACCGCCCCGCTTGATCTGATCCAACATCGCCTGCCGGGCCGCGGCGTCCTGGTTCCCCCCCGTGGAGGGAGCCTGGGTCGTCGTCGACGGAGGCGCGTCCGCGTTCAGGGAGGGCTTGCCCGCGGTGCCCGGGGTGGACTTCTCGAACTTGGAGTTGTCGAAGTCCGGCGCCGACCCGGGCAGCTCGCCCTTCATGCCCCGGATGAGCAGATCCGCGGCCTCATCGGAGGTCACCGGGGTGATGCCGTTCTTCTTGAGCTCCTCGTCGGGGACGATGTTGAGCTCCGGCTCCAGGTCCTTGTCCTGCGCGTACTTGAGGACCAGCTCGACGTAGTCCTCCAGCTTCATGCCGACAGCCTTGGCGATCTTCTTGGTGTCCGCGTCGTTCAGCAGCTCGGCGCGAACGACCTCGATGGGCCGCTTGAGCCCGCGCTTGGGCTTGGCGGGGGCGTTATCCTGAGACATGTGATGCTCCGACGAAGAAAGGACGTGGGCGAAACTCTAGCCCAGTTTTTCTCGTTCACACATTCTCGCCCCCGCCTCCCCCTGACGACAGCGCCGTGAGGGCTCGCTGGTAGGTCTCCAGGTCCGCCTGGGAGAAGAGCACCACCGTCACCTTCTCCAGCTGGGGCAGCCGCCCGAGCGCCGCCCGGATTTCCCGGAGCGCGATGAGCGACGCCCGCTCGATGGGGAAGCGATACACGCCCGTGGAGATGGACGGGAACGCCACCGAGCGCAGGCCGTGCTGCTCCACCAGGGCGAAGACGCTCTTGTAGCACCGCGCGAGCGTGGCCTCCTCGCCCCGAGCCCCCCCGCCCCAGACGGGCCCCACCGTGTGGATGACGTGGCGGGCGGGCAACCGGTAGCCCTTCGTCAGCTTCGCCTGGCCCGTGGGGCAGCCATGCAGCAGGCGGCACTCGGCCAACAGCTCCGGCCCGGCCGCGCGGTGGATGGCGCCGTCCACGCCGCCTCCGCCCAACAGCGCGCTGTTCGCCGCGTTGACGATGGCGTCCGCGTCGACGCGGGTGATGTCACCTCGGATGAGCTCCAGGGTCATGGCCTCTCCTCTTGCCACGGGTGGGCCACGGACGACGCCTCCGGCGACCGCGCCTGACTCGAGGCGCGGCGGGCCGGGACCGCGGGTCCTCAGCGCGGCGAGGCGTTGCGAGGCGCCGACTTGCGCGTGCTCGACACGGGCTTGCGCGCCTTGGGGAAGGTGCGCGTCACCGTGCCGGGGCGGCGGGCCTCGGCGGCGGCGCGGGCCTTCTCCTCGGCGGCGCGGGCGGCGGCGGCCTTCACCGCGAGCTGCTCGGCCTGGAGCGCCCAGCGCCGACGCAGCAAATCCCGCAGGCCCTCCTTCTGGAGGTCCACCTGCGCCTGATGCAGCCGGTAGTGCAGGTCCTCGCGCAGGGTGCCGCGCGCGAGCGCCGCGTCCGCCGCGCCCGACACGCCCACCACCACCTTGGGCCGCTCCTCCTGCATCTGCAGGCAGCGCAGGATGAGCCCCTGCGCCTCGCGCCCCAGCTTCACCGCGTCCGGGATGAACACCACGCCGTTGCGCTGGCGGAGCGCGTTGGCTAGGTCCGCGGCCTGCCGCACCTCCACCAGCTCCACGTCGAAGCTGCGCGCGGCCTCCTGGGCCCAGCTGCGTCGCTCCTCCTCCGTGCCTCCGTGGATGATGAGCGAGGCACGATTGCAGACGAGCTCTTCTTCTCGGTAACCGCTGAGCGTCACCGGCAACCCCCCTGCTGCCTGAAGCGTGGAGGCCGGATTCTAACGCCCCCCCGGGTCCTCCATTCAACGCCCCGGGTATCCTGGCAGGTGGGGCTCGGAGCGACCCACCTGAAAGCCCTTTCATGTGTACCTGGGTGACAGCTGTCTCGGGGCTGTCACGAAGCAGGGACCACCATGACGGGGCGACGGCAGCGCGCCACCAGCTCCCGGGCCACCACCACGGGCAGCGCGTCCGGGGCCTGGGAGGGCACGCCCGACGTGCCCAGGCACACCAGGTCCACGCCCTCGCGCTCCGTGGCCTGGCAGATGGCCAGCGCGATGTCCTCCCCGGACACGCCCTCCACGCTCCAGCGCAGCGCCCGCGCGCCCTCGTCCCGGGGCACCAGGTCCCACAGCCGCTGGAGCGTCGCCTCGTGCTCGCGCGGGGGCTCGGGCAGCACGCCGGAGTGGTCCATGAAGCCCGTCTCGCCGAAGCGTCGACGGTGCACGTGCAGCAGGTGCACCCGGCCTCCCGGCCCCACCATCGAGCGCGCCTGGGTGATGGCGCGCAGGCACGCGTCGGAGAAGTCCACCGGCACCAGCACGCTCTTGGGAGGCTGCGCGCGACGGGGCTCGCGCAGCGTGTCCGGCACGCACACCACCGCCTGCTCCGCGTTGCGCAGCACGCCCGCGGACACCGAGCCGTGCCACCAGCGCTTCACCGGCCCCTGCGCGCGCATGCCCACGACGACCAGGTCCGCGCCGCGCGAGAGCGCCACATGCAGCAGGTGGTCCGCCGACCGCCCGAAGCCCGGCTCCAGCACCACCTCCACGCTCCCCTCGCCGAGCAGGTCGCCCACCTGCTCGCGCACCTCGCGCAGCAGCACCGTCTGCACGGCGGGGTCCAGCGCCTCCATATCCCGCAGGCCGGGCTCCAGCACCTCCACGTGCACCGGCGTGTGGATGCCCAGCCGCTCGCGCGCCTCCAGGGGCGAGCACACGTACGTGGCCAGCACGTCGCACGGCCCCACCCGGCGCAGCTCGCGCAGGAAGCCCACCGCCGCGTCGGCCGTGGGGGACAGCGGATCCACGCCCACCACGACGAGCAGCCGCCTGCGTCCGCGCATCCAGTCCACCAGCGCGTCCGCGCGGCGCACCGACAGCACCGGTCCGCAGCCGTGTCGGGCCAGCCGCTCGGGCAGCGAGGCGCGCCGCCACGCCGACGTGCGCCAGCCCTCCGCCGCGGCCACCACCCAGCGCGAGTGCCTGCACTCCTCGTCGGCGAGCACCGCCTCGGTATCCGAGCGCACCCGGCAGCTCACCCGGCCCGGAGGCAGGTGCAGCCGCTCCGCCTGGGCCTCCAGGTCACGCTGGGCCTCCCGGCGCACGGCGTCGGTGAGGGGCTCGCCGTCCATCACGCCCACGAGCAACAGCGGCTCCCCCAGCCGCGCCGCCAGCGCCGCGGCGACCTCCACTTCGCGGGACTCCCGCGCCATCAGCGGGCTCGCACAGACGATGGCCATGGCCGCCCTCCTCGGAAGGGATGGCCGAGACTCCACCCCTGGAGGACAGATGCGCACGCCGCGCGCGGACGGGGCCCCCTCGGCGGACGGGGAGGAGCGCGGGGACCACCGCACGCCTGCTCCCCTCACACCGCGCGGACGCCTGTCCGGACGGCTACTTCACCTCCGGCCGAGGGTGGCCGTCGTGGTTGGTGTGGTCCTGCTCCTCGCCGTTGCCGCCCCGGTCATCGCTCTTGCCGAACGTGGCGAGGAACACCTGGCTGCCGTTGCTGGTGTAGCGGTAGTGCCGGCCCCACGGGTCCAGGGGCAGCGCGGGCAGGTACTTGGGGACGAGCAGCGGCTCCAGGTCCGCCTCCTCCGGCAGCACGTTGCCGTCCGCGTGGTAGCGGTTCAGGGCGTCCTCCAGCACCGCGAGGTCCTGATGGATGCGCTCCGCGTGCACCGCCTTCGAGCGCGTCAGCGCCCCCACCAGCACCGCCCCGACGAGCGCGACGGCGAACACCAGCCCCACCCAGAGGACGGGGGAGCGGCGAGAGGGCGGAGGGTGGGCATCGGAGGCGGGTGCTGTCATGCCCCCACCCTACCCGTTGAGACGCCCTGGGGCGCGAAAGACTTCGCGTGGGGCCCGGCGGCTAGAGGGCGCGGTAGAGCGGCACGGGCTGCTGCTTGCCCTTCAGGCGCACGGGAGGCAGGTCCTCGAAGGCCGTCTCCCGGGCGTCCACCAGGTCCCGGGTGCGCTCGCCCACCAGGATTTCCCCGGGGCCGGCCAGGGCACACAGGCGCGCGGCGACATTCACCGCGTCGCCGATGCAGGTGTACTCCGAGCGCACGGTGCTGCCGATGTTGCCCGCGACGACGACGCCGGAGTTGATGCCCACGCCCAGCTCGAGCACCAGCGGATGGCCCTCGCGCCCGTTGGCGGCCCACTCGGCCTCCGCCTCCACGCGCAGGTCCGTCATCGCGTCCATCATCATCTTCGAGCACTGGAGGGCACGCAGCGCGTCGTCCGTGCGCGCCACCGGGGCGCCGAACACGGCCATCAGCCCGTCGCCGAGGAACTTGTCCAGCGTGCCGCCGCACGTCAGCACCGCGTCGGACAGCCGGCCCAGGACCTGGTTGAGGACCCCGACGACCTGCTCGGGAGGCAGGCTCTCCGCCAGGCCCGTGAAGTTGCGGATGTCCGCGAACAGCAGCGTGACTTCGCGCTTCTCGCCGGTGAGCACCACGCCGTCGGCGCTCTTGAGGATTTCATCCACCACGGCCGCGGACGTGTAGCGCGCGAACAGCTTGCGCATGCGCTCCGTCTCGCCGGTGCGGCGCACGACGCTCTCGATGCGCGCGGCGAGCTCGTCCATGGACGCGGACTTGTTGACGTAGTCGTCCGCGCCGGCGCGCAGGCCGCGCACCTTCTCCGCCTCGCGGTCGTTCGCGGTGAGGATGATGACGGGCAGCCCGCGGGTGGGGCCCTCCTTGAGGCGGCGGCACAGCTCCACGCCGTCCAGGCCGGGCATCTCCAAATCACTCAGGACGATGGCGGGCTGCAGGCGGCTCATGCCTTCGAGGGCCTCGAACGGGTCCTGGAAGCAGAGCACCTCGTAGCCCAGGGCGACGAGGCCTTCCTGCACGAAGGCGCAGGCGAGCGGGCTGTCATCGACGACGACGACGCGGCGGCGCCCGTCGATGAAGGGGCGGGGGTTCTCCTGGCGGCCGGCGATGCGGTTCTGCAGGCCCAGGGCCTCGTAGATCTGCTTGTAGGTGCAGTGGCCCAGCTCCACGAGGATTTCGCCCAGCTTGCGGCCGTCGCGGCGCTGGCGGGCGAGCGCCTCCTCGAGTTGAGCGAGCGTCACGTACTTGAGGCCCACGAGCAGCTCGCCCAGCGCGGGCTGGGAGGGGCCCTTGTCGTGGTGCAGGCCCAGGGCCTCGCCGAGCGCGTCCTGAATCTGCTCCCGGGTGACGTAGCCGAGGGAGATGAGGGCCTCGCCCACGCGCTGACCGGTGAGGGCCTGGAGGGCCAGGGCCTCCTGCACCTGCACGGGCGTGACGATGCCCAGCTTGAGCAACAGGTCACCGAAAAGGGGGCTGGATGCGCTCATGTGGGGGCGGCCTTCCGCGTCCAGGAAGCCAGGGACGCAAGGACCGCAGCGTATCCGACCTGCCCCCGGTCCGGGAGGACTCCCACCACCGTGACCAGGCCCCTCACGTCCGGAGCGGGCGAGGCATCCAGGACCCGCCCGCGTCGACGCTCAGCGCGGGGCCACGTCCGGTAACGGCAGCTCCACGGTGAAGGTGGAGCCCCGGCCGGGCTGGCTCTCCACGCGGATGCCGCCGCCGTGGGCCTCGACGATGCGCTTGGTAATCCAGAGCCCCAGCCCCAGGCCCTTGAAGTGCTGCGCGGACTCGGTGCGCTCGAAGCGCTCGAAGATGCGCTCCTGGTCCTCCTGCGCCACGCCGATGCCCTCGTCGCGCACCGCGAGCGCCGCCACCAGCCCCCGCGCCTCCACCTGCACCGTCACCGGCCGCCCCGCGCCGTACTTCGCCGCGTTCGACAACAGGTTCACCAACACCTGCTCCAACCGCAGCTTGTCCCAGTGCCCCAGCACCTCCACGTCCGCCACCAGCCGCACCTCGCTGCCCGCGCGCGCCAGCTCCTCGGACATCCGCGACACCAGCTCGCGCGTCAGCGCCGCCAGGTCCAGCTCCTCGCGGTTGAGGCTCAGCCGCCCCGCGCTGATGCGCGACACGTCCAACAAATCGTCGATGAGCAACCCCAGCCGCTGCCCCGCCCGCGCCGCCTTCTCCGCCCGCTCCGCCAGCCCGCTCGCCGCCATCGCGTCCTTCGCCATCCGCGCCAACAAATGAATCTGCAGCTGCAGGGCGTTGAGCGGCGACTTCAGCTCGTGCCCCGCCACCGACAGCAGCTCGTCGCGCGCCTTCACCGCCTGCGTCGCCGCGCCGTACAGCCGCGCGTCCTCGATGGCCAACGCCGCCCGCGCCGCCAGGCTCTCCAACAACGCCCGCTCCTCCGCCGTGTACTCGCGCCCCCGCGCCTCGCGGATGACCCCCAGCGTCCCCAACACCCGCCCCCGCGCCCCCAGCGGCACCACGATGAGGCTCTGCGGCCCATACCGCTCCAGGAATCCCACCCCCTCCGGCGAGCGGTCCCCCCGCAGCTCCTCCGCGCTCAGCCGCGGCACGAAGAGCGTCTTGCCCGTCGCCACCACACGGCCCGACAGCCCCTCCCCCACCCGCGCCGGGTCCCTCCGCAACGCTTCCTCCAGCACGCCACGCGCCCGCGGATCCGGATGGTGCGCCGCCACCACCTCCAGCTGCTCCCGGTCCTCCCCGAGCAGTTGCAGCACGCACCCACCCCCCAGCGCCTCCGACACCTTGCTCGCCAGCACGTCCAGCACCGTGGGCAGGTCCAACCCCGCCTCGGCGATGAGCTGGCTGACCTGCACCAGCACGTGCAACCGCGCCGCGCCCCGGCGGCTCTCCTCCTCCGCCGCGCGCGCGTCCCGGAACAGCCGCGCGTTGTCCATCGCCAGCGCCGCGCGCCGCGCCAGCTCCTCCGCCAGCGACACGTCCGTCACGTCGAAGGGCGCCCGCTCCGAGTCCCGCACGAAGGTCAGCGCCCCCAGCGTGCGCTGCCGCGCCACCAGCGGCGTGAGGATGACCGTGCTCGCGCGCCAGGACGCGCCGGGCTTCGCGCCCCCGGGCGCTCGCGTCCCGCGGGTCTCCAGCCGGGACTGCCCGCTCGTCAGCACCCGCGACAGGAGCGACGGCTGCCCCGCGTCCAGCGGGAAGCTGGTCAGCTCCAACACCCGCTCCGCCTTCTCCGGGTCCGCGTGCAGCACCGCCAGCCGGCGCACCACGCCGTCCTCGTACGAGTCCACCGCGCACCCGTCCGCGAAGTGCCCCAACGCCAGCCGCGCCACCCCCGCCACCGTCTCCTCCCAGCTCAACGAGCCGGACACCAACGCGCTCGCGTCCGCCAGCAGGCTCAACCGAGCCCCCAGCGCCTCCGCCTCCAGGCGCGCGGTGTGCTCGCGCTCGTACAGCCGCGCGCGCTCCAGCGCCTGCCCGCACTGCCGCGACAACCCCACGAGCGACGCGCGCTCCAGCGCGGAGAACGCCTTCTCCCGCTCGAAGCCGAAGGCCAGCGTCCCGAACACCCGCCCCTCCACGAACAACGGCAGCAGCGCCAACGCGCGGGGCGGCCCCTCCCCCAACGGCCCCGCCAGCGTCGGGTAGCGCTCGCGTATCGCCGCCACCGTCTCCAACCACACCGGCGCCTCCGCGCGCTTCGCCGTCTGCGCCAGCAGCTCCTCGCCCCCTCGGGGCAATTCGCGCAGGGGCTCCACCAGCGCGTCCGGAACGCCCACCGCCGCGACGAGCTCCGAGGCCGCGCGCCCCTCCGCCGTCAGGTGCACGATGCCCGCCGTCGCCTCCACCGCGGGCAGCCCCAAATCCAGCACGACATGGGCCACCTCCTCGCGCGTGAGCGTCTGACCGAACGCCTCCGTCACCGCCTGGAGACGGCTGAGCCGCAGCACCTCCGCCTGCTCCACCTCCGCGCGCGCCCGCGCCACCGCCTCGCGCGTGCCGACCACCGCCCACTCGCGCTCCAGCGCCAGCCCCGCCAGTCGCGCCTGCAATCCCAGCCGCGCCAGCTCCTCGTCCGTCGGCACCCGGCCCTCGGGCAGCACCGCGCACAGCACCCCCACGCCGCTGCCCGGCTCCACCCCCGCGAGCAGCGGCAGCGCCACCAGCACCTCCCGCTCCGCGTCCAGCGCCACGTACGGCAACAGGCCCCCGTCGATGTCCCGCAGCCCATCCAGCAGCCGCTCGCCCCGCGCGCGCGCGGCGTCGACGGACAGCCCCGGCGTGACGAGCACGTGCGCTTCGCTTCCGTCCTCTCGCCAACACATGAAGACACCGGACACGGCGAGGGCGGACGCGGCCTCACGCAGCAGCGCCTCCAGCACCGCCTCCACGGACGGCGCGAGGGACAGCCGCTCCAACGTCCGCGTCACGCGGTCCTCGGCGGCTCCCCGGTTGCTCTCGGGCACCTTCATGCCCACACGTCCCCCCAGCCAAGGCCCACCGGCGGGCCCCACCGCGAATCCCCAGTGTCCCATGTCCGCTGTGCCCGCGAAACCCGCGCGCGCCTTGTACCCGGGAACAAGTCGTCCGGGCGTTCAGTGGACGAACACTCGGCCCTCAGTGGGCGAACACGTTGAAGAAGGCGAAGAAGATCTCCAGGACGATGAGCAGCACGATGACCGCCTCCAGGGTGTGCGAGCGGTCGATGTCCACGTCGCCCTTGAGCAGGCCATACGTCTGGGCGAGCAGCTGCTGCTTGCGCGTCACCGAGCCCTGCCACGCGGGGATGCGCATGCGGCGCACCGCGGCCTCGTAGACCTTGGCCAGGTAGAAGTCGCCGATGATTTTCAGGCTGTTGTCCACCCGCTCGATGAACTCGTTCAGGTCCACCAGCGTGCCCAAGGTCTGCCGCGTCAGCGTGCGGTACGGACTGCGGAACAGCCGCGTCCACCCGTGGCGCTTGGCCTGCACCTCGTCGTGGATGCGCGCGATGTGCTCGTCCAGCTTCTCGTCGAAGTAGCGGAACTCCAACAGCTGCGCGTTGGCGATTTCGAGCAGGTCCGGGATGTCCCCGGAGCCCGACGGCTCGTAGACGAACGCGCTGTTCCAGTCGATGACGACCAGGTCCTTCACCGTGTAGCTGAAGCGCACCTGGGTGACGGCCTCGCTCTCCCGGCGCGACAGCGGCGTCTCCCCGTTCTCCCCCAACAACAGCCGCGCCAGGTCCGCCTTCTCCAGGAGCTCCTCCGCCGTGGGGTTGCCCCGGATGCTCTCCGCGAAGATGACCGTGTAGCTCTCGTTCTGGTCCCACAGGTGCGCGCCCTGCACCGCCGGCGCAATCGTGCGCCGCACGCCCTCCACCCAATCCAGCGCCAGGTCCTCCAGCGCCTGGCTGTCGTAGAGCTCGTCCGCCACCCGCGTCAGCTGCTCCAGCGACGTGCCCGGCACCACCGGCACCCGCAGGATGATGGACGCCGCGCCATGGTCGAACAGCCGCGCGGTGGCATCCACCGTGACAGGACCGTCACGAAGCGCCAGCGCCCGGCGCCCCAACTCATACGCCAGCGGCGGATTGGGCAGCTGCAGGTACTGGCCATTCTCGCGCGACAGCTTCAGCCGGCGGGTGTCCTCCGAGACGGCCCTGCGCGCCCGCTCGAGGTTGATCTCCTCCGCGATATCGAAGGTCCGGTAGCACAGGATGTGCGCCTTCTCGAAGAGCAGGGGAGACTCGGCGGCCATGGTGCGCAGAAGCCTAGCCGCTGCCTCCCACCCTTCCGCGCGCCAGGTGCCCTTCCTCGCCCGCATGTCCGGGAGGCGTCATTCCACCCACGGCCACTTCACGCAGGGGCCCCCGGGGGACCACCCCACCCGTCCTCCCACGTCACATTGTCGATGTTTCAGCGGCCGAAGCCTGTCACCCCCGGCTTCGCCTCATTCCTCTCACCCTCTTGGATGTCAGGACAGGCGCGCAACGCCTGCCATGACCGGGGAAGGCTCACCGCGTGGAGGACGGGGGCCGGGCGCCGGGCGGCAAGAGCTCCGTGCGCACGTCCCATAGCTCCGGGAAGAAGCGCAGGTCCAACGCCTTGCGCAGGAAGGACACGCCCGTCGAGCCACCGGTGCCCTGCTTGAACCCGATGATTCGCATCACCGTCATCATGTGACGGTAGCGCCAGAGCTGGAAGCGCTCCTCGGTGTCCACCAGCTTCTCGCACATCTCGTACGCGTCCCAGTGCGCTTCGGTGTCCTCGTAGATGCGACGGAACACCTCCACCACCGCGGGGCTCTTCTCGTACGGCTTCTTCCAGTCGCGCTGGGCGTGGTCCTCGGGAATCGCGTGGCCCTTGCGCGCCAGGTAGCGCAGGAACTCGTCGTAGAGGCTGGGGGACTCGAGCAGCCGCTCCAGCTCCCCGTGCACGTCCGGCTGGTGACGGAAGGGGCCCAGGGCGTTGGCGTCCTTGTTGCCCAGCAGGAACTCCACCGCGCGGTACTGCCAGCTCTGGAAGCCCGACGCGGGCCCCAGCGCGTCACGGAACTCCAGGTACTCATTCGGCGTGAGCGTCTCCAGCACGCTCCACTGCTCGAAGAGCATCCGCTGGATGTTCCCCACCCGCGCGAAGATCTTGAAGGAAGGCTCCAGCCGGTCCGCCTGGACATAGCGGATACACGCGCTCAGCTCGTGGATGAGCAACTTCATCCACAGCTCGCTCGTCTGGTGCTGGATGATGAAGAGCAGCTCGTCGTGGTGCGGTGGCTGCGAGCGCGGAACCTGCGCCGACAACACCCGGTCGAGCTGTAGGTATTCACCGTACGTGGTCCGTCCGGCCAGGTCGGTGATGATGCCAGGCTCCAGATCTCGTTTGTTCATGGGCCCGGGCATTCATGCCCCTGCGAGCCCCCGCGGGCAAGACTTCCCGTACGGGCGTCCCTCGAACCCTCTCCCGACGACGGAGCCTGGGTTGACGAAGGTGCGCGGTCACTCTCTGCCCGGGCCGGGGCAGCGTGCCGCTGTTTAACCGTTCGCGGCTTGCGCTGCTGCTGCCAGGGCCTTCGACGCGGCGCGGCCACGCGGAAGCTTGATGTCCTCGACGCTGTCAGCGGGGGCGTAATCCACCCACGCGGAGGGCCGGCGGTTGGTCTTCTCCAGCATGCGCAGCTTCTGGTAGTGCGCCGCGCAGTAGCCCTTGGTCCGGCTGGGCTTGCCGCAGCCGACGATGGCGCACGCGCGCGAGCCATCCGCCGCCGCCGCCGCGGGCTTGCGACCCCGGCGCTTGCCACCCACGGGGGCCGCCGCGCTCACCGCGCCACGCGCCGCCGCCGCCGGGCGACCCACGGCCTTGCGACCGGGCTTCGCCGCGGGCAGCTGGGCGCCGAACAGGGGACCCACCACCTCGGCCAGGGGGGCCAGCCGCTCCGCCACGTTGCGCAGCGCATCCAGGTCCGCCGTACCGGACTCCAGGCGGGAGACCACGTCGCGCAGCGGCTTGAGCTGGACCTCGATTTCGTTACGGATCATGTCCCGAAACGCTTTATCCACGGACATTCGTTCAATCCTCGTCTTGGCTAGTCTGGGTGTTGAAGGTCTGGAAGGGGGAGTTGATTTGTGAAGCCGTCCATACCCATACCTTCCAATTTAGGATTTGTCTAAAGGAAGCGATAAAAGGTGTGACTGAAGGACGTATCACCCCCCCCGCCGTCCCAGGTCGGGTCCCATTCCAGTGAGGCGGGAACGGCGCTCAACCCTCCCAGCGCAGGTCATCCAGGAAGGGTCCGGAGCCCGAGAAACCGGCCTCGGAGCCCGAGGAGCGCGTGTCCCGCCGGCACCGGGACAGCTCCTGGGCGAGCGCCTGTTGCTCGCGTGGAGCCATCACCGCGGTGAGCCGGGGCAGCAATGAGGACTCCACTTCTTGGAGATGCGCGACCCACAGGTCCTCGAGCGTGAGGAAGCGGGCCTGCCATTCCGCGCTCTGGAGGGGATGCTCCTCCAGCTCATCCAACAGCTCATGCATGGCCTGCCGATCCCCGGCCTGCTGCCGACCCCGGGCACGCCCCTCCACCCGGGTCACCCAGGGCTGAAGACAGCGCTCCTCCAGCCAGAGGTGGTGTCGCAACAGCGCCACCAGCTCCCGCACGACACCGGATGACCCAGACTCATCGTCCCCCGCGCCCAGGGCCTCGAAGCGCTCCTCGAGCTCCCGGTGCTGCTCGACGAGGATGTCGAAAGGGCCTCCCATCCCTGAACCATCTGCACGACGGGGCAGGCAGACAACCAAAGGCGGGCTTCATCCTCACATTATCGAAACTCAAACGATGGGTGGATCGAACGTTCGACAGGGGTGAAACAACCACATGGAATCGTGCCGTATCCGGGGGCTGAAAGCCCATGGGGGTCGACGCCAAGCGTTGCCTACTCAAAGCAACCTGGGGGGTGGGCCGGGAGCATCCCCCCGGGGACGGTGCGTGGGTTTGGGGCGTCTGGGGACATGGAGTCCAGGGGCCCGACTGCCCGGCCGGTCCGGCTGACGTGGCGCCCGGGCGTCTCCATGATGAGTCTCCGTGGAAGCCTCGCTCGCCACCGTGCGCAGGGCCGTGTTCCGCCTCGCCGAGCGGGGGGCGGCGCTGTCGGCGCTCTACCATCGCGCGCGGCTGATGGGGGCCGAGCACGTGCCGACCCGGGGCCCCGTGCTGTTGGTGGGAAACCATGGCGTCTGGGGTTACGAGACACCGGCCTTCTTCCACCTGCTGCACCGGGCGACGGGACGCCGGGCGCTGGGGCTGGCCGAGCGCGGCTTCTTCCGCATCCCCGTCATCCGCACGGTGTTGCCGTGGCTGGGCGGGGTGGAGGGGACGAAGGACAACGCGCTGGCGGCGCTGAAGGAGGGGGCGCTGGTGGTGTGCTACCCCGGCGGCGCGCGCGAGGTCTTCAAGCGTCCTCCGGGCCGCTATCAACTCCGGTGGGAGCAGGCCCTGGGCTTCGCGCACGTGGCGGCGCGCGCGGGGGTGCCGGTGGTGCCCTTCGCGGGCTTCGGGGTGGATGACACGTTCCTGTTCCCCCCGGGCGAGGCGAAGCTGGGCGTGCGGCTCACCGACGAGGAGAAGTACCGCGTGCCCCTGCTCGTGGGGTTGGGGCCGCTGCCCTTTCCGGTGCGGCTGACCTTCGCGTTGGGAAGCCCGCACATGCCGCCGCCGGCCGGTGCGTCCGAGTCCCGCCTGCGTGCGTTTCGCGACCGGGTGGCCACGAGCGTGCACCGGTTGATGGTGAAGGCCCGCCATGCTTGAGCCGCCCTCCTCTTCCCTGCAGCGCCGTCGCGCGGCACCGCTCGTCCCGGACGTGGAGGACATCCCCTCCGGCTACGAGCGACTGGTATGCGAGGAGCGCCCGGTGAAGGGGACATCGGTGCGGCTGTTCACCTTTCCCGACGGCGACACGGACCCATCGCGCACCGTGGTGTGTCTGCCGGGCCTGGGCGCCAGTGGCCGCTCCTTCGCGCCGATGGAGCCCTTGTCCCGCCTGTTGCGTCTGCTGTTGTGGACGCCGCCCCTGCACACGCCGGCCACGCACTCGCCGCTCGCGTGGAACCTGGCCGTGCTGGACCATGTCGAGGCGCGGCTGCCGGAGCGCTTCGCGTTGGTGGGCTCGTCCTACGGGAGCCTGCTGTCCATCGCCTTCGCGCTGGCGCATCCGGAGCGGGTGCGGGCGCTGGTGCTCGTGTCGCCCGTGGCCAGCGTGCGTCGGGTGAGGCGACTGGCGGTGTCGCTGTCGACGCTGGTGCGCGCGCCTCGGCCGCTGGCGTACCTGGTGGCGCCCATGGTGGCGCGGGTGCTGGGGGGCGCGCGGCTGCCGCCCGAGGGGCGCGCGGAAATCGTGCGCGAGGCGCGGAGGCTGACGCCCCTGGAGCTCTTGCGGCGACTGCGGGACGTGCTGGCCGCGGACTTCCATCCCCGGCTGCACGAGCTGCGCGTGCCCACGCTGGTCATCCAGGGCGGCAGGGATTTGCTGGTGCCGCCCGAGGCCGCGGTGGACGTGGCCGGACACATCCCCGGAGCGCGGCTGGAGCTGCTGCGCGACGCGAGCCACCTGCCGTACATGAGCCACCCGGAGGCGTTCAACGCCCTCGTGGGGGCCTTCCTCGAGGAGTATGGGGTCGCCCCCCGGGAGCTGCGTGGATGAGCGCCATCGCCGAACAGTGGTCTCGCGGAGCGCTGATGTTCCTGTCGCGGCGGACGGGCCTGAAGGACTGGGCCACGCGGCTGCCTCCGCTGAAGAAGCTGTCGCGGCGCTTCGTCGCGGGCGAGACGCTCGACGAGGCGATGGACGCGGTGAAGGCGCTCACCGCGCAAGGGCTGTCGGCGTCCTTCGACCACCTCAACGAGGCGGTGAAGGACGCGGCGGAGACCCGCGAGGAGGTGCGCGAGTACCGCCGACTGCTCGCGCGCATCGACCAGACGGGGGTGCGGGCCAACGTGTCGCTGAAGCTGACGCAGTGCGGGCTGCTGCTCGATGAAGCGCTGGCGCTGGAGAACGCGCGACAGGTGGTGGCGGACGCCACGTCACGCGGCTCGTTCGTGCGCATCGACATGGAGCACGGCGCGGTGACGCAGGTCACGCTGGACATCGTGCGAAAGCTCCACGCGGAGTTCGGAGAGCCGCACGTGGGCGCGGTGCTGCAGAGCTGCCTGCGGCGCACGGAGGCGGACGCCCGCGCGCTGTGCGATGAGCGGGTGCGCATCCG
The DNA here is from genome assembly GCF_026626605.1 of Myxococcus sp. MISCRS1. Taxonomy (NCBI): domain Bacteria; kingdom Pseudomonadati; phylum Myxococcota; class Myxococcia; order Myxococcales; family Myxococcaceae; genus Myxococcus; species Myxococcus sp. MISCRS1. Next base: position 5,225,425 of record NZ_JAPNKB010000001.1, read on the forward strand.
TCTGTGCAAGGGCGCCTATCTGGAGCGCGAGGCCATCGCCTACCCAGACAAGGCGGACGTGGACGCGAGCTTCGTGCGGTGCATGAAGGTGCTGCTCGACAGCGGCGTGTATCACGGCATCGCCACGCACGATGAGCGGATGATTGACGCGACGCTGGAGCACGCCGCGCGGCGCGGGCTGCCTCGCGGTGCGTTCGAATTCCAGATGCTCCATGGCATCCGCGCGGACCTGCAACGACAGCTCGCGGACCAGGGGCATCCGGTGCGCGTGTATGTCCCGTACGGCCGCCACTGGTATCCCTATCTCATGCGCCGCATGGCCGAGCGCCCGGCGAACCTGGCCTTCGTGCTGAAGAACCTCGCGCGAGGTTGAAGCGGACACCTTCCCTCGCGTTGGATTGAACAGACGTCCCGTCCGCGAGTCGTGAGCGCTCAGGATTCGCGGGCCGCGTGCGTCCTCCTCCCACGGGAATTCCTGTCGTCCCGCCACCACGACGCCGTGCCAGGACACCCGGGTGTGCCGCACCCGGCAGGGGGAAGCACATGGCCATCCATCTCCGACTCCGGAGCCGTGCTCGCGCGTGCGGTGCGCTCCTCTTCGCCCTCGGGCTCGCGTGCGCGGGAGGCGGCACGGGCGGCTCGGGTCGACCCGACGTGCCCATCGAGCAGGACGCGGCCCGACTCCACGAGGCGCGGCAGGTCGCCGTGCGCGTGGCGGCGCTGGCCGGCACCGTGCGCGAGGTCGGCGCCAGGCTGGAGCTCACGTTCTGGTCGGAGCAGGGCGCGCTGACGCTGGTGGGCTACCAGGCCCAGGAGCGCGGCGGACGCGCGGGCCGTCCCGTGGACGCCGCGGAGCTCCAGCGACAGGTGGCCACGCGGCTCCTGTCCACCACGCGACAGCCGCCGGGAGAGGTGGTGCTGACGCTGGAGCGCGGGGCCTCCTCGTGGCGGGTGGAGCCGCCCCTCCTGCTCCCGGCCGAGCGTCCCCCGGGAGCCCGCCGCGCCCCGGGCCGACGCGAGGCCGGAACGCCCGAGCCCGGCGCCGTGGTGGAGGGCCTGAAGAAGCTGCTCGCGCCGGTGCGAGTGCCGGCGGGAGGCAGCGCGTGGGCGGACGTGACGGTGCGCCTGCGGGACGGCCGCGTGGTGGGCTGGGGGCTGAAGGACTGGCGCGAGCTGCGGGGTGGCCGGGACGACGCGACGCGACCGGTGTCCCGAAGGGTGCTGGAGGAGACGGCCTCCGTGCTGCTGCTCCATGCGCCGGCGACGGGGGAGCGCTCGCTGCAGCTGGGGCTGCGTCTGGTGCACGAGCCGGGCGCGGCGGCCGCGGGCGGCTGGGTGGAGGTGGCGTCCCCATGAAACGACACGAGCCCCGACGCGCGGAGGAGACTTCCAACCGTGCGCGGGGCCCGTGGGTCCTGCCGACGACTGCCGACTAGAAGTAGCCGCCGAGCGTGGTCGCCACGCCGAACGTCACATCCACGTCGTCACCCAGGCCGATGGCCAGACGGGGGCCGGCGCCGATGAAGAAGTGGCTGGTGACGTGGTACAGGAACGGCGCGTAGCCATCCAGGATGACGGTGGACGCAGCCCCCGTCCCGTCCTGCGTGGCGATGATGTCGTCACCGACGAACAGCGTCACGCCGGCCTTCGGCCACACGGAGATCTTCTCCGCCAGCGCGATGTTGTAGCCCACGCGCCCGCCGATACCGAAGGCGGCCACCGTGTCTCCCTCACCGAAGAGCACGCGCAACTGCACGTTGGCTCCGACGGAGAGGTTCTCCTTGAGGAAGTAATCGGCGCTCGGCGCGATGTGGAAGTAGCCGTACCCCGCACCCTCCGTCGTGTAGCCCAGGTTACCGAACGCATCCGAGCTGACGACAATCTGCCCGGCGTTCCCGAAGCTGCCCGAACCGCCACCCGTCTCCTGCGCGCTCGCCGTCGACGCCACCATCAACCCTGCCGCCACGGCCATCGCCTGCCACTGATTTGCCTTCATGAAGCGTCCCTCCGTTGCGTTAGCCCGCGGTCATTCCCGGGCGCTCGGCGGCCCCTTCTAGTCAATGGGCGAAAGCGTGCATCCTTTTTTCGTTCTTCATGTGTCGGCTATCGCATCACCACTCCTTGAGAATTCGCGCAGGAGCGTACGACCAGGGTCCCATGGCCCCGGAGAACGGGGAGTTGGCGGAGGCCTCCCGCGGTGGGCGCGCGCGGTGGGGCCCGGCGTGAGACATCGCTGAGACACGGCGCGGAGCACACGCGTCACGCCGCGAGCCCGCGGACGAGAAGGCACGGCCGGGCGGAGGAGTCATGGTTCCCGGCCGGCCTCCCCATTCGCGAAGTCCCGCGCACCAGGCGGCCCTGACCGCCCGGGAGGAGTGCGCGGCACGAAGCGTTGGATAGCAATCACCGAGCCACCCGCGCGCCCGGGCGAAATCAATCCCTTGTCACCCCGGGGCCCTCGGCGGACGCGCGGAGGTGGGACCCGCTCATCCCAGAAGCGAACAGTCTTGCAATGATTGGCATGACTGACGTTGCCGTGCTTCTTTAGGATTCCAGCAGGTGCCCCGTTCGCGGTGGGAGGGGACCATGCCTCGAGTGCGCACGCCCGCGGTCGCGGGCTCCTTCTATCCGGCCCAGCCCTCCACGCTGTCCACCCAGCTGGACACGTGGCTGGAGCAGGCGCGTGTGCCGGGGGACGCGTCGCCCGCGGCGCTCATCGTCCCCCATGCCGCGTATGTCTATTCCGGCGGGGTGGCGGCGGCGGCCTACGCCACGCTGTGGCCGCGCCGCGCCGCGCGCACGCGGGTGTTGCTGCTGGGCCCCAGCCACTTCGTCCCCCTGCGGGGCGTGGCGTATCCGGAGGTGGACCTGCTGTGCACGCCCCTGGGGGACGTGCGGCTGGACGAAGGGCTGCGCGAGCGGGCCATGCGGCTGCCCCAGGTGACGGCGTCGACGGGAGCGCACGAGGCGGAGCACGGCTTGGAGGTACAGCTCCCGTTCCTGCAGCGGGTGCTGGAGCACTTCACGGTGCTGCCGCTGGTGGTGGGCCGGGGCGCGTCGGACCAGGCGGCGCAGGTGCTGGAGGCGCTGTGGGACGAGGACGTGCTGCCCGTCATCACCTCGGACCTGTCGCATCACCTGCCCTACGAGCAGGCCGCACGGGCGGACCGGGTGACGGCGGCGCGGGTGCTGTCGTTGGAGGAGCCGCTGGACGCGGGGAGCGCGTGTGGCGCGGAGGCCATCAACGGGCTCTTGCGCGTGGCGAAGCGGCGGGCGCTGCGGCCCCGGATGGTGGCGCTGCGCAGCTCCGGGGATGCGTTCGGCGCGCACGAAGGCGTGGTGGGCTACGGGGCCTTCGTGTTCGACGCGCCGTGAGTCAGTCGTCCCAGGAGAGGATGTACTCGCTGTCGAGCAGCGACGTCTGGCGGCCCCGCACCTGGATGTCCTGGGCGCCCACGGCCTGGAGCGCGCCCTCGAGCATGCCCTCGTTGTAGGCGACGGGGGTGAAGATGCGGCGCATGTGGATGCGGCCCGCGCGGGCGCTGGTCCACTCCACCACCAGCTCACCGAAGTCGATGGCCATGCGGTAGGCCTCCGGCAGCATGTTGACCAGCTGCTTCGGGTCGCCGCCCACCTGCTGGCGCACCTCCGAGCCGAACATGGAGTGCACGAAGGCGAGCGTGCCCTGGACGCCAATCTGGCGCATGGCCTCCTCGAAGCCGCCCAGCTGGGGCGCGAGCAGGTGGGCCGCGGCGAAGAACAGCCGCATGAAGGGCGGCACCGGATACAGCTCGGTGGGGTCCAGGTCCGCGGGCATGTCGCCCGCGTCGACGATGCGCTTCACCGCCTGCTCACCGCCCAGGAAGCGCACGGTGTCGAGCACGGCGGCGAAGTGCATGCCCCGGATGTGCTCGGAGGGCTGCACGAGCGCGAGCCGCGCCTCCAGCTCGCGCTGGACGTCCTCGGGCGTGTTCCAGATGCCGCGTTCCATGAGAGCCGACCTCCACCGTGAAAAAATCCGCGCGGAATGCTCGCACAGCTTGCTCGCGCGCGCGAACTCCTTGGAGGGCTCGCGCCCGCTCCGCGTGGAGCACGAGCCGACGTGTGAGGTCGGGTGACGCCCTCGGCGGAGCCTCCAGCGCTCTGGGTTCAGGAACCCAGGGGGCCGGCGGCACGGGGGGTGGTGGAGGCTTCCTCTTTCCGGAGCTTCGCGTCGAGCAGGAAGTTGCCGAACGGCACCAGCGACGCGCCGAACGCGAACACCACGCGCGAGAAGGACCAGCGCAGGGCGATGGCCACCTCCATCAGCGCGAAGAGGTACAGCACGAACAACAGCCCGTGGGCCATGCCCGCGAAGCGCACCGCCAGGGGCATCCCCGCCGCGTACTTCAGGGGCATCGCGATGAACAGCAGCGCGATGAAGGACAGGCCCTCCAGCAGGGCCACGGCGCGGAATCGTCCAAGAGGGGTCTTCAGCATGAGGGTCTCCTCGTCCTCTCTCCCACCCCCAGGCCTGTCCGTCCATGCGTCAGTGTGACGCACCCGGAGGCACGCTCGCCCGCCAGGTGTGCCCGGCGCGTACCCCGCCGCCTTCGAGCCGTGTCATGCCGGGCGCTAGAATGGACGGCGGGCAGGACGTCGGCGTCCACCCAGACCCACGAGGGGGGAACATCATGTCGGGAAACGACAAGCTGGAGTCCACCATCCAGGTGCCTCGCGCGGACCGGAAGGGGGCGAAGCTGGTGCTGGAGCGCCCCTCCGGCACGCTCAACACCGTGGCCATGCGGCTGGTGGTGAGCGGGAAGATGCAGGGCCAGGAGCGGCGGCAGCTGCACTCGGCGACCTTCGCGGGAGAGACCACGCTGCCCCTGCCGGATGACTTCCTGACCAGCGCGGCGCAGGGCTTCGTGCGCGTGGTGTTCTCCGTGGCCGACCCCGCGGGCGTGGGGGCGCGGTTCCTCCAGCGCGCCTCGCTCGTCTTCGAGAAGGGCGGCAAGGAGGCCCTCTGGGATGACTTCTCCCTGGAGAAGGGCTCGGTGGCGGACTTCATCACGCTGACCTGGACGGTGGTGGAATGAGGGCGGCGCTCGCGCTGCTCACGGCGCTCTGCGCGGGGGTCGCGAGTGCCCAGGCCACACCGCCGAAGCCGAACACGGTGGAGCTGGACTTCCCGAGCATCCTGCGCGGCGGCTCGGAGGCGGCCGCGGGGTTGGATGTCGCCACGGCGGGAGAGCTGGTGCACCCGGCGAACCCCACGGCCCTGGTGGCGAGCCTGCGCGGCGTGGGCGCGGTGCTGAATGGAACCCAGGCCTCGTTCGCGCTGCAGTTCAATCCCTACCTGCTCACCGAGGGCTTCGAGCGGCTCTACTCGGAGGCCGTCGCCTCCCGCAATTCGTCGCTCGTCACGCGGCTGCTCCAGGACACGGCCATCACGCTGGGCATCGGACAGGACACGCCGTTTCCGGACGCGGCGCCCCAGAAGGGCCGCTTCGCCACGGTGATGGCGGGTGTGTCCATGGACGTGCTCGGAGAGCGCAGCATCTACGGCGCGCGCTACAGCCAGTGCATCGCCAACGTGCTGGCGGACCCGACCCTGTACGAGTTCCCCGACAAGCCCCTGCCCGGGGACTACGACAGCGCGGAGGACTTCAGGAAGGCGGACGCCGAGTACCGGGTCGCGATGGAGGCCACGCGGCAGGCGGGCATCGCGCGAATCCGGCAGGGGCTCCCCGCGTGCACGAAGGAGTCGCGCGCGTCGTCCAGCGCGCTGTTCCTCTCGGCGGGGGGACGCTGGGTGACGCCGGGGCTCGAGTCGCAAGACGGGGATGGGGTCGCCATCCAGCGCGGGTTCGGCGCGGCCACGTTGGAGTTGTTGAGCGACGCGGACGCGAACCTGGAGGTGGCCCTGCAGGTCCGCGTGCTGCAGGAGCGCGCGCGGCCGGAGCTGTCGATGGAGAAGTGGGTGGACGTCGGCCTGTCGTTCGGCGTCGCGTCGCCGCGCTTCCAGCTCAAGCTGGAGGCGACCAGTCCCTGCTGAAGCTGGGAGGCACGGAGTCGAGGCGGGCCAGCGTGGTGGCGAGCACGCGGGTGCGCCTGGGCGACAACTTCACGGTGGGCCTGGGCGTGCAGGGGCAAGGCGAGGACATGTCCGATGCGCTCGGACAGATTCGCCCCAGCCTCGTGCTCGACCTGGCGGAGCTGCCCACGCTGCTCCAGTCCGTGCCGACGCCGAGGTGAACCGTGGCTCACCGTGGCGGCAGCGAGACACCGTGCCGCGCGAGGTCCTCGGGGGTGTTGACGTTCACCAGGGAGCGCAGCGTGGGGTCCACCGCGCGCAGTGCGCTCTCGGGCAGGACCCGGGAGCGGAAGCGTGAGAGCAGCCGTCGCAAGGACGGGTCCTCCGGGAGCAGGGTCCTCCAGTGGGGCGCCAGCTCGGCGCGATACACGGCGAGGAGCGGCTCCATCCGTCCCTCGGCCTCGAAGCACACCGCGTCCACGTCCTCGCCGCGCGCGGCGAGCAGCACCCGCAGCGCCTCCAGCGACACGAAGGGCATGTCGCACGCCACGGTGACGACCCAGCGCGTGCGCGACGCCGTCAGCGCCGCGTGCACACCCCCTGGAGCGCCCTTGTCCGGGACCGGGTCCGCCACCGTGCGCAGGGCATATGCCGCGTAGGGAGCGGGGGCGTTCGCCACCAGGAGCACGTCGCCGAAGTGGGGGGACAGCGCGAGCTGCCGTGACAGCACGGTGCGCCCCTCGACCTCCAGCAGTCCCTTGGGCACGCCCGACAAGCGACGCCCCTGACCGCCCGCGATGATGGCGAGCGTCACGTCCGGGAACTCGGTGCCAGGGCGGGGGGCCATGAAGAAGGGCGCGTGTCCGGCGGAGGACCGTGGGGCCCGCGCGGCTGGAGCATGACATACACCGGGGGCCTGTCGCGGACAGGTCCCGCGCTTCCACCTTCGGACCATGACGCAGGCCATCTCCGGGGCACGTCTGCGCTGCTCATCGTGCCGTCGGGAGGCCGACCATCGTGGCCTGCAAGGCCTCCCGACAAGCGCACCGGGCGCGTCCCTCGGAAATCCCTCACCCAACACCCCGTGGAGCCACCCGCCAGACAGGATCCGCAACCCGACCGCTGGCCCCCGCGCCCGGCGAGGTGTCCATCCATCGTGGTCCGCAGGGCCTCCCGACAAGCGCACCGGGCGACCCTCGCTACTTCTTTTGAGTCAGGTGCCTGGTGAGTCTCTTCCTGCCCAGCACTCCGTCCGATGAACTTCGCATCCGCCGGTGTCGTGGTCTTCCACGCCTGGCCTCGCGTCGAGGCATCGCCCGAAACATCCTCCGGACGCCACGGCCAGTCCCCTGGCGGTCACCCGCCAGCCAACGCCCTCCGGATGACGCACCGGCCCACCTCGTGTCCGGCAGGCGGGCAACCGTCACGGGGTACGATGGACAAGGCGCCGCTCCCTCGACGTAGTCTGCGCCGCGTCGATGCCGCTCACGTCCCTTCACACCGCCCGGCAGGCCGCGCTCGAAGCCCTCTCACCGACGGCTCCCGAGTCCGTGCTGCTGCTCGACGCCCACGGCCGCTTCCTCGCCGAGGACGTCCGCGCGGTGCGCTCGCTCCCCGGCTGCGACAACTCCGCGATGGATGGCTGGGCCGTGCGCGCCGAGGAGACCCGCGGCGCCAACCGGGACCGCCCTGCTCGACTCCGGGTCGTCGACACCGTCTACGCGGGCGCCCTGCCCTCGCGCGCGCTCCAGCCCGGAGAGGCGGCCCGCGTCTTCACCGGCGCGCCGATTCCCTCCGGCGCGGATGCCGTCATCCGACAAGAAGCCGCGCGCGCGACGGAGGACGGTCGCCACGTGGACCTCTTCATCACCGTCCCTCCGGGCCATGACATCCGCCGCACGGGCGAAGAGGTGCTCGCGGGCACGCTCCTGTTCAGCGCGGGTCAGCGCTTGAGCGCGTCGGCGCTCGGGGTCCTCGCATCCCAGGGGGAGACCCACGTGCGCGTGAGGTCCGCGCCTCGTGTGGCGGTGCTCGCGACGGGGGACGAACTCATCCGCCCGGGCCAGCCCGCGCTCTCGCATCAGGTATACGAGAGCAACTTGATTCTGATAGCGGCGCTCGCTCGCGAGGCCGGCGCGGACGTGCGCCACCTCTCCCGCGCCCGTGATGACGAGCAGGCGCTGCGCGAGTCCATCGAGCACCTCGCGCCACAGGTCGATGTGCTCATCACCACCGGTGGGGCCTCGGTGGGAGACAAGGACCACGTCAAGCGGGTGCTCACGCGCCTGGGCGCGCGCTTTCTCGTGGACGGCGTGGCGCTCAAGCCGGGCAAGCCCGTGGCCGTGGCGAGGTTGGGCACCACCGCCGTCGTCGTGCTGCCGGGCAACCCGGGCGCGGCGAGCGTCGCGTTCGACCAGCTCGCGCGGCCCCTGCTGCTCCGGCACCAGGGAGTCCTCGAGCTGCGCCGCCGTGTCCGCGCGCGCCTGTCCGAGCCGCGCCACAAGCAGGCGGGCCTCACGTACCTCATCACCGCCCTGCTCGAACACGACGACACGGGCGCCCGCGCGGTGCTGCGCCCCCAGGGCGCCGGACAGATTCTCCAGAACGTCCAGGCGGATGGTTGGGCCGTCCTGCCTCCAGGCCAGGCCGACTTCGCCGAGGGAGACGTGGTCGAGGTGGAGCTGTTCGACCGTCCGACACATGTCGCCGTCGACGCCCCCACCGGGGGACAGCCCACATGAGCCGCGTCCCCACCATGCGCATCCACGTCGCCGAGGACGACCTCGCGCGCCGCATCCGCCCCACCCAGGTCGACGCCACGGCTGCGGGGCTCCACCCATGAGCCGCGTCCCCGCGGTGAGCATCATCGGCTGGTCCGGCGCCGGGAAGACGACGCTCCTCGCGCGCCTGCTCCCGGAGCTCGCCTCGCGCGGCCTGCGCGTCGCCGCCGTGAAGCACTCCTCCGACGCGCACCCGCTCCACCGCCCCGGCAGTGACACCGCGCGCTTCCAGCGGGCTGGCGCCGTGCTCACCGGCTTCGCCACCCCCGAGGGCGTCCAGCTCACCCACGACCCGGCCCCCGCGGACAGCCTGCCCACGCTCCTCTCCCGCCTCGTCGGACGCCTGGACCTCGCCCTCGTCGAGGGCTGGAAGGACGGCCCCCTGCCCAAGCTCGAGGTCTGGCGCGAGGGACTCGGCCCACCCCTGGCTCCGTCACGGCCCGAGGTCTTCGCGCTCATCACCGACTCGCCCCCCCCGAGTCCCACCAGCCCACGAGTCCTCTCCCCCGAGGACCTCGGCGCCATCGCGGACGCGGTGCTCGAGCACCTGCGCCCGCCCCGCCCCGAGCCCCTCTCCCCCGCCGACGCGCGCGGCGTCGCCTCCAAGCCCGTGCGTCGCTGGAACGGCGCCACCTTCCAGCCCACCGAGAACGACGCCCTCGCCGTCGAAGAGCCGCTCGAGCTTCGCGTGAATGGCGAATCACTCGTCACCACCATGCGCACCCCCGGACACGACCGGGAGCTCGCCGTGGGCTTCCTCCTCGCCGAGGGCCTCATCCGGGGCGCCGAGGACCTGGGCACCCTCGCCCACTGCGGACGGCCCGGAGAGGAAGGCTGGGGAAACGTGCTCGAAGTCACGCCCGCCCCAGGCGTCTTCCTCGACCCGGAGCCCCTGCGCGCCACCCGTCGCGGAACTCTCACCACCTCAGCATGTGGAGTGTGCGGGAGGCGCAGCGTCGAGGACCTGCTCACCGGCTGCACGCCCCTGCCGCCAGGCCCCGTGCTCTCCCCCTTCGCCGTGGCCCGCGCCACCGAGCGCCTGCGCGACGTGCAACGCAACTTCGCCCGCACCGGAGGCGTCCACGCCGCCGCCGCGCTCGACACCGAGGGGCGCCTGCTCGCCGCCTTCGAGGACGTGGGCCGACACAACGCCGTGGACAAGGTCGTCGGCGCGCTCGTCCTGGCGGGCACACTCCGCGCAAATCTCGCGCGCCCCGCCGATTTGACGCGTCAGCCCGCGCTCCTCGCCGTGAGCGGACGCGTCAGCTTCGAAATCATCCAGAAGGCCGTCCGCGCCCGAATCCCCGTCGTCGCGGGCGTTTCCGCGGCCACCACCCTGGCCGTGGACCTGGCCCTGCGTTCCGGCGTGACGCTGGCCACGTTCGTGCGGGACGGCCGCTTCAACGTCCACTCCCACGCGGAACGCCTGGCGGGCGCATAAACCCATGAATTCCCGGCGCACGTCTCGCATGCATCCAGCCCCCCCTCCACGCCCGTACCTCTTCACGTCAGACCGGCACCGTAGATGCAGTATCCCGCACGGCTCCTTCGCAGCGGGGAAGCGAAGGGAGCACTCCCGGTGTTCGCTGGGACCCCGTGAGATGCGACGAGAGTCGGATGATCCAAAGATTTCACACCATGTCACGTCTTACTCACGGTGCGGGGGGTTGCAACGCACCGCACAAGCATGGCAAAAAGCAGTTCTTTCCGACTTGAAGATTTTCAGCCTCAACGGCAGCCTCTATCTGGACTGAACGCTCGGTCGAGCAGGTAGAGGGGGGTGGACACGATGAGCAGCGCAAGTACTGGTGCGGCGGTCGGTGCTCCTGGGTCGGCATCCGCTCAGGGCAACGTGGGGGTCGTCGCGGCGGAAGAGCAGGTTCCGGGGCCGAAGCTGGCGCCTGGCTTCGCGGCGAAGTTGAACCTGACGGTGGACCTGGTCCTGATGACGGTGGTCCTGACGGCCTCCGCGTGGATGGACGGCCAGCTGCGGGCGGAGCCCGGGTGGCTCCTGCCCGCCGTCGTGCTGGCGTCGCTGGTGGTGTGGATCATCACCGGCACGGCCCTGTGCCTGTACGACTCGCGCTTCGCCGAGCGCAGCCGGCTGGACCACGTCGCGCTGGTGTCGGTGACGACGCTCGCCGTGGTGACGGTGCTCGCGGTGGCGAACCTGGCCCTGCCGGAGACCCTGAAGGTCCCGGGCCTGGCGCCCCTGCTCATCCTGTTCTGGCCCGTGGCGCTCTTGCTGCGCCTGTTCGTCTTCCGTCCGGTGGCGGCGCAGGAGCGCCCCATGGACGCGGTGCTCATCGTCGGCACGGGGGCCATGGGCCGCTACTCCGGCGAGGACCTGACGCGCCGCGGCCGCCGGCAGATTCTGGGCTACGTGCGCTTCCACGACGACACGGGCTCCATCGGCGAGCTGCCCTCGAAGGTGCTCGGCACGGTGGATGACCTGGAGCACATCCTGCGCAACACGGCGGTGGACGAGGTCTACATCGCGGGCAACACGCTCAAGCAGGGCGAGGCGATGCAGGCCGCCATCAAGCTGGCCGAGCGCTTCGGCGTGCCCTTCGCGCTGCCGGCGCACACCTTCCGCCTGGACCGCGCGCGCCCCGTCGACAGCCGCGCGGTGGCGGACGGCTTCCTGCACTTCGCGGCGGTGAGCCCCAAGCCGCACCAGATGGCGATGAAGCGCCTGTTCGACATCTGCGTGTCCGCGGTGGCGCTGTGGATGCTGCTGCCGCTCCTGGGCTTCGTGGCGCTGATGGTGAAGCTCACGTCGAAGGGGCCCATCTTCTTCAAGCAGTACCGCGTCGGGCAGAACGGCAAGCCGTTCTACATGCTCAAGTTCCGCTCCATGGTGGTGAACGCGGAGGAGCTGAAGGAGAAGCTGGCGGCGCTCAACGAGCAGTCGGGCCCGGTCTTCAAGATGAAGAACGACCCGCGAATCACGGGCATCGGCCGCTTCATCCGCAAGTTCTCCATCGACGAGCTGCCCCAGTTCATCAACGTGCTGCGCGGGGAGATGAGCATCGTCGGCCCGCGGCCGCCGGTGCCCAGCGAGGTGGCCAAGTACGAGACGTGGCAGCGCCGCCGGCTGTCGGTGCGCCCGGGCCTGACGTGCATCTGGCAGGTCTCCGGCCGCAACCAGATTTCCTTCGAGGAGTGGATGTACCTGGACATGCAGTACATCGACCACTGGACGCTGACGAGCGACCTGCGCCTGCTGCTGCAGACGGTGCCGGTGGTCATCACGGGTCGCGGGGCCAGCTAGGCCTCCAGGCGACCTGACTTCCCGCGGGGGTGGCATTGACGTGCCGCCCCCGCTCGTCTTCTATGCACCCGGGCCGTCCGGCCGACGCCGGGAGCGCCCGACTCCCCACCGTGACTACCCACAGCGAATCCTCTCAGCAGAACGCCCAGGAGCATGAGCGCTCCCACGAGGCGATGGGCGCGGTGCGCAACGGCCTGCAGCTCGGCGGCTCGCTGCTGGTGACGTACGCCATCGCCTTCGGCATCCGTCCGCTGCTGACGCACTACCTGTCGCCGGAGGCCTTCGGGCGCTTCAACTGGGCGGACAGCTTCTCCGCCATCTTCTTCATCGCCACGAACCTGGGCCTGGAGATGTACATCCGCAAGGAGGTGTCGCGCAGGCCGGAGCACGCCAGCGACTTCTTCGGCGCCTCCATGCTGCTGCGGCTCATCCTCACCGTCGTGCTGATGGGCGCGCTGTCGCTCGTGATGGCGTGGCGCGAGGACCCGCCGGAGATGCGCGCGCTGGTGTACGTGTTCGGCGTCGCGCAGCTGCTCGTCATGTGCAACGCGTCCATGGCGGCGCTGCTGCACGCCAAGGGCAAGGTCGCGGGGCTGTCCATCTCCAACGTCGTCACCAAGGTGGTGTGGGGTGGCGGCCTGCTGGCGGTGGGCGTGCTGGGGCTGCCCTTGCCCTGGCTCGCGGTGCCCGTCGTCGCATCGGAGGCCATCAAGCTGGGCATCGGCTGGTACCTGGCGCGCGTGCACATGGGCCTGGTGTTCCGCGTGGACTTCCCCGCCACGTGGAAGGTGTGCAAGGCGGGCCTGCCCTACTTCCTCACCGCCGCGGCGCTCGCCACCAACGGGCGGCTGGACATCATGATTCTGGGGATGCTCGGCAGCCACGAGGAGGTGGGCTGGTACTCCGCCGCGTGGAGCATCTCCAACGTCACCTTCGCGCTGAACCCCGTCATGGGCTGGGTGCTGCTGCCGCTCATGTCGCGCGCCGCCGCGCGCTCGGAGGAGGAGGTCAGCATCATCGCCCGCCGCGCGCTCGAGGGGACGCTCGCCGTGACGGTGCCCATGATGATGCTCATCGTGATGGGCGCGCCCTTGTGGATTGGCCTCCTGGGCCGCGACTACTCGCTGGCGGTCAACCTGCTGCGCCTGCAGTCGCCGCTGTTCGTGCTCGCGTTCGTGACGATGACGTGCGGCGCGTGGCTCACCATGACGAACCGCGAGTGGTGGGTGACGGGCACCAGCATCTTCGGCAGCCTGCTGCTCAACCCGCTGCTCAACCTGCTGCTCGTGCCCTGGCTGTACGCGAAGTACGGCGACGGCGGCGGCGCGGCGGGCACGGCGATTTCGCTGCTGCTGATGGAGGTGGTCATCACCATCATCATGCTCGGCCGCATGGGCCGCTCCGCGGTGGACCGGCGGCTGCTGGTGCGCGTGGCGAAGACGGCGGTGGTGTGCGTGGCCATCGTCGCGCTGGACCGCACGGTGCTCGCGCCGCTGTCCGACTGGCCGCGGCTCATCGTCGAGGCCTCGCTGTACGTCGTGGGGGTGCTGGCGCTCGGCGCGGTGAAGCCGGGCGAGGTGCTCGCGGTGGTGAAGCTGGCGCGCCGCCGAGGCAACCCCGAACCGGAGCCGGCCGTCGTGGCCGTCGCCCCCGCGCCCTGAAGGAGCCCCATGACCTCCCCGCTCCGCTCCCTGCTCCGCCCGGCCTCGCGCGTGCTCGCCACCGCGGGGCTGGTGCTCGTGGCCTCCGGCTGCACGGGGCTCGGCAAGTACACCTGGGTGGACGAGTACCAGGAGAAGCCGCCCCCGCTGGACGCCAGCTACCGCATCGCCGCCGGCGATCTGCTCAACATCCGCGTGTGGAACCAGGAGTCGCTCACCACGCAGGCGCGCGTGCGCGACGACGGGCGCATCAGCCTGCTGTTCCTGGACGACGTGGAGGCCGCGGGCCACAGCCCCGCCATGCTGTCGCAGCAGATCCAGACGCGGCTGAAGGACTACATCAACCACCCCGTCGTCACGGTGGCGCTGGAGATGCCGCGCCCCATCAAGGTGACCATGGTGGGCGAGGTCAACCGCATCGGTCCGCTGGAAATCGATGTGGGGGCCAGCCTGCTACAGGCCCTGGCCGGCGCGGGCGGCTTCACCGAGTACGCGCACAAGGACCGCATCTTCGTCATGCGCCAGGACGACGGGCAGGCGCCCGTGCGCATCCGCTTCCGCTACCAGGACCTCATCCACGCCGAGGGGCGCGCGCCGTCGTTCCGCCTGCGCCCCGGTGACGTGGTGGTGGTGGAGTGAGCGGTGCTGGGGGCGGCGCTCACCGCGATGTGGCTGGAGGTCTGTGGGGCCTCCGTCTCCTACACCGCGTCGGTGCGGGTGGACTCGCGCGTGCGCTCCAACGAGGACCCCGCCGAGGACGCGCCCACCCTCGCCGCTGACACGGACTTCACGCCGATTCTGGGCCTGGAGCGGCGCGAGGGGAACACGTCGCTCCAGCTGGACTACGCGCCGCGCATCAGCCTGCGCGAGGTGACGGCCAGGGCGCGCACCGAGATTCAGCACATCGGCCGCTTCGCCGCGCTCTGGCGCCCCGAGCGGGGCCTGTCGTTCCGGCTGAGCGAGGAGCTGGTGCTGGGCAGCGTGAACCTGCTCACGCTCGACGCGCTGCCCTCGCTGGACCCGGACCCCATCGACCCGGACGGCCCCATCCGGCCGCCGCAGGGCGGAGGTCCGCTGCAGCCCCTGCCCGAGGCGGACACCGTCCACTTCCTCTCCTCCGCTACGTCGCTCACCGGCGAGACGGGCTGGCTGGGGCGGCGCTGGCAGCTGTCCGGCACCACGGGCTTCACCGTGAGCGGCGGCCTGGACGGTCCCGCGCGCGAGGCCGTGCCCCTGCAGTACGGCCCGCGCCTGGACGTGTCCCTGAGCCACGCGCTGTCCCCGCTCAGCGCCATCACCACCTCGGCCGCCGCCACCTACGCGCGCTTCTCCACCGGGGCCAACAACACCGTGGTGACGCTGACGGAGAGCTGGACGGGCCGCATGACTCGCCGCACGGGCCTGGAGGCCGGCGTGGGCGCGAGCATTGTCCACACCGTGACAGCGGCCGGCGGAGTCGAGCCGGACCCGGCACCTCGCACGGAAGTGCTGCCCAACCTCACGCTCGCGGTGGGGCACCGCATCCCCTCGCGCACGGCGGACTTCGACGGGCGGCTGGGCGTGCGCGTCTCCCCCTTCACGGACCGGCTGACGGCGCGCGTCTATCCGCGCGCGGACCTCACCGCGACGGGGACGTGGGCGCTGGGGCCCCGGGTTCGCGTGGGCACCACGGCGGGGACGGCCTTCGCGGTGGGCGGGGCCACGGGTGACAGGTTGGTGTCCGGCGGGGTGACGGCGTCCTGGATTCTCAACACCTGGATGTCGGTGGACGCGGATACCCGGGGGACGTGGAGCCGCTCGCCCGAGTTGCCGGCGGCCCGGTTCCAATGGGCGGCGGTGCTGGGCCTGTCGCTGCGGCAAACTGGTATCCTCTGAGCCAAAGCGAAGGCCATGGCGAAGCTCATCCTGATGTCCGTCCTCATCCTCACGATTGCCCTTCCCGCGAAGGCGGCGAGGGACCCGAATCCGTCGCGAGGACTGAAGAAGGCCATCCTGTGGGTGATCCTCTTCAACGCGGCATACACCTACGGCGTCATCGTCTGGGTGCCACGGCTCGGCTTCCACTGAGCGCGACTGAGAAGAAAGGCTGACGACGCAATGGAGCCCCAAATGCACACGGTCCTCCTGGTGGAGGACGCGCCCTTCTTCCGGAAGATGCTGGGCGACTACCTGCGTGCCATGGGATTCAAGCAGGTGGTGGAGCTGCCCAACGGGCAGGCGGCGCTCAAGCACCTGGCGAGCGCGGAGCGTCCGGACCTGGTGTGCCTGGACCTGACGCTGCCGGACATCTCCGGCTACGACTTGTGTGAGCACATCCGCAAGAACCCGGGCATGACGGATGTGCCGGTGCTGGTGGTGAGCGCGCGGGATTTGCCCGAGGACAAGGCCCACGCCGAGGAGGCGGGCGCCAACAGCTACCTGGGCAAGCCCTTCACGCAGGAGGAGTTCTCCAAGCGGGTGAAGCACCTGCTCAAGAACGCGCCCGTGAGGAGGACCTCGTGACGGCGCCGGCCCTCGGGCCTCGGGGCCCCCGGGCCGCCCCCGCCGCTCCGGCATACACGCCCGAGCGCGTGGAGACGAACGCACCGTCGGACCTCATCGACTGGGGCTTCGCCATCGACGCGGTCTTCTATTTGAAGAACGCGGTGCTCAGGCATTGGTTCCTGGCGTTGGTGGTGATGGCCGCGGTGTCCGGCCTGGCGGCGGGCGTGACCAAAATCATGCCGCGCAAGTACCACGTCGAGACGCGGATGCTCACGCAGCGCAACTTCATCATCGCCTCGCTGGCGAACCCGGGCCGCTCCATTCCGGTGGACGCGGACCAGCCCACGCGCGCGGCGTGGGAGATGGTGATGAAGGCCGACAACCTGAAGGCCGTGGTCCGGGACGCGAAGCTGGTGGAGTACTGGGAGCTGCAGCGCTCGCCCATGAGCAAGCTGAAGGAGAAGCTCTTGCGCAAGCCGCCGCCGCCCATGTCCGACGAAGACAAGGCGGACGCGCTCAGCGCCATGCTGGAGCAGTCCATGCTGGTGATGGTGGAGGGTGGCACGGGCACGGTGACCATCGGCGTGGACTGGAGCGACCCGCAGCTGGCGCTCAACATCGTCGAGGCGGCGCAGAAGAACTTCCTGGAGATGCGGCAGCAGGCGGAGATGGGCGCGGTGGCGGAGGCCATCACCATCCTGGACAAGCAGGTGGTGGACGAGGCCGAGGGCATCAAGCAGGCCATCGCGTCGCTGGACGCCACGGTGAAGCGCGTGGAGGCCAAGCGCAAGCGCGAGGAGGCCAAGCAGAACAAGGGCCGTGGCGGCGCGGCGGCGCAGGCGGCGGGCGCCTTGGGCATCAACACGAACCACCTGCTCGCGCAGATGCGGTTCATGGTGCAGACCAAGCGTCGGGCCATCTCGGACGTGGAGGAGTTCCGCGCGCGGCGGCTGACGGAGCTGCGCAACCAACTGGCCGAGCAGCGCGTCATCTACTCGCCGCAGCACCCGCTCATCACGGACCTGGAGCAGCGGATTGTCGCGCTCCAGGAGGACTCGCCGCAGCTGGTGGCGCTGCGCTCGGAGTTGAACGAGCTCATCAACGAGTACATCCGCAACGGCGGGGACCCGGGGGAGCTGGAGCAGGGGACCACGGGCGGGCCGCTGCTGGGCGCGGCGGCGTTTGGTGGGCCCGCGACGGCGGACAACCCGGAGGTGTCGGTGGCGGCGGACCGGGTGCGGATGCTGG
Organism: Myxococcus sp. MISCRS1; assembly: GCF_026626605.1. Classification (NCBI taxonomy): domain Bacteria; kingdom Pseudomonadati; phylum Myxococcota; class Myxococcia; order Myxococcales; family Myxococcaceae; genus Myxococcus; species Myxococcus sp. MISCRS1. The sequence continues at coordinate 5,242,888 of NZ_JAPNKB010000001.1, forward strand.
TGATGCGGCACCAGGAGAAGATGCGGCGGCTGGACCAGGCGAAGACGGAGCTGGAGATTTCGCGCGCGTCGATGAAGCACCGCTTCAGCGTGCTGTCGCCGCCGACGTTCCCGGAGAAGCCGTCGAAGCCGAAGGTGCAGCTCATCCTGGCGGCGGGTGTGGTGGGTGGCATCGCGATGGGCATCTTCGCGGCGGTGGCGCTGGACATCATCCGTCGGCGCATCCTGGAGAAGTGGCAGGTGGAGCGAATCCTGAAGCTCCCGGTGCTGGCGGAGCTGGAGCGGCGCTAGGGCGCGTGCTCGGGGGAGACAGTCGTGACGGTGTGGACCTGGGTGGACCTGGCGCTGTGCGTGGCGCTGCTGCCGGTGGCGATGGCGTGCGGCTATCTGCTGCTCCTGACGGTGCTGTCGTGGCGACGCGCGGCGCCGGTGCCGCCCGCGCCCACGCGCAAGTTCGACGTGGTGATTCCGTCGCACAACGAGGAGCTGGGCATCGCCCGGACGGTGGCGAACCTGTCCGCGGTGGACTACCCGGCGTCGCTGCGGCGCATCCTGGTCATCGCGGACAACTGCTCGGATGCGACGGCGCAGAAGGCGCGCGAGGCGGGCGCGACGGTGCTGGAGCGGCATGACACGCAGAAGCGCGGCAAGGGGTACGCGCTGGCGCACGCGTTCGAGTTCAGCCAGAAGGACGGCTTCGCGGACGCCGTCGTCGTGGTGGACGCGGACACGGTGGTGTCGCCGAACCTGCTGCATGCGTACGGGCGCAGGTTGGAGGACGGGGCGCACGCGGTGCAGGCGCACTACGGGGTGATGAACCCGACGGCGTCGTGGCGCACGCGGCTGATGACGATTGCGCTGGGCATGTTCCACAAGGTGCGCTCGCTGGGGCGCGAGGCGCTGGGGGTGTCCTGCGGCCTGCGTGGCAACGGGATGTGCTTCACGCACGCGGTGCTGCGCGAGGTGCCTCACGACGCGTTCAGCGTGGTGGAGGACCTGGAGTACGGCATCCGGCTGGGCCGCAAGGGGCACCGCGTGCACTACGCCTGGGAGGCGGAGGTGCAGGGCGAGATGGTCTCGGCGGAGAAGCAGAGCCGCTCGCAGCGTCAGCGCTGGGAGGGTGGGCGCGCGCAGATGCGCAAGCTGCACGGGTGGCCGCTCTTGAGCGATGCGTTGAAGCAGCGCAGCGGGTTGTTGTTGGACTTGTCGATGGACGTGCTGGTGCCGCCGTTGAGTCAGCTGGTGCTGGCCGCGGTGGGCAGCGCGGTGGTGGCGTCGGTGTTGGTGTGGCTGTCGGGCGGGACGGCGGTGTGGGCCTCGGCGGTGGCGGGCTTCGCGCTGATGAGCCTGGGGGCCTATGTGCTGCGCGGATGGTGGGTGTCCGGCGTGGGACCGCGTGGGCTGTTGGACCTGGCCTGGGCGCCTGTGTACGTGGTGTGGAAGGTGGGGTTGATGTTGCGCGGCCCTGGCGCGGAGAAGCGCGGCGAGTGGGTGCGCACCGAGCGCGAGGCCGAGCGGCGCTGAGTCGTTGACGAAGGACCGGGCCTCACGAGGCCCGTGCTGAAACCATGATGGAGACTGGAGCCTCGCGTGAGGCTCGGGCGCCATCGGTTTCGGAGGCTGTCCACCTCTCTCGCTGCTCCGAGGTGGACCTCATGAACGCTGTCCTTTCACGACTGCTAGGCGGGCTGCTGGTGCTGCTGGCCCCGCTGGCGCTCGCCCAGAACAGCAACATCATCGGCACCGTCATCGACGTGAAGAGCCGTCAGCCCCTTCCCGACGTCGTCATCACCGCGACGTCGCCCAGTCTCGTGGGTGAACGGAGCGCCGTCACCGACGCCAAGGGCGAGTACCGCATCCCTCAGCTCCCTCCGGGCGTCTACACCGTCCGGTACGAGCGGGAGCACTACAAGCGCTACGAACGCGGGGACGTGAAACTGAGGCTCGACCGCACCCTCCGCATCAAGGTCGAGATGCTCGCCGATGACGCGCTCATCGTGCCCATCATCAGTACACCGCCGACCATCGGCCCGGGCTCCACCACCACGGGCGTCAACGTCGACCAGGAGTTCATCAAGCGCATCGACAAGGCTCGGCCTCCTGAACCGTCGCGCTCCTTCGAAGCACTGGCGGAACTGGCCCCGGGCCCCGCGCACGACGCATACGGCGTCCCCCTCAACGGGCAGGTTGCCGTCGCGAGCCCTCCACCCCAGGACAACGTCGCCCCCGCCAAGCCCAGCATGTCGATGACGCTGCGACTCCACCCCGCCCCTCCGCACCAGGCGCCCACCCAGCCCCACCACGGCGAGCCGATGCCCCGCTCGCGCTACTCTGACATGTACTTCAAGGGGTACGGGGTGAACCCCACCGTCAACACGGAGGAGGAGCGCTTCTCCACGTTCTCCGTCGACACGGACACGGCCTCGTACACACTCACGCGCAGCTACCTGAAGCGCGGCGCCATGCCGGACGCGCGCGCCGTGCGCGTGGAGGAGTTCGTCAACAGCTTCGACTACGGCTACGCGAGCGCGAAGAGCGCGCCCTTCGCCGTCCACGTGCAGGGCTTCCCCTCACCCGTGCGCAAGGGCTACCAGGTGCTGCGCATCGGCGTGAAGGCGCGCGAGGTCTCCCGCGCCGAGCGCAAGCCCAGCCACCTCGTCTTCGTCATCGACGTGTCCGGCTCCATGGCCATGGAGAACCGGCTGGAGCTGGTGAAGCAGTCCCTGCGCCTGTTGGTAGCGGAACTGGATGAGCGCGACCTCGTGTCGCTCGTCGTGTACGGCTCACGGGCCCGCCAGGTGCTCCCGCCCACGAGCGCGCTCGACACGTCACGCCTGATGGACGCCATCGACGGGCTCCACACCGAGGGCTCCACCAACGCCCAGGCAGGACTGGAGCTGGGCTACCGCATCGCCGTCGAACACCTGCTCGAGGGCGGCATCAACCGCGTCATCCTCTGCTCGGATGGCGTGGCCAACGTGGGCATCTCCGACGCGGATGGCATCTGGGAGAAGGTGAAGTCACTCGCGGCCCGGGGCATCACCCTGTCCACCGTGGGCTTCGGCATGGGCAACTACAACGACGTGCTGATGGAGCGGCTGTCCCACGTCGGCGAGGGGAACTACGCCTACGTGGACGAGCTGAAGGAGGCCCACCGCGTCTTCGTGAAGAACCTCACTGGCACGCTCCAGGTGGTGGCCAAGGACGTGAAACTCCAGGTGGAGTTCGACCCGAAGGCGGTCTCCCTCTACCGGCTGCTCGGGTACGAGAACCGCGCGCTGACGGCCGAGCAGTTCCGCGATGACCGCGTGGACGCGGGTGAGGTGGGCGCGGGCCACTCCGTCACCGCGCTCTACGAAGTGAAGCCTCTCGAGAACGCCCGGGCACTGGGCACGCTGCGCATCCGCTACAAGTCGCCCGAGGGCGGCACATCGAAGGAGCTGGCGACCCCGTTGCCCCGAGCCACCCTGCGCCCGAGCTACGCCCAGGCTGGCGAGTCCACCCGACTGGCCTACGTGGCCTCCGCCTTCGCCGAGAAGCTCCGGGGCTCGTACTGGACGCGGCCGCTGACCTACGACTCGCTCCTGGAGTTGTGGAGCGGGGTGGGCCCGGAGCTGAAGGCCCGCGAGGACGTCCGCGAGCTGGGTGACCTCATCCGCCGGGCCAGGGGCCTGGACCGGAGAGTGGATCCATTCGAGTCCTTCGCCCCCCTGAGGACCATGGACTTCGACCGTCCGCCCACGGGCTCCTGAGGAGGCCCCCTCCCGTTCGACCCGAAATGACGCCTTGGGTCGTATCTCCATCATGCCCACGGCCTCGAATCATGACCGAGCCATGATGAACCCGGGGACCTGCGCGGGAGATTCTCCCGTCGTGGTCCCGGATGATGGGGTTCGTTCTCCCGAGGCCATGGAGTCGAGCACGTGACGCCCTTCCTTCGCGGTGTGCTGTGTGGACTCGTGTGGATGCTCTCCCCGGCCGCCGGGGCGCAGGAGGCCGGCCCGAGCGCCGAGTCACAGGCCCCGGCCTCGACCGAGGCAACGGAGGCCTCCTGTGCCAAGGTCGAAGAAGAGGCTCTGCCTCGGTCGCAGGTGATTCGCAGGCCCAGCCGCCCGGTCGTCACGCTCGACGCGGGGCGCGGCACCTGGCCTGTCGAGACGCTGCGCATGGAGACGGGCGGCCCGACGGTGGACGTGGGCTCGATGACCCCGAGCGCGCGGGTGGACCAGGAGTTCCTGGAGCGCATCGCCGTGCGCCCCGCGGCAACGGAGTCGCGCGAGGACTCCGGAGCGACCGGCTCCACGAAGGAGGCCTCGGCCCTGGAAGACGCGCTGAGCGGAGCCCCTGCGCGGCGTGACACCCCGGAGCCCGAGTTCCGATTGAGGCGCTTCCGGTCCCTCGCGGAGCTGGCGCCGGAAACCCCCGAGCAGGTCGTCCTCGGAGACCCGGATGGGCACCACGTCCAGGAGCCCGAAGCACGTGTCGTGAGCCGCTGAGCCGCGTTCCCGAGCTCGAAGGGCCCCGGTGGCATCCCGGTCGGCTGGGCCTTGGACCAGGCCGAGCGGCGACCCCCGTCACCGCGACGCTGAGCCCCATGCCGAAACGGTGATGGGGCGAGGAGCCGCGCATGCGGTTCGCGTCAGCCCAGGCCAGGAGAATGGCCCCTCTCCATGAACCACATCGAGGCCGCCTCCGAGCTGATGGACTTCGTGCCCTACCTGCTGTGCATGGGGGTGCTCATCGTCACGGTGCCCGTCCTGGCCCGAGCGGAGGGCCACGAGTACGCGCCACCGCCAGGGGTGCTCCTGGGCATCGTCGTCGACGGGGACAGCCGCGAGCCGCTCGTGAGGGTGAAGGTCAGCGCCAGCGCATCGGAGCACACGGAGGCCCACGTGACCTGGACGGACCCGGCGGGGCGCTATCGGCTGCCCCTGCTCCCTGCGGGGACGTACACGCTGCGGTTCGAGCACCCGGATTACGCACCCTCATCCCGCACGGACATCCTGCTGCGCGCCAACCGCGCCATCCGCTCGAGGGTGGCGCTGCGCCCGAACACCTCCCGGGCCTAAGCTCCCGCACAAAACCAAAATCTGATTTTAGGTTCGTGCAGCGCGGGGCCCAGATTGACACGAAACTAAAATGGAGTTTGAGTTTCGTGCATGACGGGCAAGCGCGCGCAGGCGCCGGATTGGGACCGGCTCTTCGAGTTCGCGCTGGGGCAGGCGGGCCTGTTCACGACGAAGCAGGCGGCGGAGGCGGGTTATTCGTCTCAGCTCCTCGTTCACTACCTGCACATCGGCAAGGTGGTCCGGATCCGGAGAGGGGTGTACCGATTGGTGCACTACCCTCAGGGCCAGGACGAAGCGCTCGTCACCGTGTGGCTCTGGTCCGAGCAGCAGGGTGTCTTCTCACATGAGACGGCACTCGCCCTGCATCAGCTCTCGGACGTGCTGCCCTCTCGACTCCACCTGACGCTTCCCACGACCTGGAGACAACGCAGGCTTCGCGTTCCTCCCGGTGTCGTCATCCATCACGCCGCGCTCGACGATGCCGAGCGCACCTGGCCCGCCGCGGTGCCCGTCACTTCGCCCCTGCGGACCCTGACGGACTGCGCGAGCGTCCATCTCGCACCTGATCTGCTCCAACAAGCCATCGCGCAGGCCCTCGCGCGTGGACTCATCCGCAAGTCCGACCTCGCTCGCATCCAGAAGGCGAGCGTGGCGAAGGAGCGGCGGACACGATGAGCGTTCGCCGCTACCTGACCGGCGACGCCTTCAGAAATGCTCTCGAGCAACGGTTGAGGAAGGGCGCCCCGCGAGGGGACGACTTCAACCGGCGGCGTCAGCTCCTCGTCTTCCACCGCTTCCTCGCGCGTGCGTCCCAGGTCTTCGCGGACGCCATCACCCTCAAGGGAGGACTGGTGCTCGAGCTGCGGCTGCAGCGAGCACGCACGACCCGGGACGTCGACCTGCGTCTGACCGGAGACCCACGAGACATGCTCGCGCGGCTCCAACAGGCGGCCCAGCTGGACCTCGGAGACTTCATGCGCTTCGAACTCCGGCTCGACCCCACCACCACCCCGACATCCAGAACGAGGGCGTGCGCTACGACGGACGTCGGTTCCGCGCGGAGTGCCGCATCGAGCGAGACCTCTTCGGCCAACCCTTTGGCGTCGACGTGGCCATCGGAGACCCGATGCATGGAGCACCCGAACTCATCGAGGTGGAAGACACCCTCGGCTTCGCCGGCATCCCTCCGCCCAGGCTCCACGTCTATCCGCTCGAGACGCATCTGGCGGAGAAGCTCCACGCCTATACGCTGCCTCGGGCGCGGCCCAATACCCGGGTGAAGGACCTCCCAGACCTCGCGCTCCTGGGAAGCATCCGCTCACTCGAATCGAGGTGCCTGCGTCAGGCCCTCACCAGGACCTTCTCCTTCCGGAAGACACACGGTGTCCCGTTCTTCCTGCCCTCGCCACCACCCGAGTGGCACCGGCCCTATCAGGCCATGGCCACCCAGGACGGTCTGCCGTGGAAGACGCTCGACGTGCTCACGGAGGCGGTCCGCGCCTTCCTCGACCCCGTCCTCCTCGACGAGGACCTGGAGGCGTGCTGGGAACCCACGGCCTGGACATGGACGTCCAGGCCCTGAGTCACACGGGGTCAGTCCGCCAGCGGCATGCCCCAGTCGGGCTGCCCACGCTCGCCCAGCACCCAGCGGTACACCTCCAGCACCTGCTCCGCCTTCGCCTTCCACGTGAAGTGCTTGAAGATGCGCTCCCGCGCCCGCTCCCCCATGGGACGAATCACCGACGGGTCCTCGACCAGCTTCGTCAGCACCCCGCGCACCCGCGCCACGATCTCCTCCGGCGTCCCGATGGGCACCGCGAACCCCGTCGCCGGACTGACAATCTCCCCCGGACCGCCGTAGTCCATGACGATGGGCACCAACCCCAACGCCATCGCCTCGCACACCACCGCCCCGCCGAACTCGCGCACGCTCGGGAACCCGAACACGTGGTTCTTCGCCAGCCGCCCCTGCAGCTCCTGGTGCTTCACCCACCCGGCGAACGTCACCCCGGACTCGATGCCCTCCCTGGCCGCCTGCGCCTTGAGGTTCGGCATCTCCTGCCCGTCGCCGATGTACTCCAGCACCACCTTGCCCTCACGGATGAGCGGCGCCGCCGCCTCCATCAACATCGCCATGCCCTTGTACGGCACGAAGCGCCCCACGAAGGCCACCCTCAAGGGCAGCTCCACCGGCCCCTCCGACTTCGCCGTCCCGAAGCGCCGCGTGTCGATGGCGTTCTCCGGCACGTACACCGTCTTCCCCTGCCACTCCGGCGCCACCTGGCCCCGCGTCGCCCGCGAGCCCGTGATGATGGCCGACGCGTTCTCCCGCGTGGACTTGTAGAAGGGCATCAGCTTGTACGCGTCCCGCACGTAGCTCAGCCACTCCTTCTCCCGCCGCCGCGCGCCACCAAACCCCTTGGGCCACGGCAACCCGCCATTGAGCGGCCCCATCACGAACGGCACCCCCGCCGCCTTGCAGCGCCGCGCCAGCGTGCTCGGCGTCGTCGGGCTGATGGGCGTGTAGCGATGCACCAGGTCGAACTCCCGGGCCTTGATGCGCGCGCCGAAGCGCTGCCACAGCACCTCCTCGAAGTAGTAGTACGGCAGCACGCTCAACGCCGTCGCCGTCGTCCAGCCCACGCCCGCCTTGCCCCGCAACAGCTCGCCCACCTTGTCGAGCGGCTTCTCCACCGGCGTCGAATCCAATGCCGTGAACTGCGAGCCCTCCTGCACCCCCTGCTTCAGGATGTTCTCCCGGTTGCGCACCTGCGTGACCAGGTGCACGTCGGCCACCTCCGCCAGCGCGCGGTAGAGCGACCAGCCTTCCAGCGGGACACTCACCCAGTCGGGGTTGCACAGCTCGGCAATCAGGAGGACGCGTGGTCTGGGAGCAGGCATACGTGAGGCTTCATCTATCCCAACCGGCCCGCCAGATGTAGCCTCCCCTCCGTCGTGACGTACGCCCCGGACCGGCCCTCCTACCTGCGCTTCGTGGCGCTGCTTGGCTTCCTGGTGCTCGCCACCGTGGGAGGGGCCCTCCTGCACCCTGTGGTCGCTTTGGCCCCAGTGCTGCTCGTGGCCGTGCTGTGGCTGGTGGTCAAGGTCCCCATCCGCTACCCGGTGATGATCGTCACCTACCTGGTGCTCGCGGTGGACTACGTCCCGGAGCGGCCCCAGTCCGGGTTCTGGCCGTCCCCCCTGCACCCCCTGGGCGAGCTGCTCTTCGCCCAGCTCAGCTACATCACCAAGATTGGAGCGCTGCGCTTCCCGCTGGTGGACGTGCTCATCGTCGGCCTGTTGGGCCTGGCGATGTACCGGCGGGTGACGAAGTCGAAGATCGACCCGCCCGCGCTGCCCATGCCCCGGCCGCTCATCGCCGTGGTGGCGCTGTCACTCATCGCCATCCTCTTCATGGAGGTGCGCGGGGTGATGCGCGGCGGGGACTTCAAGAACTCGCTGTGGCAGTGGCACCAGGCCGCGATGATGCCGTTCATCGTCGCCATGTTTCACTACGCCATGCGCGGCCCGGAGGACTGGCCCATCTTCGCGCGCACCGTCATCGCCGCGGGGCTCACCAAGGCCGCCATCAGCGTCTACTTCGGCGCCATCGTCGTGCCGTCCATGGGCGTCTTCGTCGAGTACACCACGTGTCACTCGGACTCGATGACGTTCAACTTCTGCCTGCTCGTCGCCACCATGCGCTTCCTGGAGAAGCCCAAGGGGGCTCACGCGCTGCGCGGCCTCTTGCTCATGTTCTGCATCTTCATGGGCATGGTCTACAACGACCGCCGGCTCGCCTACGTCAGCTTCGTGGGGTGCCTGCTGGCCGGCTACCTCATCACGCCCTGGCCCGCCATCAAGCGCACCTTCACCCGAGGGCTCGTGCTGATGGCGCCGCTGATGCTCGTCTACTTCGCGGTGGGCTGGAACGCGCGCGGCGGCGCCTTCGCGCCCGTGCACAAGGTGCGCTCCCTCATCGACGGCGAGGGCGGCGAGGGCAACCTGGACTATCGCGACATCGAGAACCTGGACGTCATCGCGACGTGGACCCAGTTCCCGCTGCTCGGCACCGGCTACGGCCACGAGTTCCTCGAGCCCATCCCGCTGCCCAACATCGCCTTCGTCTTCCCCCAGTACCGCTACCACCCGCACAACTCGCTGCTCGGCTTGTTCGCCTTCGGCGGGATGGTCGGCTACACGGGCGTGTGGATGTACCTGGTGGTGACCATCTTCCTGGCGGTGCGCGCGTACCATCGCTCGCACGTCGCCGAGCACCGCGCCGCCGGGCTCATCATCGTGGGCTCCGTCATCTGCTACATCAACCAGGTGTTCGGAGACATGGGCATCATCTCGTACATCTGCACGTTCGTCGTGTCGCTGTGCGTGGTGACGTCCGGCAAGCTGGCCGTCGCCACCGGCGCGTGGCCCATGCCGCACACCGCCCTGGTCCCCCCCGCGCCGTCCGCGCCCGTGCCGCCTCCGGGCGCCATCATCCACACCAACCCCGAGGACACCCAGGCCCCCGCGCTCGCGAAGCACGGCTGAGCGCACGGCACTTCAGTCTCCGCCCGACAGGCCCACGGTGAAGCCCTCCGCCGTCAGCGCCACCGACTCCACGCGCTCCAGCGCGGGATATGAGAAGCCCGCCTGGGCCTTCAGGAACACCGCCGCTCGCGCCGCGCCGGGCAGCCCTGGCCCCTTCGTCGCGAGCCCTCCAGCGCGCCCCACCGCCGCCGTCGCCAGCATCACGAAGACCCGCGCCGCGTCGTCGCCCAGCACCTCGCCGTAGGCCTCACCGGCGGCCTCCAGCTCCTCGAACGAGCGCGCCAGGTCCACGCGCCGCACCAGCACCACCCACGCATCCAGCACCCGCCACACCGTGTCCACGCCCAGGTACGCCATCGCCGTCGCGGTGAGCAGCGCCGCCAGCCCCTTCGACACCGGCTCGGGCAGCGACCACAGCATCAGATACATCGCCACCGAGGACGTCAGCGTCGCGCGGAGCGCCACCGGGTCCCCCACCCCCCGCAGGGACTCCGCCGTCTCCTCCCAGACGTCCTCCATCGCGATGGCCAGCGCCAGCGCGTACTTGCCATCACTGCCGAGCAGCGGCCCCTCCTCGAGCAACCGCAGACAGTCCCCCGCGCGCAGCTCGCTGGCACACCAGCGGCCGTACCCGCGCGTCAGCGTCTCGTCCGCATACGACTCCAGCAGGTGCGGTGACGTCTCATCCGCGCCCTCTTGCACCGCGTGGAGCCTGCGCCCTTCATACAGATACACGCCGCCCCGCTCCGGGACACCGAAGCGCAGCCGCGCCTCCCGCAGCGGATGCGCGAAGGGCCTCACGTCCCGGGCGAGCTTCGTCATCGCCTCCTGGAACGTGTCCTCCCCCAGCTCCACCGGCCCGGAGTCCTCCTCGACGGGGAGGTGACGGACGGACGCTCCCGAGCCCAGCTCCAGACGAACGCTCCGCGTCGTCGAGCACCCCGTCACGATGAACAAGCACAGACACAAGGACACAGCCCGACCACGACCCATCTCAGCCCTCCGGCATGGGCGCCGAAATCACCTGATGGGTTTCACATACCAACCGACTCCGACATCCCACGCCGATGCGACACGTGTCTCACGCATCGCCCGCGTCACGCCGGCCCGGGCGCCTCAGCTCACGGGCCGGGGCAACACGACATGGAACGTGCTGCCGCCGCCGGGCCGCCCCGAGGACTCCGCCCAGACGCGCCCGCCGTGGCGCTCGACGATGCCTCGCGCGATGGCCAGCCCCAATCCCAGACCTCCGTACGACACGCCATGCGCGCGTCCGAAGCGCTCGAAGATGTTCTCCAGCCGGTCCGCCGGAATGCCCAGCCCGTGGTCCAGCACCTCCACGTGCACCCACCGGCCCTCCTCGCGCGCCCGCAGGCGGATGTCCCCTCCGTCCGGCGAGTAGCGCAGCGCATTGGACACCAGGTTGGAGAGCACCTGGTCCAGCCGCTCGCCATCGGCGCGCAGCACCAGCCCCTCGGGGGCCTCCACGTGGATGTCCCGCCCCTCCGGCAAGGGCTCGAAGTGCTCCGCCACCTCGTGAAGGAGCGCGCGCACGTCCACGTCTCCCTCCTCCAACAACAGCTCCCCGCGCTGCAGCCGCCCCATGTCGAGCAGGTTCTCCACCAGCCGCGCCATGCGACCCACGCTGCGCTGGATGCCCTCCAGGGCCCGCGCCACGTTCGGGGTCTGCTCCTCCCCCGCCTTCTTCCTCGCCAGGTCCGCGTAGCTGCGCGCCGCCTGCAGGGGCGTGCGCAGCTCGTGCGCCGCCAGGGTGAGGAACATGTCCTTCGCCTCGTTCGTGGCGCGCAGCGTCTCCACCGCGCGTCGCGCGTCGTCGATGTCCGTCGCCGTCGATATCCACCCGACCAGCCGCCCCGCGCCATCGCGCTCCGGCAGCGTGCGGCACAGGAACCAGCGGAACTCGCCATCCGTCGCGCGCCGAAGCCGGTACTCCTGCTCCTCCGGCATCCCCGAGCGGCGCAGCACCTCCCACGTCGCCTGGACCTTCCCCAGGTCATCGGGATGGAAGCAGCGCAGGTTCTCCTCGCGCTGGCGCCCCTGCTCCGCCGTCAGCCCCGCGTAGTCCAGCCAGCCCCGGTTCGCGTAGCTGATGGTGCCGTCCGCCAGGAGCGCCCAGACGAACTGCGGCATCGAGTCCACCAGCCGGCGGAAGCGCAGCTCGCCCTGTCGCTCGAGCATCCGCCGCTCGCGCTCCCACAGCGCCGCCTCCTGTCGCTGCAGGGCCCGCTGCTGGACATACAGCGCGACGAACGCCTCCGCCTTCCAGCGCAGCACCTCCGGGTGGAACGGCTTCACCACGTAGTCGGCCGCGCCGGACGCATAGCCGCTCACCAGGTTCGCCTCATCGCGCCCGTGCGCGGTGAGGAAGATGATGGGCGTGTACCGCGAGCGCTCACGCTGCCGGATGATGCGCGCCGTCTCGAAGCCGTCCATCCCCGGCATCTGCACGTCCAGGAGGATGAGCGCGAAGTCCTCGCGCAAGAGCCACCGCAGCGCCTCCGGCCCCGAGGCCGCCTTCACCAGCTTCTGGCCCATGGGCTCCAGGATGGCTTCCAGCGCCAGCAGGTTCGACGCGTGGTCATCCACCAGGAGGATGCTCGTCGTCCGTGGCTCCACCCGGGCAGGAGCATGGGGGGTGAGTTGCTCGGTGCCTTCCAAGGCCATTCCTCCCTTCCCTCCCTCCGTCAGACCCCATCGCTTAATCAGCGCGGCTCCAACGGTCAGCCCCCATGTAACTCCCCGGTCCGGCCCCTCACCGGGGAACCCCGCGCTCGGACGCCTGGACGCCCTGCCCCGAAGGCGCCCGCCCGCTTCTCCTCCCAGGGTATGGAGCCGACGACGCGGTGGCACGCTCCGCCGTCCCTCCGTGACGCAGGCGCAGGCCGCCCATGAGGGACAGGGAGCGGCGGACAGGGGCCCGCCCGCCCCCCTGCTTTCGACTACCCCGCCGCGCGCTGGAGCATCAGCGCGAGCATGTCCGCGCTGCGCTCGCTGCTGAACTGCGTCTCCACCTTGCGACGGCCCGCCTCACCCAGCCGCTCGGCCTCGCGCGGATTTCGCGCCACGGCCTCCAGCTTCTCGGCCAGGACAGAGGGCGCCTGCGGCGGCACGAGCATCCCGTCCACGCCGTCGTCCACCAGCTCCTTCACCCCGCCCGCGCCCGTCACCACCACCGGCGCGCGCATGGCCATGGCCTCCATGATGGCCACGCCCAAGGGCTCCTGGAGGCTCGCCAGCGCGAAGATGTGCGCGCGCTCGATGCCGTCGCGCACCACGTCCTCGCCCACCGCGCCCAGCAGCGTCACCGCGTCGCCCAGCTTGGACTCCGCGAGCTTCGCCTCCAGCACCTTGCGGTACGTGGTGCCGCCCGCCTCGTCCTCACCCGCGATGGACAGCCGCGCGTCGATGCCCTTGGCCCGCAGCATCCCCACCGCGTCGATGAGGTCCGCGTGCCCCTTGCACGGGTTGAGGCGTCCGCACGAGAAGAGGCGCAGCGGCCCCTCGCCCGTCCACGCCTGGTACGGCGTCGAGCGGTTGAACTTGCCCAGCTCCACGCCCATCGGCGCCAGCTCGATGTCCTTGGGCAGGCTCCCCGCCAGCTCCTGGTTCACCTCGCCCAAAAGCTTCTTCGTGATGACGAACGCGAACCTGGCGTGCCGCCACTTCTCCCGCTGGTTCGGCCCGTAGTCGTCCAGCGGCCCGTGCAGCGTCATGCTGTACGGCAGCCCCGACAACAGGTTCGCGAACAGCGCCACGTGCGCGGCGTTGGCGCACGAGTGCACGTGCACGTGCGTCCACCCCCGCTCACGCGCCAGCGACGCCAGCCGTCCGCCCATCACCGCGAAGGCCAGCAGCCGCGCGCGACCCTTCGCGTCCAGCCCCTCCGCGCGGGCGATGGAGGCCAGGCACCGCGCCCAGCCCGTGGGCATGGCGCGGGCAATCTCCGCCACGGCCTTCACCACGCCGAGCGGCCCGGGCGGGGCCAGGTACTCGGTGCGGGCCATGGCCTCGCGCGCCCAGCTGTGGGAGATGATGCGCGCGGGCGGCGGCTGGGTGGAGACCAGCTCCGGCGTCACGCCCTTCCCGGGAAGGGCCTGCAACTCTCGCCAGAAGAAGATGTGTGTCTGTCCGGGAAACTCGGGGATGAGATAACCAATCTTCGGCACCTGCTTTCCATAACACGCCCGCTCCCACGGCCCCACGGGGAGGGCCCGGAAGCCCCCGGACTCATTGGGGCAGGTCGCAGGGCACCCGCTCCCCCGCCCGCCCGCCAGGTCATTGGGTCGACACCGTGCGTTGGGCTATACCGGGCGGCGCTCCATGGCCGATTCCAGCGCACCGCCCTCCACCTCGGACGCCGAGGTTCCCGACAGCACCGTGCCCTCACCGGCACTGCAGCGGCTGTGGTTCGCCCTGGAGCGCACCGGCTGGAGCTTCCTCACCGTGGTCCCCGCGCACCCGGGTGCCCCCGCGCTGGAGGCCGCCACCGCCATCCTGGAGGCCGGCGCGCCCTACGCGGCCACGCAGAAGATCCACCTGGATGACGCCATCGGCCTGTCCCCCGCCGAGGCCCCCCGCCGCGTGCTGGAGCTGCGCGAGCGCGTGGCCCGGGGCGAGCGCGTGGTCGCCGTCATCGACTCCGTCCTCACCCGCCCCGCGAGCCTCCCCGTGGCGCTCGCCGCCGACGGCGTCCTCCTGTGCGTCACCCTGGGGGAGACGGACTTCGGCTCGGCGCGCAAGACGATGGAGTTCATCGGCCCGGAGCGCTTCGTGGGCAGCGTCACCTTCCCCCGGCAGAAGAAGGGCCGGGGTCTTTTCTCCCGCAAGAAGAAGAAGCCATGACGCCCTCGGACGCCTCCACGCCCCGCCTCAGCGTCGTCGTCGCCACGTACAACCGACTGCCCCTCATCACCCGGCTGCTCGGGCAGCTCGCCCAGCAGACGCTCCCGCCCGAGCGCTACGAGGTCGTCGTCGTCGATGACGGCTCCAAGGAGCCGGTGAAGGCTCCGCTCGACGCGCTCGGCGAGAGCCTCCCCTACGCCCTGCGCGTGGAGGTGCAGGCCAACGCGGGCGCGGCGGCGGCGCGACACCGGGGCGTGCTCGCGGCGCGGGGGGACATCGTCCTCGTCACCGACGACGACATGCAGGTGGAGAAGGACTTCCTGGAGCGGCACCTGGCGCACCACCCGGAGGGCTCGCGGCACGTGGTGCTGGGCCGCATCCGTCCGGACCCGTCCATCGGAGACATGCCGCTGTTCGAGCGCTGGTACGCGTACCTCAACCACCGCATGGCGGAGGAGCTGTCCACCCCCGGCGCGCGCGCGCACGGCAACCACCTGTACACGGGCAACGTGTCCTTCCACCGCGAGGACTACGTGGGCGTGGGCGGCTTCGACAAGTCGCTGGGCCAGTCCGAGGACGTGGAATTGGGCGTGCGGCTGGAGAAGGCGGGCTGCGCGTTCGTGTTCGCCAGCGACGCGCACGTGCTGCACGGCAGCGACCACGTGTCCTTCGAGCGCTGGCTCAAGCGCGCGAACCGCTACGGCATGTTCGACACGCACGTGGCGCGCAAGCACCCGGACGTGCGCGGCGTCAATCCGTGGCGGCTGCTCTTCGAGACCAACCCCCTGGCGCGCCCGCTGCTCGCGGCCACCGTCGTCGCGCCCGAGGCCACGCGCGTGCTGACGGGCGCGGTGATGAGCGCCGCGAAGGCCGCGGACAGGCTGGGCCTGGAGAAGGCCGCGTTCGCGGGCACGTCGGTGGTGTACGGCATGGAGTATCTGCGCGGCGCTCGCAACGAGGCCGGCGGCTGGACGGGTATCGCCCGTGAGGTGGTCCGCTACCTCCAGGGCGGGGGGAACCGATGAACTTCCTGAAGTCGAAGCGCTCGATGATTGGCGCGCTGGTCTCCGATGCGATGGAGCTGGCCCGCGCCGCCAATGGCCACACCGACGCGAAGTCCGTCGCCAAGGTGGTGCTCACCAGCGACTCGTACCGCATCACCGCGCTCAACCGCGCCCGCGAGGCCGCGCTCGACTACCACATCCCCCTGGTCAACCACGTGCTGCGCGTGGCGCAGACGGCGGTGCTGGGCATCGAGATCGGCAAGGACGTGACGCTGGGCAAGGGCGTGTACTTCGTGCACAGCCTGGGCATCGTCATCGGCGGGGACGCGCGCATCGGCGACCGCGTGCGCTTCTACGGCAACAACACCGTGGGCACCGCCAAGGACAACGGCTACCCCGTCATCGAGGATGACGTGTGGATTGGGGCCGGCGCTCGCATCCTGGGGCCGGTGCGCGTCGGCGCGCGCTCGCGCATCGGCGCCAACGCCGTGGTGCTGCAGGACGTGCCGCCGGACAGCGTGGCCGTGGGGATTCCCGCGCGCATCTTCCCGCGCAAGGACACGGACGACGTGGTGCTGTGAGGGCCCCCAGGCCCGGGGGAGTTGAGTCCATGGAGGCAGGTGTGAAGGGTGCGCGGAGCAAGGCGGGCGCCGCCGTGGTGGTCTGCACGCTGGCGGTCGCCGGTGGCTCGGTGGCGCTGGCGCGCGGCGGTGAGCCCTCCGGCGAGGTGAAGCCCGCGGTGGGCGACGCCGCGAAGCCGGGCGAGACGAAGCCCGCGGCCGTCGAGGCGGCGAGCACCGCGCCGGTGGTCCTCTACGACGGCGGCCTCGGTGCCGGGTGGAAGGACATCGGCTGGGCGCCGCGCGAATTGCCCAAGGGCGCTCCGGCGCGGATGCGCCTGTTCAACTACGGCGGCTGGATTCTCTATCAGCCCAAGCTGTCGGGCAGCTTCGGGGCGCTGTCCCTGCGCCTGAGCGCGCCGGAGGCCTACGGCGAGTTCCTGGAGGTGCGGCTGGACACGCCCGGCGCGGTGTCCTTCCCTCGCGTGCCCGTGACGGCGGACCTGCAGGTGCGCAAGGACGGCGAGTGGGCCGACATCGTCATCCCCATGGAGCTGCTCAACCCCAAGGGGGAGGCGTTCGACCGCGTGGTGCTGCGCGCGTCGAAGGACGTGGGGCGCGACTGGGTGCTGCTCGACAAGGTGGCGCTGGTGCCGCTGCCGCCGGACGTGGCCGCCGCGCTGGCCGCCGGTGGAGGCCGCACGGGCAAGGGCAGCGGGCGCGACACGTCGATGACCATCGACTGCACGGCGCCCGGGCATGACATCAGCCCGCTCATCTACGGCATCGCGCTGGACGGCCTTCGCGAGAAGAAGGACCAGCACCAGTACAAGCTGGGCGCGACGACGCGCCGCTGGGGCGGCAACCCCACCTCCCGCTACAACTGGAAGCTGGGCGGCGCGTGGAACACGGCCAACGACTGGTTCTTCCAGAACGTGGACATCGGCCTGAGCTACACGGACTTCCTCGAGTCCAACCGGAAGAACGGGATGAGCTCCGCGCTCACCGTGCCGCTGCTCGGGTGGGTGGCCAAGGACACGCGCTCGGTGGGCTTCCCGGTGGCGACCTTCGGCCCGCAGCGCGGCGAGGACAACGGCTCCGGCAACGGCGTCACGCGCGACGGCACCCCGCTCAAGCCCGGGCCTCCGTCCCAGACGAGCACCGAGGCCTCGCCCGAGTTCGTCGCCGAGTGGGTGCGCGCCATCCGCGAGCGAGATGCGGCTCGCGGCGAGCGCAGCGTGCACATGTACATCCTCGACAACGAGCCCATGCTCTGGAACTCGACGCACCGGGATGTGTTCCCGGAGCCGTTGACGTACGACGGGCTGTTGTCGCGCACGATTGCGTACGGCACCGCGGTGCGGAAGGCGGACCCGGACGCGCTCATCGCGGGCCCCGCCGAGTGGGGCTGGACGAACTACCTCTGGTCCGCGGCGGACTTCGCGCCGGGCAAGGCGCCGCACTCGGACCGTCGCGCGCATGGGGACGTGCCGCTGCTCCCCTGGTACCTGCGGCAGCTGCGCGAGCACGAGAAGAAGACGGGCGTGCGCATCCTGGACGTGGTGGACCTGCACTTCTACCCGCAGACGAACGTGGGCGTGGGGTTGGAGGGGAACACGGACCCGGAGACGAACGCGCGGCGCATCCGCTCCACGCGCGCGTTGTGGGACCCGACGTACAAGGACGAGTCGTGGATTGGCGAGCCGGTGCGGCTGCTCCCGCGCATGAAGGAGTGGATTGCGCAGAACTACCCAGGCCGGCGCATCTCGATTGGTGAGTACAACTTCGGCGCGTTCGGCCACATGAGCGGAGGCCTGGCGCAGGCCGAGGCGTTGGGCCGCTTCGCGCAGGAGAACATCTACTCCGCCTACTTCTGGCAGTACCCGACGAACGGCAGCCCGGTGTTCTGGGCGTTCCGCGCGTTCAGGGACTTCGACGGGCGGGGTGGCCGCTTCCAGGACGTCTGGGTGCCGGCGAAGGCGGAGGAGGGCACGAGCGTGTTCGCCTCGCGCAACAAGGACGGCACCAAGGTGGTGGCGGTGGTGCTGAACTTCGACCCGGACCAGGCGGCGCAGGCGCGGGTGAAGCTGAACGGCTGTGGGACGCTCGAGAACGTGCGCGTGCTGGGGTACTCGGGCGCGCCGGGCGGGTTCCTGCTGCAGCCGGCGGGAAACCATACGGCGGCGGGGCTGACGCAGCGGCTGCCGCCCTACTCGATGACAGTGCTTGATTTGACGGTGAAGAAGCCATGAGTACCGCGACTCCGGACACGAAGCAGACGACGCCGTTCACCACGGGCCGCCCTCGGCTGAGCATCGGCCAGCTGGCCATCGACCAGCTCACCTTCGAGGAGGCGGTGCTGGAGATTGGCCGGCTGGTGGACTCGCGCCAGGGTGGCTACGTGTTCACGGCCAACGTGGACCACGTGGTGCTGGCGGAGGACAACGCGCAGTTCCGCGAGGCGTACTCGCGCGCGGCGATTTCGGTGGTGGATGGGATGCCCATCGTCTGGGCGTCGAAGGCGCTGGACGTGGCGTTGCCCGAGCGCATCGCGGGTTCGGACCTGATTCTGCCGCTGATGAAGCTGGGGGCGGAGCGCAAGTGGCGGGTGTACCTGTTGGGCGCGGGCCCGGGGGTGGCGGAGAAGGTGGCGCGAATCGTGGGGGAGAAGTTCGGGGTGGAGGTGGTGGGGTGGGATTCGCCGATGGTGCGCACGGACGCGGGGGACGCGCAGAACGACCCGATTGTCGCGAGCATCCGGGAGAAGGACCCGCACCTGCTCTTCGTGGCGCTGGGCAGCCCGAAGCAGGAGGTGTGGATTTCGCAGGTGTCGCAGAAGCTGGGCCCCACGGTGGCGATTGGCGTGGGGGCGGGGTTCGACTTCATCGCGGGCACGGCGAAGCGCGCCCCTCCGTGGATTGCCAAGGCGGGCTTCGAGTGGCTGTACCGCCTGGCCAATGAGCCCAAGCGCCTGTGGCGCCGGTACATCCTGAATGACTCTCGCTTCGCCACGATTCTGGCGCGCGAGCTGTGGAAGCGCACGGGCGGGAAGCCGGAGTAGGGCTGGCGAACCCATGGCCACCCTCGGGTGGCCAACACCTGACATTGCGTGGGTAAGGCCTCCCTGTCGGTCTTTGAATGGCCTGACAGTCCCTGGCTACGCTCATGTCAGGCCATGAGTACGAGCGAGAAGACGCGAGGGGAACGAGCGCCACGGGGAAGGGACTCGCTGGTCTCGACGCAGGTCAATGACTTCGTCATCGAGGAGCGCATCGGCGAGGGAGGGATGGGCGTCGTCTATCGCGCCGTCCATCCGCTGATAGGCAAACAGGTCGCCATCAAGGTGCTCCGCGCGGAGAACGTCACCCAGCAGCAGGTGGAACGTCTGCTCATCGAGGCCCGCTCGGTCAATGCCATCCGCCACCCGGGCATCATCGACATCTTCGGCTTCGGCACCCTGCCGGACGGTCGGCCCTACATCATCATGGAGCTGCTCCGGGGCCAGTCCCTCGCGGCGTTGCTCCAGCAGAACACCCGACTCGACCCGAACACCACCGTCTGGATTCTCGACCAGATGCTGTCGGCGCTCGGCGCGGCCCACGAGGCGGGCGTCGTGCACCGAGACCTCAAGCCCGGCAACGTCTTCCTCGCCCAGGGCCTGGATGGCACCCGCACCGTCAAGCTCGTCGACTTTGGCATCGCCAAGTTGATGCGCAGCGCCGACGGGCCCACCACCGTCGATGGCACCATCCTGGGGACGCCCGAGTACATGGCCCCCGAGCAGGTCCGCGGGAACACCGTCAGCTTCGCCACGGACCTCTATGCCACCGGCGTGATGGCCTTCCACATGCTGACGGGTGAGCGCCCCTTCAAGGGCGAACAGCTCCAGGTCCTCTTCGCTCACATCGAGCAGCCTCCACCCCTCCCCTCTTCCCGTGTCCCCGGGCTCCCCGCCGAGTTCGACACGCTCATCCTCCACCTGCTCGCCAAGGACCCCGCGCTCCGGCCCGAGTCCGCCGAGGCCGTGCGACAGGCGTTGAAGCGGATTCCGCCCACCGTCCTCTCGGCCCCCGCCACCGTCCCGCTCCCCGCGCAACTCCCCGTCCCGGAGAGCAGGACGAAGACCACCGCGTCCCAGGTCCGCCCCATGCTGCCCGGAGTACGCTGGAGTCGAGGCTCAACCTGGGCCGTTGGTGGAGCGCTCATCACCAGCGTCGCCCTGGGCAGTTTCTTCCTGGGCTCACGCCAATCCAGCACGACGAGTACGGCGACCGCATCTCAGATTCCGGCTCGAGAGCCCCAAGCCGCCGAGCACCGCCCTCCGCCCTCCGCTCGGACCGAGACGCCCCAGGCAATGCCCGACCCAGCGGGGACAGTCCGAACAGGGGCCCCCCAGGTGGCACGTTCAGAGGCGTCTCCCGAACCACCACCTCCTTCGACCCTCTCGAAGCACGCCCCGGCCACGGAGAAGACAGAGCAAGGCGCTCCGACCGAACAGGCCCGCGTCTCGGCCCTCACGGAGAGCGTGACGACGACGGAGAAGCAGGCCAAGTCCGGCCCTCCCAAGCGAGCCGCGGCGGTTCCCGCGAGTTCGAACAAGCGGCAGGGCGCCGTGCCCGCGGTCATGAGTCGCCACCCCCAGGCATTCCTCGCCCAGAACGCCAAGGCGCCTCTGGACGCGACGCTGCTCCTGCGCGTCTATCAACTCGAGGAGCGCTACCTGAAGCAGACCTCGGGGAGCACGCGCTCCACCGAGTTCGAACAGCAGCTCGAAAGCCTCCATGCGCGCGCACTCAGCGCGAAAACCCGGTCCGAGGTGACGAAGGTGAGCACCGCGCTGTCCGCGCTGAGCAAGGACCTGCCCACATTCCAAGCCGCCGGGTCCGCATCCGACACCACCACGAAACCCAACCTGGACGGCCCACCGCCCCATACCGCCGCACCCTCCCCGACCCCCCAGGCGGCGCTCCGCGCACCAGGGCCCCAATTCCTGGCGATGCTCACCACCCCAGCACTGACTCCGGACGATGAAGGGCTCGCCCGTCGCCTCATCCACCTCAAGGCGGTTTACCTGGAGCGCGCCTCGAAGCGCGAGTATCCCAAGCTCCTCGAGGACCTGTTGGTCCGGATCCACGACCTCTCGATGAAGGCAAAGACCCCCACCACCATCACACAAATCCACGACGCACTGGATGGATGGGAAGAGGTCCTCAACGGGGCCACTCCGAAGTAACCCGCGGCCCTCAAACGGACGAGGTACGAGGTGGCTCCGAGGGCGTGAGCACCGGCGCAGCGTGCACGTGCCCCCGCCCCCCTCACCCACCGCTGGACGCCTCGCCGGCAGGTACCGGGTCGAACCAGGAACGTGCCAGCAGGCTCTCGGAGTGCAGCAGGTCGAAGTCCTTGTCGGTGGTCAGCAGCAACGCGCTGACCGCCGAGGCGGTGGCGGCGATCCACAAGTCGTTCTTGCCGAGCACTCGTCCCTTCGACCCACAGAAGACATCGAAGGTCGCGTACCGCTCGAGCACCGCGTCCAGGTGGATGTCCACCACCACGAGCTGCCGAAGCAGCTCGTGAAGCTTCGAGACCTTCTGCGCTCCCCAGGCTCGCTTCTTCGCGAAGGCCAGCAGCTCGCCCACCGTGACGACGGAGACGAGCGGACGGTGGCCCTTGCTCAGCAAGCCATGGACCTCCGCCACCCGCTTGCCGAGCGAGGAGGCCCTCAACAGGTGCGCCAGGATGTTCGTATCGAGGAGCACCAGCCCGCTCACGAGAACTCCCGCAGGGCGGCGGACAGCTCCTGCTCCGTCTCCTCACCGGGCCATTGGCCGAAAATCGCGCGGAGGCCCGAGCGCTCATCCTGCGATTGCCTCAACGCGCGCGGGTCCATCGGAGTGAACAGCGGCCTTGGGAGCACCGACCAGAGCGCCGCCTGCTGCGCGGACGAGGGCTCGAGGTGCTCCGCCTCGATGCGCAACACCGAGCCGGAGGGACGGAACACGGCCACGCCCGACACGATGACGTTCTGACCAAACGAGGCCGTCACCCTGTCGGACTCCAGACGCTCCCAGACCCCTCGAAGCGCGGCACCGTCCTCCAGAACCAGGGTGAAGAAGCGGTCGCTGTGCCGGATGGCATCCAGCTTTCCCGCGATGCGGATGGCCCGGGGCGGAGGCGTCTGCCGACGCAACCTCACCACACGCTCCACGCCCTCCGCGTCGATGTGGAACGTGTGCCCGTTGACGACCTCGATGCCCTCCACGCCCTGGTCGAGGAGCCTGGAGAACGCACTGAAGGTCTCCACCAGCCCCTCATCGAACCTGTCGCTGTCCGCAACGCCCGCGAGCGCATCCTCGAGCCCCGCCTCGAACAAGTCGACCGCGCTCCCCTCCGCGCCCACGTCGGACAAGGCCTCGCTCGAGCGCAGATGTCCTGGGAGCACCTGCCTCAGGGGCCTCGACTCCACCTTGAAGACACCGGCCTCGGACTGCGGCTCCAGCAGCAGGTCGAACTGCGCGGCGGACCTGAGCCACGAGGGCATGCCTCCGCGAGCGGTGCTGCGTCCCTCAATGCGAAAGCGGAGGGCCCGCTGCGCGCCCTCCACGAAGATGTGCAGCAGGTCCTGGAACAACGGCGCCGAGATTCGCTCCGGATGGACCGCGGCCCCCTTCAGCTTGATTTCATGGAGCAGGCTCATGGCAGGCCTCCAGGATGAAGCCCGTGGAGGACTCGCCGCGAATTCAGGCAAGCAGGCGTCACTTCTGTTTCAAGCATGCATCTCCTCCCTCGCGTGAAGGGAGTCATGCCCGGTGCCACGTCGACCCCGTGTCACTCCTCCCCGCCGCCGGAATGAATCTAGACAGCTCTGGCACCTCGGCCAAAGCGAAGCCGGCGATTGCACGAACGAGGCCCACGGCGTCACACCCGCACGGATGACCGCCCACCCGAGAGGCCGGTGTCCGCACACGAACCTTCCACTGTTTCGAGCAGGCATCCCAGGACGTGGACGCGACATCCCATCCCGGATGAACACGAAACCCGTCAGCGCCGAGAATCCGAGCCTCGGCGTGACGGGCGCATCATCCACATGGCCTCTCGAAGCGGCGCGCCACCCACGCGCCGCCTCGAGCACGTCACGTCACTCCCCCAGGCTGAGCCGCAGGCCGTAGGGGATGGTCTGGTTCTTCGCCCAGCCCGGCTCCACCTTCACCTGGTCGTCGCGCACGAGCGTCGCCGAGTCCGAGCCGTCGAACGACACCGCGTCATCCACGCCGAGCTTCACCAGCGCGTCGCGAATCTCCGAGAGCGTCTTGCCCGGCTTGGAGCCGTCCTCCTGCGCCACCACGTACGTCGTGCCCGTGTCCCGGTCGTAGCCAACGATGACCTTGCCAACCTCCTTGCCCCGCTCCTCCTGCGCACGGAAGCTCTCGTTGTTCCGCTGCGTCAGGTCCCCCGCGAACGCCCCGGGGTCTCCCTTGTCCGGCGCCGCCGCGTCCGTGCCCGGCTTGTACTGATTGCCCACGCCGTACGGCGTGCCGTCGATGATGACCGGCACCGCGCCACCAAACGCCAGGTTCGCGTCCTTCGGCGGATCCCCCTGCCCGAACTTCATGCCCGAGTCCGTCCACGCCGCGTAGAAGCGGTCCGGATCCGAATTTCCAGCAATCACCTCGCCGTTCTTCACCACCTGCCCCACCGGGTTCGTCCCCCACGCGGCGAAGTCGTAGAAGCTCGTGTTGACGATGGTGTCACTGCCCGGCTGCTTCCCCGCCGCCTGCGCCTCCTCGGTGAACGACGGCGAGAGCCCGAGCACGTCCGCCACACTGCCCCCGTTCTCCACCAGCGACGCCTTCGGATTCCTCATCGCGACGACGTGGATGCCCCCGTCCTCGAACTCCACCGGCTGACGCGGGTTCGCCTTCAACGTCTCCGACACCGACACCGCCAACCGCTCGCCCTCCTCGGGCGTCGTCGGCAGCTTCAGCTGCTGCGTGTCGGCCGAGCGCTGCGCCTCGCGCTGGAGCACGTCCACCGTCGCGCCCTTGCGGCTCAGCGTGATGTCACCATTGCCCGGCAACGCGTGCCCGTCCGTCCCCGCGCCCGGCAGCCGCGCGTACGACGCGTCGTCCACCACGTGGATGCCGACGCCGCGCGCGTCCAGGTCCTCCAGCGCCTTCTTGCCCTCGGGCGTCGAGCCCAGCTCCGCGCGCAGCCGCTCCACGGACGCCTTGTTCGCCGCGTCCGCCAGCTCCTTCGTCTTGGCGGCATGGGCCTCGAGGATCTCCTGCCTCAGCCCCATGTTCTGCGGCAAATCCTTGGGCGGCCCCGCCTTCACGTGCGCGTCGTAGCGGTCCCACGCCTGCTGCTCGGCCGGGCTCGCGTCCGCCACCATCATGTTCCGCAGTTCGGGCGACAGCTTCGCCTTCTCCAGCTCCGCGGCGCGCTCGGGCGAGCCGGGCGGCGTGTCGAAGATGCGCTGGGCGTCCGTCGCCGGCACGCTGCCCACCTCCTGGTACTGCGGCTGCGCCTTCTTGTACGCCTCCATGGACTCGTACGACTGGTTCGTCGTCGGGTCCAACACCTGCTCGCCCTGGCGCACCACCACGTGTCCCGTCTGCCCCTCGGCCCCCGGCCGCTGGTCCTGCAGGAACACCATCTCCGAGCGCGCACGCAGCTCCGGCGATGCCTTGTCCACCCAGTCCGCCGCCACATCCAGGCAGTTGACCTTCCCGTCCTTCGCGTCCTCCGTCAGCAGCGTGGAGCCCTCCGCGCTCCCCGTCGGCGAGGGCACGTTGCCCAACAGCTTGTCCATGCCCTCTCTGCGCGGCGCGGCGTCGAACGACGACACGTCCGACGTGGCGGCCCTCGGCTTCACGCCGTTGACGCTCTTGTCGTCGAACGGCTGCGCCAGCCCCTGCTGCGTCGCCAGCACGTTCGCCTGACCCATGGCGCCCTGCGCCTGCCGGGCCGTCCGCGCCGCCTTCTCCTCCGCGGCCCGCAGCGCCTCGTCGGCCTTGGATGCGCGCTGCTCGGCCACCTTCTGGGCCTTGGCCGCCGCCTCGGCCTCCTTGCGAGAAGCCTTCTGCTCCTCGGGCGTCTGACCCGGCTGCTGGGCCTGCTGCTTCGCCTTCGCCGCTTCCGCGCGAGCCTTCTCCTGCGCGAGCCGCGCCGCCTCCGCGGCCCTGCGGGCTGCCTCCGCCGCCTTGCGCGCAGCCTCCGCCGCCTTGCGCGCAGCCTCGGCCCGCTGCCGGGCTTCCTCGGCGCGTCGGGCCGCGTCCGCTCCAGATGCCCCCGATGATGAACCTGTCGAAGAGCCACCACGAATCGACGTCGTGCCGCCCATCAGTCACCCCTTTTCGCGAATCGAGACCGTCTACCGATTCTCGTTCCTACGAATTCCGGAGTTCCTAGGGACGCTCGCCGAGCCCGATTTAGTTGCCCGCGAGACAGGACCTCGCGTCGAACGGTCGTTGCGTATCGTGGCTTTCCACGAGGCGCAGAAGCCCGCGCAGTCCTCGTGCGGGCCTCGAGACCGACGAACGACCCCGCGCGCGGTGCTGGAGACGCTCGGCGCCGTGACGAAGCAGCCCCTCCGGATTGTTTCCGGGATGGAAACAGTGCTCTTCCCGGGAGCCCGTTTTTCGCCCCGGCCCGAATCCGTACTGTTCCTCTCGTCAACGCCGCACACCGCAACGACGCGGTGAACCGAGAGGGAACACGTCATGAGCGCCACCATTCAGCAGACCCAGGGCCAGCCGGATACCATCGTCCTCATCCACGGCATGTGGATGACGCCGCGCAGCTGGCAGGGGTGGATTGCCCGCTACGAGAAGGCCGGCTACCGCGTCATCGCCCCGACGTGGCCGGGGCTGGAGGGCGGAGTCGAGGCGCTGCAGAAGGACCCGACGCCGCTCAACAACCTGGGCGTGAAGGACATCGTCGACCACTACGAGCGCATCATCCGCGCGCTGCCCACCCCGCCCATCCTCATGGGCCACTCGTTCGGCGGCGCCTTCGTGCAGCTGCTGTTGGACCGGGGCGTGGGCGCAGCGGGCGTGGCCATCCACTCGGCGCCCGTGAAGGGCGTCTACACACTGCCCTTCACCACCATCAAGTCGACCGCGTCGACGCTCCTCAACCCCGCCAACGTCAAGCGCCACGCGCCCATGACGCCCGAGCAGTTCCACTACGCCTTCACCAACACGCTGACGCAGGAGGAGTCGGACGAAATCTACCGCACCCAGTACATCCCCGGCTCGGGCCGGGCGCTGTTCCAGGGCGCGCTGGCGAACCTGACGCCGCGCTCGGAAGTCACGGTGAATCTGCGCAACGACGCGCGCGCCCCGCTGCTGTTCCTCTCGGGTGACATGGACGTCATCCTCCCGGCCAGCATCCAGCGCGAGAACGCGAAGCGCTACGCGAAGTCGAAGGCGGTGACGGAGTACGTGGAGGTGCCCGGCCGCTCGCACTACACCGTGGCCCAGCCCGGCTGGGAGGCCATCGCGGACCAGGCCCTGGAATGGGCCGTGGAGCACGCCGCCGCCCGCAACTGAAGGTCCCTGTCGTGAAGAAACCCGGGGAGTGTCCCCACGCGCGTCGCCTGGCGACCCAGGGTCGACGCTCCCCGGAGGATTCGGGAGTTCCTCACGGCGCTCGTCGAGGCAATCATGTGGAGCCCCGTGCGTACCCACCCGGTCATCGCGCGAGTCCCCCAGGAATCCCCATCCATGTCCCGACTTCCGTCTCTCCGCCTCGCCGCCGTGTCCCTCTCGGGCACGCTCGCGCTCGGTCTGCTCACCGGCGCGGCTCCCTCCAAACCCCAGACGCAGTGGCTGTCGCGTCCCGCGGAGGCCGCGCGCGTGGCCCGCGTGGAGGAGGGCCTGCCCGCCATCGCGCTGCCCGGTGAGACGCCGCGGCACCTGTCGCTGCCGCAGTGGATGGAGCTGTACAAGGTCCCCGGTCTGAGCCTCGCCGTGTTCGACCAGGGCAAGCTCGTCTGGGCCAAGGCCTACGGCGTCAAGCAGGCGGGCGGAGATGAGCCCGTCACCGTCGACACCCTCTTCCAGGCCGCGTCCATCAGCAAGCCCGTCACGGCGATGGCCGCCATGCACCACGCCGAGAAGCACAAGTGGTCGCTCGATGAGAACGTCAACGACAAGCTGGTGTCGTGGAAGCTCCCCGACAACGACTTCACGAAGGAGCAGAAGGTCACCCTGCGCCGGCTGCTCTCTCACACCGCGGGCACCACCGTGCATGGCTTCGCGGGCTACGCCGTCGACGCGCCCCTGCCCACGGTGCAGCAGATTCTCGATGGGGAGAAGCCCGCCAATTCGTCGGCCGTGCGCGTGAACACCGTGCCTGGCACGCTCACCCGCTACAGCGGCGGCGGCACCACCGTCGTCCAGCAGTTGCTCGTCGACCAGTTGAAGAAGCCGTTCCCCCAAATCATGAAGGAGACGGTGCTCGCGCCGCTCGGGATGAAGGACAGCACCTTCGAGCAGCCCCTGCCCGCGTCGCTCGCCTCGCGCGCCGCCACCGGCACCACCCCCGACGGCAAGCGCGTCCAGGGAGGCTGGCACGTGTACCCGGAGCTGGCGCCCGCGGGCTTGTGGACGACGCCGTCGGACCTGGCGCGCGCCGCGCTGGAGATGTCCAAGGCCACCAAGGGCCAGTCGAAGCGCGTGGTGTCGCAGGCCATGGCGAAGCAGATGCTCACCCGTCAGCCCGAGTCGAAGTCCTTCGGCATCGGCTTCTTGCGAAACCCGGGGCAGGACTGGTTCGGCCACGGCGGCGCGAACGAGGGCTACCGCGCCCTGCTCGCGGCCTTCGCCGAGTCCGGCAGCGGCATCGTCATCATGACCAACTCGGACAACGGCTCGCGACTGTTCGAGCGCATCATGGCCAGCGCCATCTCCGTGTACGGCTGGAAGGGCTACACCGTCGAGCCCGAGCACCCCTCGGTGACGGTGGACCTGCTGGTGCGCACGAAGAGCGTCGAGGACGCCATCGCGTGGTTCAAGGCGCGCAAGGCGGAAGCGCCCCAGGACGAGAAACTGTCCGCGGACGTTCTCAACGAGCTGGGGTACTCGCTCTTGCGAGAGGGGCAGCAGGCCGACGCGCTGAAGCTGTTCGAGGCCAATGTCGCGCTCTTCCCCCAGGACGCCAACGCGCACGACAGCCTGGGTGAGGGCTACGTGGCCGCGGGTCGCAAGGCCGAGGGCGCCGCGAGCTACCGCAAGTCGCTGGAGCTCAACCCGAAGAACGACAACGCGCGCAAGGTGCTGGAGACCCTCGGCGCCGCGACGACGAAGTAGTCCGCCCGGGGTGTCACCGGGGCGAAGACGGTGCTCTCTTTCCTGGAGCCCGTCCTTCGCCCTGGCGTGCATCGGTATTGTTCCCCTCGTCAACGATGCACACGGTGACGGCGGCCTCCTCGGCCAGCATCCAGCGCGAGCACGTGAGGTCGCGCGGCGGCCGACGAGCGCAATACCGTGCCGCTGGGAGACCCTCGCGGAGCAGGCCGTCGAGAGACGGAGGCTCCTGTCCTGAAGGAACCCCGTCGAGGGCCCCTCAGGCGCGTCACCTTCGGAGTCGACGCGCCGCGGAGGGTGGAGGGCACGTTCGGCTTCGTCACCAACGAGGCTCTCGCGGTGCCGCGCTCCGAGCCGACTCGCCCCCGAGGAGGGCCCGTTCGTCAGTGGCGAGCTTCGTCACCCATGAAGCACTCGCGGTACCTCGCTCCGGACCGCCCGCGCACTGAGTCGCCCTCCATCATCGACCCTGCGCTCCATGCGACGGGTTGGCGCGAGGCCTGACATGGGACTGGGTCGCCCGCGCAGTTTGGCGATGCGCTGCACGTCCGACTACAGGCCCGCGGACTCGCTCAACCGCGCGGCCTGCAGCAGCAGATAGTCGCGCTCCGGCAGGCTCGTGGTGCGCTCGGCGGCCTTGCGGTAATGCACCACCGCCTTCGCGGGCTCACCGGCGCGCTCCAGCAGGTGCGCGCGGACCGCGTCCAGCCGGTGGTTCCCGCCGAGCCGCCCGCTCTTGTCCAGCACGTCCAGCAATGTCAGCCCCGTGCGAGGCCCATGCACCATCGCCGTCGCGATGGAGTGGTTGAGCGCCACCATCGGGTTGTCCGTCAGGCCCATCAACACGCCGTAGAGCGCGAGAATCTGCGGCCAGTCCGTGTCCTCGGCGCGCGCCGCCTCGTCGTGCACCGCCGCGATGGCCGCCTGCACCTGGTACAACCCCAGCGAGCCCTTCGACAGCGTGGCCGAGATGAGCGCCACGCCCTCGGCAATCATCGCCGCGTCCCAGCGTCCCCGGTCCTGCGCGTCGAGCGGAATCAGCTCTCCCGAGGGCCCCGTCCTCGCGGCCCTCCGCGCGTCCGTCAGCAACATCAGCGCGAGCAGCCCCGCCACCTCGCCGTCCTCCGGCAACACCGTGTGCAGCATCCGTGTCAGCCGGATGGCCTCGCCCGACAGGTCCGTGCGCAGCACCTGGGCCCCGGAGGTCGCCGCATACCCCTCGTTGAAGATGAGGTAGAGCACGTGCAACACCGCGCCCAGCCGCTGCGCGGTCTCCTCCGGCGTGGGCTTCTGGAACGGCACCCCGGAGGTGTGGATGCCCTGCTTGGCGCGGCTGATTCGCTGCGCCATCGTCGCCTCGGGGACGAGGAACGCCCTGGCGATCTCCGCCGTCGTCAGGCCGCCCACCGCGCGCAGCGTGAGGGCAATCGCCGAGGTCGTCGTCAGCGCCGGGTGACAGCACATGAAGAGCAGCGCCAGCGTGTCGTCGCGCCCCATGGACTCGTCCCCCATCACGGGCAGGACGAGTTGGAGCTCCGGCGGCACCATGCTCACCACCAGCTCCTCCCGGTGGCGTCGGGCCGCCTCGGCGCGCACCTGGTCGGTGATGCGCCGGGAGGCCACCTGGATCAGCCAGGCGCGCGGGTCCTCCGGCACGCCATCGAGAGGCCATTGCATCGCGGCCGCGAGCAGCGCCTCCTGGACCGCGTCCTCCGAGGCTCCGAAGTCACGGAACCGTCGGAGGATGGCGCCCAGCACCCTGGGCGCGTGCTCGCGCAGCAGGGACTCGATGGGGTGGCCTGCTGGGGACTTCACGTCAGAGGAACTCGGGAGGAGGACCGCTCATCACCTGCCGGACCTCGATGTCCATGTTCATCGGCTTGCCCGCGAGGCCCGGCGCGGCGGACGCCTCGGCGGCGATGGCATAGGCGCGCTCGGGGCTGTCCACCTCCACCAGCCAGTAGCCCACCAGGAACTCCTTCGACTCGGGGAAGACGCCGTCGGTGATGGGCTTGCCGTCCGCCCCCGCCTTCACGCGCTTCGCCTGGTCCGGCCCGGCCAGCCCCTCGGCCGCCAGCAGCTCTCCCGCGGAGGAGAGCTTCTTCGCGAACGACACCATGAACGCGATGTGCGCCCGGATGTCCTCCTTCGGCCAGTTCATCATCGCGTACGGGCCCTGACCGGCGTGGTTCATCATCAGCATGTACTTCATGGGTGGCTCCCTCTTTCCGTGTCGGCCGCGCCCCGGAATCGGGGTGCGTTCACCCCTATGTCGAAGCTGCGGAGAGCTTCTCGACATGCCTCCGAAAATACCCGGCGATTTCCGCAAGCCCTCGTCATTCCAGGGGAGTCCGTGCCCCTGGAAGGGATGAGGCTCAGAGCACCTTGCCCGGATTGAGGATGCCGAGGGGGTCCATCGCGGCCTTGAGGCGGTGGTGCAGGCGCAGGCCCTCCTCGCCGAGCTGCCGCCCCAGGAAGGGCTGCTTCAGCGCCCCCACGCCGTGCTCACCGGTGATGGTGCCGCCCAGGTCCAGCGCGGCCGCGAGGATGTCATCGAACACGCCGCGTGCCCGGATGAGCGCCGCGGGGTCCTGGCGGTCGAAGACGACGGTGGGGTGCATGTTCCCATCGCCCGCGTGGCCGAAGGTCCCCACGAGCACCCCGCGCTCGGCGGCGATGCGCTCCACGGCGGCGAGCAGCTCGGGGATTCGGGACAGGGGCACTCCCACGTCGTCGAGCAGCGTGGCGCCTTGTCGCTCGAGCGCGGGATAGGCGAGGCGGCGCGCGGTGAGCAGCAGCTCGCCCTCCGCTTCATCGGTGGAGTGGGTGACGAAGGTCGCGCCCGCGGCCTCGCAGACGGCCGCCATGGTCTCGATTTCCGCCACGCCCTGGTCGCCGCCCGCGTCCGAGCGCGCCAGCAGGAACGCGGCCGCGTCCACGTCCAGGCCCAGGGGTTTGTACGCCTCCACGGCGCGGCAGGTGGCCTGGTCCATCAGCTCCAGCATGGACGGGCGCGTGCGCGCCATGATGTCCGTGACGGCCGAGCCCGCGCCCGCGAGCGTGGGGAAGGTGGCGACCAGCGTCGTCGCCCTGGGGGGCTTGGGGCGAAGGCGCAGCGTCGCCTCGGTGATGACGCCGAGCGTGCCCTCCGAGCCGACGAACAGCCGCGTCAAATCGTAGCCCGCGACGTTCTTCACGGTGCGCCCGCCGGTGCGCACCACCGAGCCGTCCGCGAGCACGACCTCCAGCCCCAGCACCGCATCCCCGGTGACGCCGTACTTCACGCAGCACAGGCCGCCGGCGTTGGTGGCCAGGTTGCCGCCCAGGCTGGAGAACTCCCAGCTCGCCGGGTCCGGCGCGTACCAGAGCCCGTGCGCCGTCGCGGCCGCCTTCACCTCCGCGTTCAGCACGCCCGGCTGCACGACGGCGAGCATCCCCTTCGCGTCGACCTCCAGCACCCGGTTCATCCGCATCAGCGACAGCACGATGCAGCCCTCCAGCGCGTTGGCGCCGCCAGACAGTCCCGAGCCCGCGCCCCGAGGCACCACCGGGACCTTGTGCGCCGAGGCGACCTTGAGCACCGCGCGCACGTCCTCCGTGCAGGTGGCGCGCACGAGGACGCCAGGGGTGCCCGCGGGGGCCCACTCGGCTTGATCACGCCGGTGCGCCTCCAGCACGTCCGCGTCGGTGACGAGGGCATCAGTGGGGAGCACGGCCGTGAGCTCCCGCACCAGGGCTGCGTTCGTGTCCTTCGTCATGGGGTGCCCTCGCGGCCGCGTAACGATTTTTGAAGCCGAGGCGCCGTTTCTAACGATTTCTACAAAGCCCTAACGATTTCCTGGGCAAAAGCCCTTTCTCTAACGATTTCTAAACCCGGTGCGGAGCACCTGCCGCCGGCTCCCGCGCCCTGAGCCTTCGACGCGCAGACGCCCACGGCCCCTCGCGCGGATTCGGCTAACCTCCGCCTCACGCGCCATGGCCGAGGACGCCTCCACCCCGACGACATCCCCCCGGCTGTCCTTCCCCCGGCTCCTGCTCGTGCGCCTCTGGAGCCTGTGGCTGGACGCGGTGAACCGGGCGGCGGACCTGGCCGTCCTCGTGTGGCGCCCACGACTGCTCGGCCCCGCGCTGTCCCTGTGGCTGCGCGAGCTGCTCGTGTCGCCCTACCGGCCGCGTCGCTCCTTCGAGGTGGTCCGCCTCCTCCAGTCCAGCGGCCAGGGCTTCGACGAGCTGATGTACGGCGAGACGCCCGTGCACACCGCCCTGTCGCTCTTCCAGCGGGCCGGGCTCACCGCCCACGGCCACCTGGTGGACCTGGGCGCCGGACGCGGCCGGGCCCTGCTCGCCGCGCGCTGGCTGGGCGCCCGGGCCACGGGCATCGAACTGCTCGAGGAGCACGTCACCCTCGCCTCCGGCCCCCTGTCCCGGGCCGGCGCCGTGCTGCGCCAGGGCGACGCGGCCCTGGCCGACCTGGGCGAGGCCACCCATGTCCTCGTCAACTGGACGGCCCTGTCCCCCCAGACGCGCACCCGACTCGTCGCCCGCCTGCGCACCTGCCGCCCCGGCACCCGCGTCCTCACGATGACGCGCCCCATCGAGGCCCCGGGCTTCACCGTGCGCTCCCGACACCGCGCCCTCTTCACCTGGGGCCTCGAGCCCGTGTGGATTCACGAAGTCCCGGACTCCACCGCCCAGGTCCCGACTTCCACCGCTTGAGAATCCCCGCCCGTCCGAGGGAGTGGGCGCACCCGACCCTCCAGTGGCTTCCTCTCGTGGGCCTTACTGTCTAGTCTCGCCGGTCCGATACCGGCCGGCAGGACCCGGGCGCGGTGCGTCCCTCTTTCCGTGCCGGATGACCCGGGCCCCGGACCTCCCCCTTCCGGGGCCCCACAGGAGCAGACTCAGATGAAGGCTTGGATGGCCGTGGCGATGCTGGCGGTGGTTCCCCTCGTCGGATGCGGTGGCTCGCGTGAGCTGAACCGCGCGCGCGCCGAGACGAACGTGCTGAAGAAGACCACGGAGGAGCTGCGCTCGGAGAACGAGGCGCTGAAGACCAAGGTGACGGAGCTGGAGGGCGAGGTGGCCAGCGTCACCAAGGAGCGCGATGACCTGAAGGCCGCCGTCGAGCAGGCCGCCGCCGAGGCCGCCGCCGCTGCCCAGTCCGCCGGCAAGAAGCGCAAGAAGTAGTCGGGGGACCCGCCGATGACCGGGGCGCGCACCCAGGCGGTCCATGTCCACGACGGCTGCGACGTGTACGTGGGCCGGGCCTTCCGCGCGTGGGCGAAGCCTGGCCCCACCAACCCCGTGCCCGGTCGCTTCGGCAACCCCTTCAAGCCCGGTGGCGTCGGCACCCCGGGCGCCCTGTGGAAGAAGTACTTCGCCCCCTGGGTCGCCGGGCTGCCGGGCGCGGAGCCACAGCGCATCCACGAGGAGGCCCTCCGCCGCATGGGGCCCAACGTGGATGCCTTCGAGTCCTTCCGCTGGTACCTGGAGCTGCGCTCCCGCCATGACGCCGCCTGGCGCGAGGACGTGCTCGCCCTGCGCGGCAAGCGCCTGGGCTGCTGGTGCAAGCCCGGCCCCTGTCACGCCGACGTGCTGGTGTCCTGGCTGGACTCGCGCGCGAAGCGCTGAGGCCCCACGCGCCCGTGTCGACATGTCGGGCTCGCGCTCCGACGTGTCGGAAGCCGTGTCGACCCGGCTGTCGGAGGCCGTGTCGACGGGGCTCTCCCTCGGAGGACCGGGCTCGGGGCGCGCGGCACACGCGCTGCAGTGAGGGCAGGCACCGGGGGCACACGAGGCCCCTGGCCCATCCCTTCCCATTGGAGTGCGCCATGCCCGAAGTGAGCGTCGAGAAGCCGACCCAGACGAAGCCCGGCCCCGAGTCCACCGAGAGCCTCACCGCCACCATCGTCAACCAGACCTCGGGCGACCTGGTGCTGGTGAAGTCCATCACGAACCAGCAGTGGACGCAGCCGCCCCCGAGCGTCATCCCGTCCGGACAGTCCGGCCGCTTCATCAGCCCCGGTGACTTCAGCAACCCCTCCACCGGCTATGTGGTGTACCAGGCGTCCGCGGTGAACAACGCCACCTTCACGCTCAACTGGGACATCCCCTCGGTGGGCCCCAACAGCTTCAGCTGGCCGACGAGCCCGGGGCTGGTCGCGAACGAGAGCGGCTCGCTGAGCGGCTGGAACATCTCCGCGTCCTGGTTCGTCAGCGCGGGCTGAGGCGTGCGGGCGGGCCCGAGGGCCTCATGCTCCCGACTCGGCTAGCATGAGGCCCCGGCCACCATGTCTCCGACGCTCGCCGATGTGTCCACCGCCGCCATGCCCCAACGCGGTGGAGGTCCGCAGGGGCCTCGCCTCGTGCCCGCGCTGACGCTCGTCTCCCATCCCGTGCCCGCGCGCGTCGGAGAGCGGCTCCGACTGGATGCGCTCGTGGCGGGACGCGAGGTGGCGCTGTCTCGCAACGCGCCGGACTTCACGCGTCCCGGGTCCGCGCTGGGACAGCCGCTGAACGACCCGTTCATCAGTCGCAAGCCGTTGACGTTCGCCCCGGGCTCGAAGCCGGGGAGCGTGCGGCTGACGTGCACGGCCGGTGGCGAGCGCGTGGTCATCGCCGGCTCGGCGCTGGAGGGCACCTGGGAGCTGTCGGAGGCGGAGCTCCTCCAGGGTGTGC
The DNA here is from genome assembly GCF_026626605.1 of Myxococcus sp. MISCRS1. Classification (NCBI taxonomy): domain Bacteria; kingdom Pseudomonadati; phylum Myxococcota; class Myxococcia; order Myxococcales; family Myxococcaceae; genus Myxococcus; species Myxococcus sp. MISCRS1. Next base: position 5,277,920 of record NZ_JAPNKB010000001.1, read on the forward strand.
CGCTCGAGCTGGGCGGGCGCGTGGTGGTGCTGCTGCACCTCATGGACGCGGCGGAGGACTCGGCCACGGTGGACACGCTCGGCATGGTGGGCGAGAGCACCGGAGTGCGCCGGCTGCGTCGACACATCGAGCGCGTGGCGGACCTGGATGTGCCCGTGCTCATCCGCGGCGAGACGGGGACGGGCAAGGAGCGCGTGGCCCAGGCCATCCATCAGCGCAGCCGACGACGCGACAGCCGCTTCCTCAGCGTCAACCTGGGCGCCATCCCGAAGGAGCTGGCCGCGGCGGAGCTGTTCGGTACGCAGAAGGGCGCGTACACGGGCGCAGCGCAGAGCCGCGAGGGCTTCTTCCGCGCGGCGCATGGGGGCACCCTCTTCCTCGACGAGGTGGGCGAGGCGCCGCCCGAGGTCCAGGTGATGCTGCTGCGCGTGCTGGAGACGGGCGAGCTGTATCCCGTCGGCGGCACCACGCCGGTGGCCGTGGACGTGCGACTGCTCGCCGCCACGGATGCGGACCTGGACGAGCGCATCCGCGATGGTCGCTTCAAGGCGCCGCTGCTGCACCGGCTCGCGGGCTACGAGGTGCATGTGCCTCCGCTGCGCGAGCGGCGCGAAGATTTGGGCCGGCTGTTCTTCCACTTCGCCCGTGAGGAGCTGGCATCGCTGGGCGAGGCGCATCGGCTGGACAACGAGGACGCGTACGCGGCGCCGTGGCTGCCCGCGCCGCTGGCGACGCGGCTGGTGCGCTTCCCGTGGCCGGGAAACATCCGTCAGCTCCGCAACCTCGCGCGGCAGCTCGTCATCGGCAGTCGCGGAGAGCCGACGCTCCAGGCCGAGCCTCGACTGGAGCATGAGCTGGAGGTGGCCGCGGCCTCGACCCCTGGGGCCTCGGTGTCTTCGCCCGAGCCCGCCGCGGAGGCTCGGACTCCGGCGACACCGCGTCGCAAGGCTTCACAGGTGACGGAGCAGGAGCTGCTGGCCGCGCTGCGCGAGCATGCGTGGGACCTGAAGGCCACCGCCGAGGCGCTGGGCATTCCCCGGCCGTCGCTCTACGACCTCATCGACAAGAGCCCGAACCTGCGCACCGCGGGCGACCTTCGCTCGGACGAGATTGCCCAGGCCTACGAGGCACACGGCGGTGACCTGGACGCGATGGCCCGAGCGCTGGAGGTGTCTCGCAAGGCGCTGGGCCGGCGCATGAAGGAGCTGGGCCTGACGCCGCGCGGGGAGTGACACACGCTCGGAGGTTGCAGGACACGAGAGTTCAAGCTCGCAAGGCGCCAGGCCGGCGAGCTCGCAGGAGCTGAGCCTGACGCCTCGCGGTGAGTGGTTCACTCCTGGCGGATGCAGACGGCGCTGTGGCACGAGCGCCCAATCTCTTTCGCGAGGCGCCAGGCCAGCGCGCTCGAAGGATCTGGGCCTGACGCCTCGCGGTGAGTGACATGTTCCCTCTCGGCACGCGTGGCACGAGGCATGCTGTCTCCACGCGCATCGCGACATGTGTCGATGGGAGGGAACGTGAGGAACGGAAGCTGGGTCCTGGGAGTGTTGCTCGTTGCGGGCTGGGCGGCGTGCGCGTCACGGACGCGTGAGACAGTCGGCGCGCCGGAGTCGAACCCACGGCAAGTACAGGAGGACGACCTGCCCCGCTTGCAGCAGACCGATGGAGGCTGCGCGGTGGACCCGTGCCTGGCGGGAGACTCGGGCTGTCTGGACATCGCCGTGGAGACCGGGAGCGTGGGGAAGCGGTTCGACCCGAAGCCCGGCGCGAAGGGCTGGACGCTGTGCTCCGGCCAGGGACTCGAAATCACCTCCGACCTGGACAAGGACCTGTGCATCGACCTGCGCGACGTGCGCTCGACCGCGGATGGGGGCGTCGTCGCCCTGACGAAGCTGCGGAGCAAGGGCTCATGGTCCGACCCCAACCTGCCCTCGGGCGAGTACTGCCTGAGCATCTGTGACGACAAGGACGACCACTGCGCGCAGGGCTGCAAGGACTCCGACTGCGTCACGGATGACCAGACCATCCGCGGCAACCTCGATGTCGTCACCAAGGTACCCGAGCCCACCGGGGAATCCGACTGAAGCGCCCCCTCACCGCGACTCCGCCACGGAGAGCAGCGGACTCCACGCGCGCGTGAGGTGCGGATTGTCGCCGAGCGCGCGGGACAACAGCTCGTGCGCCTCGGAATGGGTGCTCCCCGTCTCCGTCGAGGCCAGGAGCAACCCGGCGCGCAAGGCCCGCGCTCGTGGCCACGTGGGCCTCGCCGCGAGGACCTCCTGCGTGAGCACCCGCCCACGCTCCAGCCGCCTGGCGTCACTCGCACCGGGCCGCTGTCCCCATGACAGACAGAAGCGCGCGAAGGCCAGGCGGTGCTCGGGCTGGGTGGGCTCCAACGCGAGGGCCTGTTCGAACGCATGCTCGACCTGCGTGAGCGACTCCGCGTCTCCCTTCGCGAGCGCCTCGAGGGCCAGCGCCTCGCCCAGCTCCCGCCACGCCTGGGCCTGCTTCGGATTCAGCGTCAGCGCGCGACGCAGGGCCTGGACGGCCTCCGTCAGCACCGGCTCCACCGGCTGTCGCCGCGCGCGCCTCCACTCGGCCTCCGCCAGGAGCGCCGTGCCCAGGTTCATCCACGGCGGGGCCAGGTCCGGCACCTTCTCCAGCGCGTCCTTCAGCGCGACGCGCGCCGCCTTCACCTCGGCCTCGGGAGAGCGCCCCTCCAGCACTCGCATCCGCGCGCGCCACGCGTGGACCTCGCCCACGTTGTTCTGTCCGTAGCCCTGGGCCGGCGCCAGCGCGATGGCCTGCTCGAACGACTTCAGGGCCTCGCGCAGCGACGGCTCCGGGTCGCCCCCGCGCTCCCACGTGTCCTTGGCCTGCTCGAACCCCACCGTGCCCAGGCCGTTGTGCAGCGGAGGCAGCCTCGGGTTGATGGCCACGCCGCGCAGATACGCCTCACGGGCCCGCAGCAACGTCGGCCTCACGTCCGCGCCCGAGTCGCGCTGCCTCGTGGCCCGCGCCAGGTGCACCTCGCCCTCGTAGAACCAGGGCACCACGTGCGCGGGGTTGAGGGTCCGCGCGCGCTCCAGGGCGGAGGCGGCCCTGTCCAGGTCCTCCACGGGGCTCGGCGCCCGGGGATTCGTGGCGCGCGCGAGGTACTCGGTCCCCAGGTTGATCCACGCCTCGGGCCGCTTCGCGTCCAACGCGACCGCGCGCTCGTGCGAGTCGATGGCCCGCTGCCGATAGGGCAGCGAGTCGCCCCCCACGCCGTCCTCGTGGTCCGCCCACACGCGGAACACCTGCCCGTGGTCGGCGTGGAAGTCGTAGTCCCACGTCTCGGGGCTCGCGCGGTCGAAGGCGGCGACGGCCTCGCGCAGGGAGTCCCGAGGGTCCAGCCCTTTCTCCTGCCGCAGCCGGGCCCGCTGCCAGTGCACCAGGGCCAGCTCATGCAAGCCCTGGAGTCGCAGCGGCGACAGCGCCATCGCCCGACGCGCCGAGGTCAGGGCCTTGTCCAGCAGCGGCTCCACCTCACCGCCCCGCCGGGCGTGATGCTCGGCGAGGCGCCGGTGAAAGCCCGCCTCCAGCTCATGGGCCTCCGCGTCGTCCGGCGCGAGCAACAGCGCCTGGGACACCGCCGCCATGCCCCGCTCGTAGTGAGGCGCCACCTCGCCCTGGCCATACAGCGCGAGCAACAGCGCCCAGCCCTCCAGGCGCGCCCGCGCGAGCGCCACGGCGGGCACGCTGCGACCGATGTCCGCCGCGTGCGCATAGGCGCGCCGTGCCTCCTCCAGGTCCGCGAGCGCGCCGTCCCGCTGTCCCGTGTTCCAGCGACTCGCGGCCCGCGTCACCAGGATGTCCCCGCGCAGCAACGGGGCCTCGTGGAACCAGGGCGGTCGCGAGCCCGGCGCCTCCAGCTTCGCCAGCGCCTCGTCGAGGCGGTTCTCCAGGAACGCGAGCAGCGCGGCCACGTACTCCGGAGAGGGGACCTGGGCCCCTTCGCTCCGGCGCAGGAAGTCACGCGCCGTCTCACCGAACCGACGGGTGGCGTCGTGGAGCCGCTTCGCGCGGGTCGTCTCGTCCCGGGTCCGCTCGGCGTCCAGTCGCGCGCGCTGGTACAGGTGGCTCAGGACCAGGGCCAGCGAGTACGCCACGCGCGGCTCGGTGTTGCCCGCCCGCCACGCCGCATCCAGGTGATGGTGCGCGAGCAGGTCGTCCCCGAGCGCGAGGTGTGCGCGCCCCAGCGCATAGTGTCCGGGGCCATCCGCCATGGGCCCCGCCTCGCGCATCGCGGCCTCCAGCTCACGCATGCGCTGGCGCAGGGCCTCGCGGTCCGCGCGCGTGTCGTGCGCGGGAGCGATGCCCGTGTAACGGACCTGGGCCTCGATGCGCTCCACCTGCTCCGTGAACCGGCGGGCCAGGGCCTCTCGCTGGGAGACCTCGCGACGGGCGAGCACCCCCTGCCCCAGCGCGAGCGACACCACGACGAGCGCCCCCGTCCCCAATGCCACGGAGCGACGGTGCCTGCGCAGCCACTTGCGCGCGCGGTAGCCCGGACCGGTGCGCGCGAGCACGGGCGCGCCATCGAGGAAGCGGGACAGGTCCTCCGCCAGCTCACGCGCCGAGCCGTACCGCGCGGAGCGGTCCTTCTCCAGGCACTTGAGGGTGATGGCCTCCAGGTCCACGGGGATGTCCGCGTCCAGGGCCCGCGGAGGACGCGGCTCCACGGTGGCGATGTTGCCGAGCACCTCCAGCCCGTTCTCACCCGGGATGGGCGCGCGCCCCGTCAACAGCGCGTAGAGCGTGGCGCCCAGGCCGTACACGTCCGCGCGGCGGTCCAGCCGGGTGACCTCCCCTCGGGCCTGCTCGGGCGACATGAAGTGCGGCGTGCCGAGCACGGTGCCCGTCGCGGTGGCGCTCTCCTTCCAGTCGCGCGCGAGCCCGAAGTCCATGACGTACACGGACAGCTCGCCGTCGGCGGAGCGCTCGACCAGGAGGTTGGAGGGCTTGAGGTCGCGATGGATGAGCCCGGCGCGATGCGCGGCGTGCACCCCCTCGGCGGCGTCGCGCAGGACGCGGGCCTTCTGCTCGACGCCGAGCGACTCCACCAGCGACTGGAGCGGCAGCCCGTCCACGTAGCGCATCGCGATGTAGACGCGCCCCTGGACCTCGCCGACCTCGTACACCTCGCAGACCCGGGGATGGGAGACGCGCGCCTGCGCACGGGCCTCCGCGACGAACCGACGCGCGAGCTCCGGCTCGTCCCCGCGCACGAACTTCAGCGCCACGTGACGATGCAGCCGCGCGTCCCACGCGAGGAACACGCGGCCCATGCCGCCCTGGCCGAGGAAGCGCACGGGGGAGTAGCGCTCCCAGCCCGGCACCGGGAACGCGGGCACGTCGACGCCGGCGTCGGCGGGCACCCGCCCGGATGGCACCTCCGCGCCGAGCCTGTCCGAGGCACCCGGCGGGCTCCCGCCTGGGAGGCTGAGCGTGTCGTCAGCGGCCGGCGCGCCTCCAGGGCGTACGTGGACGACCTCCGCCGCGACAGCGACAGCGCCCGCCACGGGAGCCCCTGGCGTCAACGGCTCGCGACGCTCGAGCGCGGGAGTCACGGACGCAACCGGGGAGGCCCCTGGGGTCACCGCCGCCTCGCGCCCGTTCATCGCCGAGGGCACACCGTCCGCTCCGGCGCGCCCGAGCCCGGACGTGGCCCGCCCGCCCGGCGCCGCGAGCGCGCCCTCCCGCGACTCCACCGGCTCGCACATCCGCACCAGCGACGCATACGTGTCCTCGGAGAGCCGGCCTCGCGCCCGGAGCAGCTCCAGTGGGCGCTGTCCCAGCCGCGCGGCCTCGGCGCGCAGCACCTCCACCTCGTCGCGAGCGAGGAGTCCCTCGGCGACCGCCTGCCGCAGCTGCGCTTCGTCCTGCTCGCTCACGCTCGCGCGCTCCTCGGGCCCGAGGCCCTCCCCGCGAGCCTACCGAAATGCGCGCACGCCTCGCGCGTCACACCGGGATGTCCATCCACGGCCGGATGGGACGCTCCTCGCGGAACTTCTCGATGACCTCGCTCATCTCCCACGGCGTCCGCGTGTCCGCGAGCGCCTCCAGGTACAGGCACCTGCGCGCCACCGCCGACAAGTCGAACGCCCAGTACATGCTCATCAGCGGGTTGATCCACAGCGTGCTGCCCTGCGTCCGCACCGTGCGGTGCACGTCGCCGTACTCCCCCTCCAGCGCGGACACCACGGAGAGCGAGACGATGCTCGGGGCCCTCGGCATCCGCTCACACACGAACGACACCGCGTCCTTGTACCGCGCCACCTCCGGCATCGACTCCAGCAGCGCGGTGACGCCCAGGTAGCCCCCGTCCTTGCTGAGCGCGGCCACCGACTCCAGGAAGTGCGCGTGGCAGACCCCGTGGTGCCGGTCCACGCCGAAGCCCAGACACACCACCAGCTTCGTCATCTCCGGCAGCGCCTGCACCGCGCCCAGGCTGGAGATGTCCTCCACCGGCGTGCCCAGTCCGACCTCATCCCCGCGCATCAGGATGTCCGTGCCCCCATCCACCAGCACCACCGCGTCGAACCCGAGCCGCGCGTGCAAGGACGCGTACGCCTCCCGCACCGGCGCCACGCCGCCCCGGTCCAGGCAGTGGATGGACACCTCCTCCCCCTGACGCGCGAACCAGCGCGCCAGCCACCCCTCCGGGAAGTAGTGCTCCGGCCCCGCCGTGGTGGCGTCCACGCGGACCACCCCTGGCGCCGTCCACTCCCCCTGGACGGCCTCCAGCCGCGTGAAGCTCATGTTCGCCAGCGACACCGTCTTCCCCTGCGCGCGCAGGCGGAAGTACAGCGGCAGCCCGCTGAACACGTCGAAGCCTCCACCGCCCCCGGCGATGAGCACGTGGCGGGCGGAGGCGAGTCGCTCGAACAGCGGAGAAGTGCACAAGTCCACGACGGGAGCTCCCTTCACCGGGCCCTGGAGCATCACCCACAGGGCGGCGTACCGACACCTCCGGTATATAGCGCCGCCATGTCCACCCTCATCCTCAGCGCGAAAGAGCTGCGCGGTCTCTACACCGTCGAGCTCGGCCTCCAGGCCGTCGAGAAGGCCTTCCGGGCCCACGGCCGTGGCGAGTCGCTCATGCCGCCCAAGGTGTACCTCTCCCTGCCGCAGTACGACGGCGACTTCCGCGCCATGCCCGCGTTCCTCGACGGCGCGGCCGGCGTGAAGTGGGTCAACGCCCATCCCCAGAACCCCAAGAAGCACGGCCTGCCCACCGTGCGCGCCCTCTACATCCTCAGCGACCCGGACACCGCGTCCCCGCTCGCCATCCTCGACGGCACGTGGCTCACCGCGTGGCGCACCGGCTGCGCCGGCGGCGTCGCGTCCAAGTACCTGGCCAAGCCCCAGCCCCGCACGCTCGGGCTCGTCGGCTGCGGCGTGCAGGCCCGCGTCCTCATCGACGCGCACCGCGCCCTGTTCGGGGAGCTGGAGCTGCTGCTCGCCGATGCCTCCGACGCCGCCGCGAAGGCGCTCCAGGCCGAGAAGGGCGGCCGCGTGGTCAGCCTCCAGGAGGCCTCCGGCGCGGACATCGTCTGCACCTCCACGCCCTCGCGCACCCCGGTGGTGAAGCGCGAGTGGCTCAAGCCCGGCGCCCACATCAACGCGATGGGCGCGGACGCCCCCGGCAAGCAGGAGCTGGACCCGCGCATCCTCACCGAGGGCCGCGTCTTCATCGACGACACCGAGCAGGCCCTGCACTCCGGCGAGGTCAACGTCCCCCTGCACGACGGCCTCCTGCGCGCCGAGCAGATTGCCGGCACCCTCGGCGAGGTCGTCGCCGGCAAGAAGCCCGGCCGCTCCGGGGAGGAGCTCAGCATCTTCGACTCCACCGGCCTCGCGCTGCAGGACGTGGCCCTCGCCCGCGCGCTCTACGACGTCGCCCGGGCCCAGGGCGTCGGCCAGACGCTCGACATCGTCGGCGGCTGAGGTCCGGCACTTCCGGTCCCCCCCTCGCGCGAGCAGACCCTCTCGCGCGAGGCCGCTGTCTCCGCTCGAGCGCGCCCTGTGCTCGCGGCCCCGTGACGGGGGCGTCACGGAAGTCCCACTTGCGGGTCCTTTCAGACCACTCCGGGCACGCCGCCCTCCCACGAACGGTGGGTGTCACTTAAAACCCCGTTATCACTGAAACTGTCCGATTTTCGGTGACTGGACAATTTCAACCACTGTGGAGTATTTCACGAATACGCGCTGCCTGTGGGGGGGCCAAACGACATCCTGGAGGAGCTGACCTGGGCAGATGACCTTTAGTCATCCGCCCGGAGAGGCCGGATTGCGTCCAGGCGCCCCGGAGGTGACGCGCCCAGTGCCAATGCCTGGCACCGGCCCTTCGCCTGTCCGGAGACCCATGTTCCACCCCGCCTCGTCGCGGCGTGTCGCGCGTCCGTCGGCCCTCGTCGGCCTCGTGACGCTGCTGCTCGCCTTCCTGTCCACGCCTGCCTCCGCGCAGACGCAGACCAACGCCCAGGCCACCCAACGGGCCATCAACTTCCTCAGCTCGGATGTGGCCACGTGGGTGTCGGCCAACGGCTGCGCGGCATGCCACCGCGTGGGCGCATCGACGTTCGGCCTGGCCGCGGCGCGGGCCAACGGCTACGACATGAGCGTCGTCGTCTCGAACGGGCGGACCAACCAGTACAACCTGGAGTTCCTCGGCCAGCGCATCAAGACGGAGCAGCTGGCGAACGGCTCGTGGATTCACGAGGGCACGTCGTTCCGCAACGAGAAGACGTCCTACTCCACGTTCGGCCTGGCCGGGTACGACCAGTACGTGTCCACGCAGTACAGCGCGGGGCTGGTGGCGGCGGCCAACTGGGCGCTGCTCACGCAGGAGGCCAGCGGCCGGTGGCCGTCGGACCACGCCAACTTCCCGGTGGACCACGGCAGCGTGCCCACCACCGCGCGCATCATGGTGGGCATCGCCCAGGCCAGGCAGCGCGTGGACCCGGCCCGGGCCGCGCAGTACCAGACCGCCCTGGACCGCGCCGCCGCCTACCTGCGCGCCAACCTGGACAACGCGGACCAGTCCGCCACGGGCAACGGCATGCCGTACACCTTCCAGGTGGCCTGGGCCGTGGTGGGCCTGAAGGCCGCGGGCCCTGGCCCCTCCAACGTGAACACCACCGCCATCGACACGCTGGCCAACCGGCTGCTCACCCGCGCCTCGCCCGGCAACCCGGGCTGGGGTGACCTGCCCAACACGGCCGCCAACGACATGTCCACCGGCAGCGCCATCTACGCCCTGTGCCTGGCCGGCCGCGAGCCCGCCACGGACCCGCGCGTGCGCAGCAGCATCGAGTGGCTCAAGACGCGCCAGTCCGCGGACGGCAGCTGGCGCACGGGCTCGGCCACGTTCGACATCCCCACGACGTTCGCGGCGCTGGGCCTGTCCTGCTACGGCGACTTCAGCGTGCACGTCACGGTGGTGGGCGAGGCGCGCAAGGAGCTGGTCATCGGCTCGCAGCAGGGCCAGCAGACGACGTTCACCTTCAACGTGAAGAACCACGGCTACCAGGCGGACACGTACACGCTGAGCACGTCGGGCGGGCTCCCCGGCTGGGCCTCCTTCCCCAACCCCGTCAGCCTCTTCCTGCCCGCGGGCGGCGAAGGCACCGTCACCGTCACCGTCAACGCGCCGGCGAACCTGCTGCCCGCGCTCACGTCCGAGTTCACGCTCACCGCCACGTCCGGCGGCGCCCCGGGGGTGTCCGGCTCCGCGCGCGTCAACGCGTACACGCCGCCCCTGCCGCCCGTCACGGGCCTGGCCACCACGACCACCATCCAGGCGCCCGCGGTCAACGCGCACATCACCATCGGCACGGGCAACGTGCTGTCGGCGCGCGTGCGTGACGCCAACAACAACCCCGTCGTGGGCCCCACCCACGGCGTCGTCACGTTCTACGTGGCCGGCGTCCCGGTGGGCGCGGACGCGGACGTCAACGCGGACGGCCTGTTCACCTTCGACTGGGTGCCGCCTTCCGACGCGTGGACGGTGACGGGCGCGCAGGACTTCCGCGCGGTGTACTCGGGCATCGAGCGTCAGGCGCCGCTGTCCAACCTGCTGGGCAGCACCGACGCGCGCACCGTCATCATCGACCCGTTCCCGCACCTGACGCCGTCGGTCACCATCGGCAACCCGCCCGCCTTCACCCGCGAGACGACCCTGGACATCTGGGGCTACGCCACGCCGCGCGCCCCGGGCGCGGTCGTCACGTACGCGGCCTTCATCATCAACGGCGCCACCGTCATCCCGCTCACGCCGGGCAACGGCGGCCTCATCTACACGACCATCACCCTGCAGGAAGGCCCGAACATCATCCAGCTCACCGCACGCGACAGCTTCGGCGGGGTGACGACGAAGCAGGTCAACCTCACGGTGGACCGCGTGCCGCCCATCCTGACGGTGCAGTCGCCGGTGAACGGCGCGGCGCTGGGCCAGCTCAACGTGACGGTGACGTCGTCGGTGCAGGACCAGACGCCGGTGCGCGTGGAGACGCAGTGGGTGGCGTCGTCCATCCTGGAGTTCGGCAACGGCACGGTGGAGCACACGGTGCCCATGAACTACGGCGACCAGGTCATCCTGGTGCGCGCCACGGACAGCGCCTTCAACGTGACGGAGAAGCTGGTGTTCATCTGGGTGGACCCGGGCACGCCCGTCGTCTCCACCAACCCCGGTGACAACCAGCTCTTCGGCGCGCAGCCCAACCACCAGCTGACGTACACGGTCAACGTGCAGTCACTGTCCGCCACGACGGTGCGCATCAACGGCGGCGCGGCGCTCTCCGTGGCCCGCGGCGGCGGCGCGGTGCAGAGCACGCTGACGCTCAGCCCGGGCGTCAACAACCTCTCCATCGTCACGCTGAGCGAGACGGGCGTGTCCACCACCACCACGCGTCGGGTGAACTACGACGTGCAGGCCCCCACCGCCACGCTGCTGTCGCCCGCCTCGGGCGCCACGGTGGGCGGCACCATCACCCTGCGCGCGCGCGTCACCGACAACTTCGGCCCCATCACCAACGTGGGCTTCAGCCGCGACATGTCCGGCATCCGCCCGGGCACGCAGCAGGCGAACGGTGACTGGACGGCGACGCTCGACACCACCGAGCTGCTGGACGGCTCGCACACCGTCGACGTGTGGATGAGCGACGGCGTGGGCAACTCCACGGTCCAGCGCTTCAACTTCTTCGTCGACAACTGATGCACCCGTAGGCCCGGGGTGGCCTCTTCGCAGGAGGCCACCCCGTTGCTCCGGGTGGGCCCGGCCGCGCGGCCGTCTCAGGCCCGCGGCGCGACGCGGGGTCCGCCAGGCCACCCCGAGCCGTCACGCCCGTGGCCCCACGCCGGACCGCTCAGCCCAGCAGCGCGGCCAGCGTCGCGTGGCCCTTCTGCCGGGCGCGGTCCGCCGCCGTCTCTCCCTCCAGGTTGCGCAGCGACTTGTTCGCGCCCGCGGCGAGCAGCACCTCCACCACGTCCTGCAGCCCGTTGCGCGCCGCCGTGTGCAGGGGCGTGTTCCCATCCAGGTCCGGGATGTCCGGGTTGGCCTTGCGCGCCAGCAGCGCCTGCACGCTGCTCACGAGCCCCATCCACGACGCGAGGAACAGGGGCGTCGCGCCGGACGCGTCGCGCGCGTCGACGTCCTGCGTGGGCCGGTGCTCGAGCACCAGCGCCAGCGCCGCGAAGCGCTTCATCGCCGCGTAGTGCAGCAGGTTCTGCTGGTCCGGCGCCACGGGCTTCGTGGTGTCGAGCCCCGTCTCCAGCATCGCCTTGATGACCGAGGGCGGCTGCCCCAACCCCACCGCCATGGACGCGGGCGTGACGAGCACCTGCTCCGGCGGCGTGCCCAGGTCCACCCACTCGTCCAGCGGCGCGCCCGCGGCGACGAGCGCCAGGACGAACTCCTCGGGCAGCCGGTGCAGGAGCGCCTTCGCCAGCGCCGTCTCACCCTTCTGGTCCTTCGTGCCCGGCTTCGCGCCGTGCGCGAGCAGCAGCTTCACCGCCGCCCCCGCCATGTGCTCGCGCTCGCCCTTCTTGTACCGGTCCCCCTCGCGCTCGCGGTACAGCTGCACCAGCAGGTGCAGCGGCGCCATGCCGGACGGGCCCACCGCGTCCGGGTTGGCCCCTGCCTTCAGCAGCGCCTCCGCGATGCCCAGGTGGTGCGTGCGCAGCGCCAGCTCCAGCGGCGTCACCGACGCCTTGGCGCTCACCCCGTCCGCCTTCGCCCCCCGCGCGAGCAGCACCTCCACCGCGCCCAGCGCCTCCGGCGACGTGCCGCGCACACACGCCTGGTGCAGCGCCGTCCACCCCTCCTCCTCGTCACTGCCCGCGCCCTGCGCCGCGTTCACGTCCGCGCCCGCGTCCAGCAGCACCGTCAGGATGTCCCGCGCCTTCGTGCCCGCGCGCGAGGCCGCCATGCCGAGCGGGGCCCGACCGAACCCGTCGCGGACACTCCAATCCACCGTCGCGACCTGCGTCTTCACGGCGGCGACATCGTCCTGGGAGATGGCTTCGAGCAGCGCTTGAGACATTCGAGGGTCGTCCTTCCTGTCCCCACGCGCGAGAGCGACGAGCACCGGGATGGGCCACGAGATGAGGCGCGAGACAGGCTGTCTTCCTCGCATGTTTCAGCGCGCCCGGTCAGCAGCCAACCGCGATGACACGACGCATCCATCACCGCGAGCAGTGCACACGGACCTCACGCGTCCGGACACACCCTGGAGTCTGACATTGTGAGAGCCCCGTCTCGCGAGCCGCGAGAGCCACAGGGCCCGGCGCCTCGCTCGCCCACCGAGGCGGGGCTCGGGCGCGTTACACAATGACTGTCATTCGGGATTCCATGGACAGGAGGAATCGACTCGCGGATTCCCGAGCAAATCTCCCGTGCTCACCCAGTATGCCGCTCTCGCGGACACCCTCCTCATGACCCGGTGCTGGGTCTGATGACACCTTCTACACCTGCCCTGCGGGCAGGCGCGAAAGTGCGGGCTCCTTTGTTTGTGATTGAGCGCGTGCCGGTCATGATTCGTCCCGGGCGCCGAGTCTCTGGGCGTGCACCGCGCGCGGGCCCGGCTCCATGGGAACACGTCCGATGTCCATCCGCGCGCGCTCGCTTCGTTCCGTCTCGTCCTCGCTCTGGGGGCTCGTGCTCGTCACGCTGCTGTCGGCCACGGCCTCTCGCGCGAACGAGCGCGTGGCGGCGGCCCAGCGCGCGCTCGACTTCGTCAGCGCGGACGCCGTCACGTGGACGAAGGACCAGGGCTGCACCTCATGCCACCGCCACGGCGCCACGCTCTTCGGCCTCACCCAGGCCGGCGCCAACGGCTTCGACCTGGACACCGTCACGACCAACGGGCGCACCAACCGCGAGAACATGGAGCGGATGGCCAGGGACCTGCTCGTGGGCCAGGACGCGAGCGGCTCGTGGTCGCTGGAGGGCGTGCACTACCGCAACGCGTACACCAGCTACGCGGCCTTCGGGCTCGCGGGCTACGACGCGAAGGTGGGCACCCGGCACTCGGAGGCGCTCGCGCGCGCGGCGGACTGGGCCGTGAGCACGCAGGAGCTGAGCGGGCGCTGGGTGGAGGACTATCCGCTCCGGCCCGTGGGCGCCTCCAACATGGGCGTCACCGCGCGGTTGATGACGGCGCTCGCCCAGGCCCGCGTGCACGCCGACCCCGCTCGCGCCGCCCGGTACCAGGACGCGCTCCGCCGCGCCGCCGCGTACCTGCGCGAGCACCTGAACGACCTGTCGGAAGGGCCCTTCGACGACGCCCAGCGCTACACGTACCAGGTGGCGTGGACGGCCGTGGGCCTGAAGGCCGCGGGCCCCGGTGAGCAGGGCGAGAACACGGCCGCGCTGGAGTCCGTGGCCACGCGGCTGCTCGCCACGCGCACGCTCGACGATGCGCCGGGCTGGGGCAGCCTCGACCAGGAGGCCCCGGACGAGACCTCCACCAGCTTCGCCCTGTACGCGCTGTGCCTCGCGGGCCGCACGCCGGAGCAGGAGCCTCGCGTCGCGCGGGCGCTCGAGTGGCTCATCGCACGGCAGGCCGAGGACGGAGGCTGGGGCGTGGGCACCTCGCGCCACCCGGACATCCCCACCACCTTCGCCACGCTCGCGCTGTCCTGCTTCCCCGACAAGGGTGACGGCGTCAGCGTCACCGTGGACGACGCCGCGAGCAAACCCGTGGCCCAGGCCCTGCCCCATCCCCAGCGCGTCACGTACACGCTCTGGGTCCTCCACGAGGGCGCTCGCGCAGACACGTTCACGCTCGAGGCCTCGGGCGGGCTGCCGGGCTGGACGGCGACGCTGGACCGCACCACCGTGACGCTCGCCCCGGGTGAGCGGACCTCCGTGACGCTCTCGGTGGGAACGCCCGTCGAGCTCGCCCCGTCCCTCACCTCGGAGGTCCAGGTGACGGCCACGTCGATGAGCAGGCCGGGCGTTTCGGGCGCGACGTGGGTCACCGCGTACACGAATCCTCCGCCTCCCACCGAGGGCCTGGAGACCACCACCACGGTGCTCGCGGGTGCGCAGCTCACGGTGGGCCGGGACAACCCGCTGTCGGCCCGCGTGACGAGCGCCGATGGCTGGCGCGCGCGGGGCCCGGGACAGGGACAGGTCACATTCCAGGTGGCCGGCGTCACCGTGGGGACGGACCACGACGCGGATGGGGATGGGGTGTACTCGGTGGTGTGGCGGCCGCGAGGGGGCTGGGAGGTGCTGGGCGCCTCGGAGGTGCGCGCGGTGTACTCGGGCGTGACGCTCCAGCCTCGCGAGGCGAACCGCCTGGGCAGCAGCGGGACGCGCGCGGTGGAGATTCTGCCATCGCCGGACCCGCTGCCCTCGGTGACGCTGTGCGGACTGCCCGACTTCATGGGCGAGACGAGCCTGGGCGTGTGCGGCTTCGTGACGGCGCTGGCGCCCGGGGCCACCATCGAGTCCGCCGCGTTCATCCTCCACGGTGAGCAGTACCCGGTGGTGCCCGAGGAAAGCGGCGGCTTCGTGTGGACGGAGCTCCCGCTGCGCGACGGCCTCAACGTCATCCAGCTGGTGGCCACCGACACGTTCGGCGGACGCTCCAGCCAGCAGGCCACGGTGCGCGTGGACGCGGTGGCGCCTGGCATCACCGTGCTGTACCCCGCGGAGGGCTCGATGGTGGGCTCGCTGCTGACGGAGGTCCGCGTGTGGGTGGACGATGCCTCCCCCGTGCGCGTGGAGACCAACTGGGTGCACGTCACGGAGGTGCCCGCGGGCGGAGGACTGGTGGCGCACGAGCTGGCGCTCACCCCCGGGGCCAACGAGGTGCTGATTCGCGCGACGGACGCGGCGGGCCACGTCACGGAGCACGTGCTCACCTTCTGGGTGGACGCCGAGGCGCCGTGGCTCGTGGCGGGCCTTCCGGACGGGTGGCTCGTGGGGCCGCAGCCCGGGGACATGATGGACTACGAGCTGGCCGTGTACTCGGAGTCCGCCACGCGGGTGGAGGTGACGCCCGGCGGGGGCTCGTACGAGGTGCCGCGCGGCGGAGGCGTCTTCGTGGCCCGGCTGCCCCTGGTGCCTGGGGACAACGTCTTCACGATGGTCGCGACGAGCGAGACGGGCCTGAGCACCACCCTCACCCGCACGGTGCGCTACGACGACACGCCCCCGCGCGCCCAGCTGCTCTCACCCGGACCGGACGAGGCCGTCTCCGGCATCGTGGTGCTGGAGGCCCGGGTGACGGACGACGTGAGCGGCGTGAGGAGCGTGGCCTTCACGCGGGACGGCTCGGGCATCCGCGCGGGGACGGACCAGGGTGATGGCGTGTGGACGGCGGAGCTGGACACGCGCGAGCTGCTGGACGGCCCTCACACCGTGGAGGTGTGGATGGAGGACTCCGCGGGGAACTTCATCATCCAGACCTTCCCCTTCGTCACCCGCAACCAGCCGTAGCGCGACGTCAGCGCGGCAGGGGCGTGGCCACGTAGTCCGTCCCCTGGTCCGCGTGGCAGCCGTGGCACGTGTCGTGGCCCCGGCCGTAGTAGTTGTCGTCGTAGTTCGGGCCGAAGCCCTCGTAGAAGACCCAGGTGTCCTTGCCGGTGCCCTCGGCCACCTTGATGTCGAGGGCGTGGCCTCGCGTCGTGCGGCCGTCCGATTCGAACAGCTCCTTCACGGTGATGCTGCCCACGGGGTGGACGCGGTTGCCCTCCGCCATGGAGCGGGCCAGCACGTCGTTGAAGAACACCCGCACCCGGTCGCCATGGGAGCGCACCGAGCGACGGGGCGCCGGCTCCGCGAGCCACTCCCGATAGCGCCCCTCCCGCACGAAGGCGGTGATGCCCGCCTCGGACGTGTCCAGGCCTCCCACCTCCCCCAGGCCCTCGTCGACGGAGGACGAGGGTCCACAGGCGACCAGCGTCAGGAGCACGGTGCACGGCAGGGAGGAGGGACGCACGTGGGGCCTCGTGAGCAGAGGCGCGGACCGGAGCCGGCCCGCGCGGGGACACCCTCGCTACGCCGGGGCGTGCCCGCGGGTTACAGCCCGGGGATTTCCGGGGGTTTCATCCACGGCGTGACAGGACACGACCTGTTCCATCACTGAATGTGGTCCCTCCCTGTTAGGTTCGTTACCCAGGAGGTCGTCACCCAGTGTTCCAACCCTACCCCCGGGTCATGTCGATGATTGCCCCCTTTGCTCCGTGGCCCGTTGCATCCCCCGTCACCCGCATGGCCCACAGCCCCCGAGGCGCCCCATGACGACGGGCCATCCCCTCGCGCTGCGTCCCGGGATGAAGGTGGGCCCGTGGCGCGTCCGTGCCCGGCTGGGCCAGGGCGCCTTCGGCGCGGTGTTCCAGGTGGAGCAGGGCGGGCGCCTGCACGCGCTCAAGTTCGCGCTGCGAGGACCGGGCAGCGAGGACCTGGACCGCACGGACGCGCGCGCCGTCCGGGAGCTCGCGTGTCTGCTGCACGCGGTGCATCCGCATGTCGTGCGCGTCTGGGCGCACGGGCGCTGGCCGGATGTGCGGACGGGGTACCACTACGTGGTGCTCGACTACGTGGAGGGCGCCACCCTGGCCACGTGGGTGAAGCGCGAGGCCCCCTCCGCGCGGCGGGTGGCCCGGCTGTTCTCCCAGCTCGCGTGGACGCTGGGGGAGCTGCACTCGCGCCACGTCTTCCACCGGGACCTCAAGCCCTCCAACATCCTCGTGCGC
Organism: Myxococcus sp. MISCRS1; assembly: GCF_026626605.1. NCBI lineage: Bacteria > Pseudomonadati > Myxococcota > Myxococcia > Myxococcales > Myxococcaceae > Myxococcus > Myxococcus sp. MISCRS1. Next base: position 5,295,173 of record NZ_JAPNKB010000001.1, read on the forward strand.
GCCTCGGACGAGTCGCCCGTGCTGGTGGACTTCGGCAGCGCCAACCACGCGGAGTCGCAGCCCCTCACCGAAGGCCCGCTGCCGCCGGGCACGCCCCAGTACCGAAGCCCGGAGGCCCTGCGCTTCCACCGCGAGCACCACGCCCAGCGCGCCGCGCGCTATGCCTTCCGCGCCACGGATGACCTCTATGCGCTAGGCGTCTCGCTGCACGAGATGCTCACGGGCGCGCCGGCGTTCTCTCTCACACTGCCGCGCGAGGTCCTCTCCGAGCACATCGAGACGCGCATGCCCGCGCCCGCGTCCTCGCTGAACGCGCGCGTCCCGAGTGAGCTGGACGCCATCACCCAGCGGCTGCTGCGCAAGAAGCCCGAGGAGCGCTTCCAGGAGGGAGGCTCGCTGCACGCGGCGCTGGAGGCGGCGCTGCGCTCGGCGACGCCCGAGTGGGACCGGCCGCTGTTCCCACGGACGCCGTCGCCCTCGGCCTCCGAGGCGACACGGAGGAAGGTGTCACCGGACGACGCCTCCGAGAGTCCGTGGCCCGTGCGACTGGCGCGACGGCACCTGCGACATGCGACCTCGTCGGGAGGCTCCCGTGTGGGCCTCGGATCCGAGGACGCCCAGACGCACGAGCACAGCGTGGATCCACGTGAGGGTGCGCATCTCCAGGCGGAGACCTCTTCCGCGGTGGCACACCCGCACGAGCACAGCGTGGATCCACGTGAGGGTGCGCATCTCCAGGCGGAGACCTCTTCCGCGGTGGCACACCCGCACGAGCACAGCGTGGATCCACACGAGGCGGTGCAGCCCCACACGAGGCCCCCTTCGGAGAACGCCCGCCCGCACAAGCGCGGCGAGGAGCCCCATGGGGCGGCACGTCGTCGTGCGAGGCCCCCTTCCGAGGGGACCTTCGGGCACACCGCGGATCCACATGAGGCGGCGCGTCGTCGCGCGAGGACGCCGTCCGAGGGCGCCTACTCGCACCCGCGCCCCTCCTCCGAGGCGAGGCGCGCCCACCCACGCTCCACCCCACCCCGAGGGACCCGCGCGCTCCCCAGGCGCATCACTCCGACAGAAGAGGCCCTTGCCCTCGCGTGGCTGCGCCGGGTGGACCCGGCCCACTGGAGCCGCGCGCGGAAGCTCTGGGTGGCGGGCACGTGGCTCGGCCTGTTGTTCCTGTTCGGGGGCACCTTCGCCGCCCTGCGCTGCACCCTGGAGTCCACCCTGGAGAGCGCCGCGCACCCCGGCGCCTCCCTCCAGTCGCCCCGCCCCGAGCGGATCCGCGACCGGCGCCCGTGACGACCTCCTCGGCGATCCAGGTCGGCAGCCCCCCTCGGCCCCTCCTCCAGCGAACCCACGAGGCTCGCGAGGAGGGCGCCGTCACCCACGGCCCCGTGCACCGGGGCCGCGAGGCGTCACTTCTTCTTCTGCTGCATCGCCGAGGCGACCAGGTTCATCAGCTTCAGCTGCACCGGGGACAGCTTGCGCAGGTTGCGCATCAGCCGCCGCATCTCCGGCGTGTCGTCCTCGCGGGCCTTCGCGCCCGACTTGTCCTTCGCGGGAGGCGGCGCCGCCAGGTCATCTCCCAACCCCAGCAGCTGGTGCGGCGGCACGTTGAGCACCACGCACAGTCGCCGCAGGTTCTGCACGCTGGGGAGCATGTGGCCCCGCTCCAGGCGCCCGTACACCTCCGACGCCATGCCGATGCGCTCCGCCACATCCGCCTGCGTCAGTCCCATCCGCACCCGGGCGGCCCTCGCCGCCGCGCCCAGCATGCTCGCCAGTTCTGTGTCCATGCCTGTGTCAGTCGTCCACGAAAGGAGGGGCCGTGCTCCAGGCACCCCGAAGGCCCCTGGATAACCCTGAAGGTCGGGTACTTTCACCATACCTTCAGCGTTTTTTCAAACACGCGCGACGCCTCGCGTCGCACCCGCCCGCGCCTCTGGTGGCACCCATGCCACGCGCTCTGGTGAGCACCCGCCTCACGGCGCCGACGACGGTGTGCTCTCCGCGATGTCCATCAACGCGCGACGCCGCTCCGCCGCCGTGAAGAGCATCGCCAACGGCAGCCCCAGGAAGACGGCGTGCAACACGATTTGGGCGAACTGCGGCACGTCGAGGAACCACGGGTAGTAGCCACGCGCGACGAACTGGAAGTCCACCAGCCACACGCCGATGCCGAACAGCATCCCCACCGCGGCCTGGAACTCCCAACGCCCGCGTCCATCCGGCGGCAGCATCGCGTCCAGGAACGAGTAGAACAGCCCGACGATGGCGGACACCGTCAGGTGCATCCCCACGCCCAGCATCACCAACGTCCCCAGCGGGTAGTCCTCGCCGAAGGCCCGTGGCCCCAACACCACGCTCGCGGACATGCGCACCGGCCGCCATGGGCTGTCACCCGAGGCCAGGGCCATCACCACCTCCGCGAGCGCCAGCACCACGCCCGCGGCCACTCCGAACAGCAGCCCGTTCGTGGCAGACCAGGGGGTGTACCGCCTCCGTGCCGCCATTTGGCTTCTCCTTGTCCGGGGCCGCTGTCCGCCCCTTGTGTCAACCTGAGCACGTTCGCCATCCACGGGCAGCCAGCGCACGGCGACGGCTCGGGATGTCGCCTCCCCCTCGGGCACGCGGACGGCGCTCCAGGGCGGCCCTGGCGCTCGCCCCGCCCCCGCCTGGACTCGCGAGCCCACGCCCGCTCGCCACCTGTCGTTTCTTCCGTCTCCCAGGGCGTTGTTCGGTAACTCCTTCAGGCTCAAACCACCTCCCCCGCACCCATGCTCCGAGTCCCAGGCGACATCGCGTGGGCACGGCATTGGCATAGGGCCCTGGTCGATGCCCGCGCAGCTTCGCCAGCGTCCGCAAGGACCTCATCGGATCCACTACTCGCCCCAAGCGTGGCGAGAGGTGGGCCGTATGAGCGCGGAGGCCTTCGGCGAGCTCCAGGGCGCGCTGGAGCGGCTGGGGGACGCGTCCGTCAGGGGGCCGTTGCCGGAGGGCGGCGGAGCGGGGCGCCACCGGCTCTCACGCCACGGGCTGGTGCTGGGCTACGCGTGGGAGGACCGCTCGCGCACGCTGACGCTCTTGTCGCTGGAGCGTGAGCCGTGAGCGCGGCCGGGCTCACGCGGCGATGGGCAGCATGCTCCGCACCGCGTCCAGCAGCTCCTCCACGGAGAAGGGCTTTCGCAACAGGCTGTTGGCCCCCGGGGGGATGTCCGTCGTCACCGCGGTGAGCACCATCACCGGCACGTTGCGCAGCCTGGCGATGGCCTTGCGCCGCTCGAGGAACTCGTGTCCGTTCATCTCCGGCATCATCAGGTCGAGCAGGATGAGGCTCGGCACGTAGCGCACGTCCGTCAGCTCCTCCATCGCCTCGCGGCCGTTGCAGGCCACGGTGACGTCGTAGCCCTCGCCCTCGAGGATTTCCGCGATGGCGGCCCGGATGTCGTCCTCGTCCTCCACGACGAGCACGGTGCGGTGCTTCGCAGCACTGGACATGGCACGCAGCATAGGGGCCCCCTCCCCCTCGCGGCGACCGGGGGTCCTGTACGACGCGGGGATAGTGGACAGAACTGCGCGCGGCCCGCGGGGAGGCCAGACGCCCCGCGTGCTCCAGAAACGTACATTCCAGCACGGGGGACTCGGGCCCTGGGGGCCTGGGACTTACCTCCTCGCCCAGGCACTCCCTAGGTTGAGTCCGCCATGTCCCGCACGATGGGCCGCTCGACGACAGCACCGACAGGGGATGGAACGAGGCCGGCGTGGAAGGCGCGCGCGTGGGCGCAGCTGGAGGCCGCGCGCGCGCGGGTGCTGCGCATGCTCGCCGGGCTGCCCGAGCGGGTGTTGATGAACCAGCACTCGCCGCTGATGTCGCCGCTCATCTGGGACGTCGCGCACGTGGCCAACTACGAGGAGCAGTGGCTCTTGCGCGCGCTCGGGGCCCCGGCCCTGACGGACCCGGCCTTCGACACCATCTACGACGCCTTCCGGCATCCCAGGAGCACGCGCTCCACGCTCCCGCTGCTCCCTCCCGAGTCCGCCTTCGCCTACGCCGCGCGCGTGCGCGAGGCCGTGCGCGCGCACCTGTCCGAGCACGTCCCCGAGGACGGCGACACGCCGCTGCTCGCCGGGGGCTACGTCTTCGGCATGGTGGCGCAGCACGAACAGCAGCACGCGGAGACGCTCGCGGCCACGCTCCAGTTGATGACGGAGGTGGAGTACCGCCTGCCGCCGGTGCCCGCGCGCCCCGCGCCCGCGCCTGTCTCGCGACACCCCGTGCTCATCTCCGGCGGCGTCGCGCGGCTGGGCAGCACCCACCCGTGGGCCTTCGACAACGAGCGCCCCGTGCACACCCGCGAGGTGCGCCCCTTCTTGCTGGACGCGCACCCCGTCACCAACGGCGAGTACCAGGCCTTCATCGAGGACGGTGGCTACGCCGAGCCGCGCTGGTGGCACCCGAAGGGCTGGGACTTCGTGCGCGCGGAGGCGCTCGCCCATCCGCAGTTCTGGCTGCCACAACAGGCGGGACGCTGGCTGCGCAGGCGCTTCGGTCAGGTGGAGCCGCTGCCCCCGGACGACCCCGTGCAGCACGTGTGCTGGTACGAAGCGGATGCGTACGCGCGCTGGGCCGGCAAGCGCCTGCCCACGGAGTCCGAGTGGGAGCGCGCCGCGCACGGCGCCTGCGACGTGGCACGCGAGCACCCGTGGGGTGACGCACCTCCCACGGCCGCGCACGCCAACCTGGGCGGAGACACGTGGGGCCCGTTGCCGGTGGGCAGCCACCCCGAGGGCGTGAGCGCCGAGGGGGTCTGGGGCCTGCTGGGCGACGTGTGGGAATGGACGGCGAGCGACTTCCAGCCCTACGCGGGCTTCGGCGCGTTCCCGTATCGCGAGTACTCGGAGGTGTTCTTCGGCGAGGACTACAAGGTGCTGCGAGGAGGAGCGTGGGCGAGCGCACCGGTGGCGGTCCGCAACGGATTCCGCAACTGGGACTACCCCATCCGCCGGCAGATTTTCGCCGGCTTTCGTTGTGCGTCAGAGGCGTGAGGAGAGGCGATGAGCTCGATGGTGGAGGCGGTGGAGACGACGACGCTCGAGGAGAAGCCGAACGGCTTTCCCGGGGTGAAGGTGGAGGTCTACGTGAGGCCGGGGGACGCCCGGCGCGCGCTCAAGCAGGAGGTGCTCGAGGGGCTGTGCAACACGCCCAAGGAGCTGTCGCCGAAGTGGCTCTATGACGAGCGCGGCAGCCAGCTCTTCGACGACATCACCCGCCTGCCGGAGTACTACCCCACGCGGCGCGAGCGCGAAATCCTGCTCGCCCACGCCGGGGACGTGGCGCGGCTGAGCGGCGCGACGACGCTCATCGAGCTGGGCAGCGGCACCAGCGAGAAGACGCGCCTCTTGCTGGACGCGATGGAGGAGGCGGGGCAGCTGTCGCGCTTCGTGCCCTTCGACGTGAGCGAGTCCTTCCTGCGCCGCGCGGCGGGGACGCTGGCGCGCGAGTACCCGGGCATCAGCGTGCACGCGGTGGTGGGCGACTTCGAGCACCACCTCAACCGGCTGCCCCAGGGCGGACGGCGGCTGGTGGCCTTCCTCGGAGGCACCATCGGCAACCTGAAGCCCGCGCAGCGCGCGCGCTTCCTCGCGGAGCTGTCCTCGGGCCTGCGCCCCGGTGACGGCCTCTTGCTGGGCACCGACCTCATCAAGGACCGCGAGCGGCTGTACGCCGCGTACAACGACAGCGCGGGCGTGACGGCGGAGTTCAACCGCAACGTGCTGCGCGTGCTCAACCGCGAGCTGGGCGCGGACTTCGACCCGAACGGGTTCGAGCACTTCGCGCCCTTCGACGAGCACAACCGCTGGGTGGAGATGCGCCTGGTGTCGCGGCGCGAGCAGACCGTGTGGATGCAGTCGCTCAAGCGCCGCGTGGACTTCGCCGCGGGCGAGGTGCTGCGCACGGAGGTCAGCTGCAAGTTCGAACAGCACCGCGTGGAGGCGGAGCTGGACGCGGCCGGGCTGGGACTTGCCGCGTGGTGGACGGACGAGGCGGGTGACTTCGCCCTGTCGCTCGCGCTCAAGCGCGGCTGAGACGTCCGGACTCGGACTCGGGCCTGGGGTCGGGTGTCACCCGGCCCTCGGGCCCGAGGGCTTCAAACACCGGAGCGACTAGCGGCGCGGGTTGCGACGCGAGGAGACGCGCACGGGCACGGGCTGCGCCACGGGGCGCGTCCACGCGTACCAGAGCGCGGCCAGCACGGTGACGGCCAGCCCGCTCGCGGCGAACAGCCGCTCACCCACGGGGCTGAGGTCCACGGTGGCAAGGTGGAGGGGGAGCATTCCGGTGAACGACATGCGGGGACTCCTTGCTGGGCGCTGCGTGGAGGTCCTGGGATGGGTCGGGGTGTTCACCCACCACGGGCCGGGGTAACGACAAGGTTAAGGACTCGCGACGGAATGGGGAAGTCCCCACTCCATCCTTCCATAATGCGTGGGACGCTTGGCGCTCGCGGAATGTTCAGGACCGCGCCACGCCTGCTTGCTTCCGGGCGTCACGCCGGACTCGCCCCGGACAGCTCCCGCTCCTGGGACAGCCGCGCCAGCTCCACCTTCATGCACCGGTCCTGCACCACGCGGATGCCCGCGCGCGCGAGCTTTTCGGCCGCGGCGTCATTGCGGATGCCCAGCTGGAACCACACCGCGTGCGGCTTCTTGGCGAGCAGGTCCGCCACGTGCGCGTCGATGTCCTCCGGGCGACGGAACACCTGCACCAGGTCCACCTGTCCGGGGATGTCCGCGACCGCGCGGTACACGGGCCGCCCGAGGATGGGCTCCGTCTCGCCGTGCACGGGCACGGGCACGATGTCGTAGCCGTGCTTCTGCAGGTACGCGGGCACCGAGTGCGCGGGCTTGTGCGCGTGGCTCTCCGGGCGGATGCCCAGCACCGCCACCCGTCGGGAGCGCGTGAGCACGTCCCGGACGCCCGCGTCGTCCTCGATGAGATTCGCTCTCCAGTCCATGACCACCTCCACCACGAGCCGCCGTGCATCGGAGCCGCTTCCGGGTGGCAACAGCCCACCCGCGAGGTCCCAGTCCCAGCGACAGACGCGCGGACGCGCGCCGCGTTGCGCTCGTGGGGGGTGCGAGTGGAACGGGGCCTTCCTGCCCGCTTGCTCGAAGGGGCGAGCGCAGTCTCCGCCCGCGTCGTGCGGCTCGCACCGAGGGAGATGTTCCACGAGGAGCAGCGGCAGTGCGTCGAAGGGCGCGTCCCGAGGAGCCAGCGTCTCGCGCCCACCCACCGAGGCATGACGCCGCGTGGGCGGAAGACTCGCGGTGATGAGCGGGACATCGCGCCCGGGGGGCCCGGTGCGCCGTGAGGCTCAGCGCGGCTGCGCCGCCTGGACCTCGATTTCGCGGCACGCCTCGGTGGCCAGCCGCACATCCTCCGGCGTGGCCCCCGGCAGCGTCGCGCAGAGGAACAGGTCATTGCCCACGCGGCGCGCGCCGAACAGCGCGGGCGCCGCGGCGCCGACGCCACCGTCACCCTGCTTGGGCGCCAGCGTCACGCGGAGCAGCGCGTAGGTGTCCTTCTCCTCTTCCTGGTCGAGGGACACCTCGAAGTTCTTCGACTCCGCGCGCACCCGGTCGGCCAGGTCCTCCACGGAGGGCATCTCCTCGCCCTTGCCGCGTCGCAGGTCCACCCGGAGCACCGGGCGGCCAGGAGGGCCCGCCTGGAAGCTGTCATCGGGAGCGACCTGCGCGGACCAGCCCTCCGGCAGCGGCACCTTCACGCCCGAGCGCGAGGTCTGCTCCGGGGAGGACGCGTCGGGGGAGTCCTTCCCCCCGTCGCAGCCCTTGCACCCGGACAGCAGCGCCAGCACCACGCCGGACGCGATGTGCCTGGCGCGCCGCACCGGCTACTTCTTCTCGCCGCCAGGAGGAGGAGGACGGGTGTTGCCGCCCAGGTTCTCCATCTTCAGCGAGCCCTCGAAGATGACGCCCCGGTCCATCGACAGGGACGGCGTCTCCAGGTTGCCCTTCACGCGGCCGGGCGTCTTGAGCTCGATGATCTGCGTCGCCTTCACGTTGCCTTCGACCTGTCCGTTGATGATGACGGTGCCGGCCTGGATTTCGGCCTGGACCTTGGCGCCATCACCGATGACGAGCACGTCCTTGGTGATGATCTGCCCCTGGAACTTCCCGTCGATACGGACCTGCCCCTCGAAGGTGAGCTTCCCCTCGAACTCGCTTCCCTTGCCCAGAAGCGTATGGACCTCACCAGAGCGCTGCGACACGGATTCCTCCTCCCGCTTGAACAAGGGCCTGCTGGGTGCTTCGTCTTTCTTCCCGCCAAGGAGCGCCACGCGCTACTCCTTCCTGAGCAGCTTCAACAGCCGGTCCAGGTCATCGTAGGAGAAGAAGTCCACCTCGATGGTGCCCTTTCCCGGGCTTCGTTCGGTCAACCGGACCTTCGTCCCCAATCGACGTTGGAGCTCCTCCACCAGGGACTTCACCTGCGGGCTCTGCTTCGGCGGCGTCTTGCCCGCATCCTTCTTGCCGTTGGAGCGACTCTGCTGGACCAGCCGCTCCGTGTCACGCACGGACAGCTTCTTCTCGGCCACCTGCCTGGCCAGGTTCTGCAGCTCCGGCAGCCGGGGCACGCCCAACAGCGCGCGCGCGTGTCCCATGCTCAGCGAGCCGTCGGCCACCATGCCCTTGACGTCCGCGGGCAGGGCCAACAGGCGCAGGGCGTTGGCCACCGTGGAGCGCTCCTTGCCCACGCGCTGGCTGATCTGCTCCTGCGTCAGCTTGAACTCGTCGGTGAGGCGCTTGTAGCCCTCCGCCTCTTCAATCGGGTTGAGGTCCGCGCGCTGGAGGTTCTCGACCAGGGCCAGCTCGAAGGCCTGGACCTCCGTCACCTCCTTGACGATGGCGGGGACCTCCTTGAGGCCCGCGGCCTGGGACGCGCGCCAGCGGCGCTCACCCGCGATGATGCGGTAGCCGTCCTGGTCCTTGCGCACGAGGATGGGCTGGATGACGCCCTGCACGCGGATGGACTCGGTGAGCTCCTTGAGCTTCTCCTCGTCGAAGTGATGGCGGGGCTGGTCCTTGTCCCGGTGGATGGACTCAATCGGGAGCTTGAGGACGCCCGCCTTGAGCGCGGCCTGCTCGGCGGCCTTGCCGCCACCGGGAGCGGCCTGGGGGATGAGCGCGGAGAGGCCGCGACCGAGAGCGCGTTTCTGCGTGTCTGCTTTCACCAAGACATGACTCCGGCGCCGTGAGTCGACTCACGGCGGGCATGGGCGGCGCGAGCGGACCGGGCGTGACGGTGGCGCACGACGCGCGGCAAGATTTCAGGCCACCCGACGACGAGGCGCCTGACGGGGGGACTTGGGGGTGTCGCGCTTCATCAACTCGCGGCCGAGCGCCAGGTAGCTCTCGCAGCCCTTCGACTTGATGTCATAGAGGATGATGGGCTTGCCGAAGGACGGGCACTCGGACAGGCGCACGTTGCGCGGGACGACGACCTGGAAGACCTGGTCCTTGAAGTAGCCGCGCACCTCTTCCACCACCTGGTGGGCGATGTTGGCGCGCGCGTCGAACATGGTGAGCAGGATGCCCTCCATCTTCAGGTCCGGGTTGAGGCCCTGCTTCACCAGGTCGATGGTGTGCGTCAGCTGGGAGAGGCCCTCGAGCGCGTAGTACTCGCACTGCAGCGGGATGAGGACGGAGTCCGCGGCGGACAGCGCGTTGAGGGTGAGCAGCCCGAGCGAGGGCGGGCAGTCGATGATGATGTAGTCGAACTCGGCGGCGAGCGGACGCAGGGCGTCGCGCAGGCGGAACTCGCGGTTCTCCTGGCCGACGAGCTCCACCTCGGCGCCGGTGAGGTCGGGCGTGGCGGGGACGACCTGGAGGTAGCGCAGCTCGGTGGGGTGGAACAGCTCCTTCATGGGACGACCGTTGAGGAGCGCGTCGTAGATGGTGCCGTGGAGCTTGTCCTGCTTGAGGCCCAGGCCGCTGCCGGCGTTGCCCTGCGGGTCCATGTCCACCAGGAGCGTGCGGCGCTCGGCGGAGGCCAGGCTCGCGGCCAGGTTGATGGCGGTGGTCGTCTTGCCCACGCCGCCCTTCTGATTGGAGATGCAGATGATTCGACCCACGAGCCCCATCCTCTCTCATGCCCGGCGAGAGCCAGGCGCCGTGCGTGATGCGGTGCACGGTTGCACGCTGATCCCGCTGCTAACATGCGCCTCGGTGTCGGATCAAATTCGCGGCGCACGTTGCGCGAACGCTTCATCCGAGGGCCTGCCAGCCTTCCAAACGGCCTGATTCCGAAGACTTGGAAGAGCCGTCTTCATGCTGGAGAACCCGGCGAGCGGTGCCCTGGCATCCTGGGTCCACGGTGCCGCAACGGGCTCGCTCGGATGCCCTCCTTATAAGGAGGCGCGTGCGGCTACCTGAGGCGGGTGCGTTCGCGTTGGAGCTCGGCGCGCAGGCGCGTGATTTCGTCGAGCAGGTGCCGTACGTCGTCCGTGGCCTGGGTCCACAGGTGCAGGGTTCCATCGAGGCCGACGACATCGAGCGCGTCCATCGCGGCGACGTAGGACTCGGACAGCTTGGGGTCGTGGTCGCGGAGCGTGCGAGCTGAGTCCTCCATGTCGGCGAGGACTTCTTCGCGCGACGCGGCGGGGAGTGACCGCCAGCTCTCGATGAGCAGCGCGGACTTCCATCGCTTGGAGATGTCGGACAGCGTCGCGTCGTCGTGGGGCGGCATGGGGTCTTCCTTCCTTCCGGAGCGGGTGGCCGCGCGTGGACGCGGGGACGGGAGGAGTCCGGACACGAGGTTCCGCGTGGAGCGTGGGTGGGTGTTTCCGTCACGCGAACCGGGCGGGCGTTCCACGCGGAACACGATGACCTTTCGGCGCGCACCTCGAGCACCTCCTGAACGAGGGCCTGGCCTCATCACGTGAACAGCGCAGCGTGGCTCTTGAGGGGAGTTCATGTGAGGTTCGACGAAGCCCGCGGCCGGCTTCTCGAGCTGCGTCTCACCGACGCGGCGCCACGAGGATCCGCCTTCGCGACGTCCACCCGCGTTTCAGACCGATGTCGTGACAGGTCGCGCAGACCTCGGTGAGGCCCGTCCCCGCGAAGCTCGGTTCGGCGCATCGACGTGAGCTCACGCCGCTTCGGACCGAGGCCGCGCGATGGACGGCTGAGCCTTGATGCTCCGCATCCGGGCTCCACATGGAGCAGGAGCTGGGTTCCATCGACTTCGTGCGGCTTCGAGTTGCGGTCGCGTCCCGCCTGGTCTGGACCTCAGTGTCGCATCCGAGCTCCACCTGGACCCGAGGCCGACGGGAATCGACTTCTCGCGGCTCCCCACCGAGGCCCGGTCGCGTGTGGCTGGACCTTCCTGTCCCTCATCCAGGTTCTACGAGGACCGACCGCCCATCGCCCTCCCCCTGGTTCGCGCTGATGCCGCATCCGAACCACCGGCCTGCATCACCTCATCCACGTTCACGCGGAACGGGGACCCGCATCTATCGACTCCTCCTCGCCGCCACGCATCGACGCCGTGTCACCGCTGGCGTGGACCGTCATGCGCCCCATCCACGGGAAGCAGGGACTGACCTCTATCGACGTCTCGCGACTTCGCGGCGATGCGGCATCCGAACCCGAGCCCTGCATCGCGAGCATCCGTGCTCCACCTGGCACAGGGACTGGCCTCCGCTGACTTTTCACAGCTTCGCGGTGATGCGCCCCTGAACGCCCAGACATCTGAACGTCCAGACATCTGGACCTGTGCCGCGCGCATCCACGCTTCACCTGGAACCGGGCTGGCCATCCATCGGCCCCCATCACCACTTCGCGCCGATGCCGTTCGGTCACCGCGCGCCTTCATGTCCCGCCTCCACGTTCCACGTGGAACGGCCAGACCACCTGTTGGCGTGTCGTGCCGCGCATCACCGCTGCGACGTCGTCATCCGCTCACCTCGCGGTGCGCATCCGGGTTCCACGAGGCACACGTCCCAGCATCGCCAGCTTCTGGCGTGCTGCTGGTCGGGGCGTGCGCGGACTCATCCCGTGGCGTTCCACGTGGAACATGGTTCGGACTTCCGCTGCTTCGCGAACCACTTCGCGCCGATGCCACACCACGCCCGCGACAGCTTCGCGACGTCCCTGCGTGTTCCACGTGGAACGGTGGAGTCGCATCGGCGCCTTCTCGTCAGCCTCTTCGCCGCGTTCGAGCAGGACATGCCTGGGGGTCTCCGCTCCGCGCTCCGCGTGGACCACGACACGGTCCTCCACGGTCAACCCAGGTGACGGCCTGCGCGTGCACCACCTTGTGACGCTCATCCACGCGGAACACGGCACAACCCTCCACGCGCGAGCCCAACTGGCGGCATGCCTGAGCACGCCTTTTCGATGCCCATGCGCGTTCCACGTGGAACGGTGGAGTCGTCATCGAAGCCTTCATCGATGGGGTGGCTTGCTCGGTCCGACCGGACGGCATCCATCCCGCGTTCCACGTGGAACATGGTTCGACCCTTCATGGCTCGAACCCAGGTGGCACCTGTGCGAGCACCCGCTCGCGATGCGCATCCACGTTCCACGTGGAACACGAACAGGTCCCCACCTGCCGTCCCCATCGCGCCACATCGATGGGTGCCTGAGCGCGCCCATGCTGGCCATCCACGTTCCACCTGGAACACGAACAGGCGTCCACCTGCTTCTCGTGATGAGCGCGCACCCGCCGGCTTGAGCCCATCCACGTTCCACGTGGAACACGAACAGGCGCCCACCTGCTTCTCGTGATGATCGCGCACGTACCCGCTCGCGGGAACTCATCCACGTTCCACGTGGAACACGAACAGGCACCCACCTGCCTCTCGTGATGCTCCACATGATGAGCGTGCACGCACCCGCTGGCTGAAGCTCACCCTCGTTCCACGTGGAACACGAGCCAGCGTCCACCTGCTTCCCGCGCCTCTTCACATCGATACGGGCAGCACCTGCGGAGCCTCTCCACGTTCCACGTGGAACACGAACAAGGCCTCCGCCTGCTTCTCGTGATGACCGCGCGTCCCGCTGGCTGAGCCCATCCTCGTTCCACGTGGAACACGAACCAGCATCGGCCTGCTTCCCAGTACCTCTTCACATCGGTACGGGCGGCACCTGTGGAGCCACGCCACGTTCCACGTGGAACACGTGGGGTCGCCGCATCCGTCTTCGAGCTTCGTGGCGGTGCGACCTCGGACCCGATGCCACCTTCTCCGGCGCATCCACGTTCCACGTGGAACTGGCATCGCCTTCACAGGTCTCCATCCACGTGCACCTTTCGCCGTTCCTCGCGTGGCCGCGCCTCACTCAACCGTGGGCCCGGACGAAACCCCTGCCCTTCTTCCTGGTTCGTGCTGGAGCCTCGGCAGTGACTCGCACCTTCATGGCCTGCCTCCACGTTCCACGTGGAACGGCCAACTCGTCGGCTTCCTTCATCGGGCTTCTGCGCGGTGCTCATCCACGTTCCACGTGGAACACGACATGGCCTGGCGCGGGACCGCTCCACCTCATGGCGACAAGGCGAGAGGAGTGCGCGCGCGCCACATGCGGGTGCGCGTTCCACGTGGAACACGGCATGGCCTTGGTGTGGACCGCTTCCGTTTCATGGCTGCGCGACCAGCGCGACGACGGCACGCGCCGCATGCGGGTGCGCGTTCCACGTGGAACACGGCATCGCCTGGTGCGGACCGCTTCACCTCATGGCTGCGCGACCAGCGCGACGACGGCACGCGCCGCATGCGGGTGTGCGTTCCACGTGGAACACGGCATCGCCTGGTGCGGACCGCTTCACCTCATGGCTGCGCGACCAGCGCGACGACGGCACGCGCCGCATGTGGATGTGCGGTTCGAACTGGAACACGGCGTGGCCTCGATGCGGACGTCTCCACCTTCGTGGCGGTGAGACCCGCGAAGCGCCGGCACACGCCGCATGCAACTGCACGGTTCCACGTGGAGCAGGCCATGGCCCTGGGCGGAACTCTTCACCTCCGTGACAGTGAGGCCCACGAGGCGCCGTCACACGCCACATGCGGATGCACGATTCCACGTGGAACAGGACGTGGCCTCGGGGCTGAGCTCTTCACCTTCGTGGCGGTGACGCCGCTGGCACACGCCACATGTGGATGCACGGTTCCACGTGGAACAGGACGTAGCCCCGCGGCGGAGTTCTTCAACTTCGTGGCGGTGAGACCCGCGAGGCGCCGGCACACGCCACATGTGGATGCACGGTTCCACGTGGAACAGGACATGGGCTCGGTGCGGACGTCTCCACCTTCGTGGCGGTGAGGTCGCTGGCACACGCCACAGGCGATGCGCCGTTCCGCATGGACCACGGCCTCGGCGCGGACCTCTTCACCTTCGCGGCTTCGGGGTCAGCGATGCGCCGGCACACGCCGCATGCGGATGCGCGTTCCATGTGGAACGCCACGCGGTCCCCGGATGCCCATCGGCCTGCGTCACTTCCAGCGTGGTGAAGGCACGAGGACTGACTTCTGCTGCCCGGCCCCTTTCACGAGGAAGTTCGTCGACCTTGTCGCCCATCGAATCGATGGGCATCGCGAAGGTGTCGACCTCCCTCAACCGAGGCCCACCTGCATGGCCGCATCGCGTTCCACGTGGAACGCCTCGTGGTCATCGGCGGACTGCTCGACCTGCTTCGTATCCATCCGGTGGTGGCCTGAGTCTTCGTTGCGGTGTCTACGCCTCCCGCGAAGACGGCCATCCACTCGCCGCACCCTCTTCCGGTTGAGCGCATCGTGATGGTGGGGACAACCACCGGCCACAGGTCGCTGCTGCCCGTTCCGCAGTCGCGGACCGAGTCGAACGCGAACTGGCATCGGCCCACTTCTCGAATCGTCACCGAAGGCACTGACGGCGCGCCTCCGCTTCATGGACCGTGGTCCCGCTCCACGTGCAGAGAGGCCTCGCATCCACCGACCGCAGTCCCGGACCCGACGCATGGGACCCGGCGGTCTCCACACCAGGTCAGCGACTCGGTCCGCATCCGCGTTCCTCACACGTGGCAACCCGCTCTTCGAATCGCTGCACGAAAGCGTGGGTGGCACTGTCCGGAGGCGACTCGGTCCTCATGTTCGGCGACCCGTCATCAGACGGCGCTTCGAACCGCTGCGAGCAAGCAAGGGTGCCGTCGTTCGGGCCCGCAGTACTGCCAGTTGGAGCAGGGCCCGGCTCGCACGGCTGCTCGTCGACTCTCCGCTGCGACATGGCCCCCATGCGACAGACCGAATCCCTCATCGGTTGGCTGAAGGCACGGCCGTATCAGCTCGAAGGGTTGAGGCATCCCGCGCAGCCGAAGCTCGCTCACACGCGTTGCACCTGGCCACAACCCGTCGGCTTCAACCCTGCTCCGGATGCAGTGGTGCAATCGAGCCCTGGGCCGTCTCCACCGAGTCGTCGTGCTCGCTGCGCGCAGTTCCTCCATCCCTCCGCTGCTGACTGCTCCACCCCGCCGGGGAGCATCGACTCATGCATGAGTCAGTGGCCAGCGCGCTCACCTCTGGGGGGACCTCATCGAGTACCTCGCGCGGCGGTGTTCCAGCCACTGTCTCGAAGGGCGCGGATTGGCGGGACCTCACCGCGGCTGCACAGCAAGCACTGGCTGACGAAGTCTTCACCGCCATCTTCGAGGCTTCATCCCAGACCACCTCATCGATAAGGCTCTTGCGACCCTGTCGACCTCTCGGCAACGCGAAGTCAGGCAACGCTCGCATGCTCTCGACGCGTGCCGTTCGACGTCGCACCCGGCGCACCGCACCCCACCGAATCCAACGGAGCGGATGCACGCACGCACCCCGTGTTGGACTCCGAGCAAGGCACTGCCTGGCGCTTCGGAGCACAGGCTGGCGCGTGCGTCGATGCAGCGAACCGTGGGCTCCTCGCATGTGCACCGATTCACTTCGGAGAGCGCTCGTCACCTCGGCTGCCCGGCTTCAACACGCGTTCTCATCCTCACGGAGACGATGCGCGTCCAAGCCGCGCTCACCCGGGTGCGTGGAGCGCACGAATACCTCACGCGGCATCGACTCACGCACGTTCGCGAACACCTGCGCTGGAGCCGCATCCACGCGAGCAGTGACGCCTCACCGAGCCGACGCATGCACCGCACTACCGCGTCCACTCACCTTGATAGAGCACCACGCGGTACCCATCCGGGTCCTCGAAGGTCATCCCATTCACGTCCCAATAGGGATTGTGTGAGCGCACCGGTTCGAAGCCCGCTTGCACCATGCGCTTCACCCTCGCCTTCCACTCGTCCCGCTGTGGCACGTAGAAGACCAACAGGTGTTCCTTCGACGGCGCACGCGGAGCCTCGTGGCCTCGCTCCACCGTGAACTCCAGATGGTAGAGCAGTCCGGGACAACCGAGCATCACGCCGTCGAAGCCCGCATGGTCCTCGAAGCCTCCTCGCAGCTCGAAGCCGAGTCCCTCCCGATAGAACCTCACCACGGGCGCGAGACTCCGCGTCGGGCGCGCCACCCTCATCTTGCCCATGTCCATGCCAGCTCCATCCTCTCGTCGAGGACGGCATCCACCCGAGTGACAGCGGTGATGCGCGCACCACGCGCTCGACGAGGTGCGGTCAGCATGGCGCTGTCCGGCATCTCCAGGTTCCCGAACGGCAATGCGATGGCAGGAATCCACCCCATCGTCAGCGCATCACCCGGAAGAACGGCGAGCGAGCCTGACGCCAGACGCTCGCCGTGCACTCGACCCTGAAGGTCCTACCCACGACTCAGAACTTCGGAGGCACGTGCTCCACGAAGTAGGCCTGCTTGTGTCGAGGCTCCGCGTCGTACGCGGTGGCGAGCTCCCGGGCGCGCGTCTCACTGGAGAACACGGCCACCTCCGCGCGATTGCCGTGCTCATCCTGTCGGACCACGGCCCAACCCTCACGCGGACGCGGCGGAGGAACCGGCGGTGTTCCACGCGCCTCCACCGCGTACCACTGCTTGTGCGCCCGCGCTTCCAACCTGCGCGCCAGGCACTCGGCATGACTTCGCTGGCCCATCACACAGACATCATGGCGATTGCCCGTGTCGTCCTGCCGGTACACCGCCCAGCCGTCCTTGGCGCGAGGCTCGTCGGCATCCAATCGCCACACCACCTCACCCCGCCACCAGTCGAGGTGCGCGAGCGCATGGTCCAGTTCGTCCTCTCGCGCGATGACTTGGAAGAAGTTCTTCACTTCCAGGTATGCGACGACGAACTTGAAGCCACAGTCCGCGCGCCAACCCCAATAACGAGTGGGTCCCCAGCCGTCGCCATCCGCATCCCGCTGATGCGCGGGCCCCCAGCGTCGCTCGAAGTCCGCGAGCGGGACTTCCGCGGCGGCGACAATGAAACGATTCGAGGGCTCGTCATCGCCCCACACCACGGGGCGGTCCGTCGGAAGCGGCTTCATCCAGGACACCTCCACCTCGGACCTAACGTCGACATCCACGGTCTTCACTCACTCCGGCGACGACCGCTGAAACCTCACAACAGTTGCTCGAATGAGCCCTCGGTCCACCCCAATCCATCGCAACTCGATGACCGTTGTCCGAGGCGCCCACTCACGCACACGACTCAGGAGAAGGGCCTCACAACCCCTCCCCTCCCCCACCGTGCTCAGGGGTTCAGCGCCTTCCACTTCCTGGTGGGTTCCACGAGCAACGAGGCCCGGACTCGGTGTCGAGCGCGGGGCCCTCGAGCGCCCGTTGGATGGCGCGCTCGAAGACCTTCATCCGCCGGGAGATATCCATCTTCCAGGACGTCGCAGGTCGAGGAGCGCGGCCCGCATCTTCCGGGACGCATGGTGACAACCCCGCGTCACCGAAGCGACTCCCAGCTCCGCGGGTGGATGGGCAAACTCATCGCTGCCGTCGCGAAGACAGTGTCGACGACATCTCCGTGGCACGCGATGTAACCGGCCAACGTGACGTTCGTCGTGAGCCCCCCTACCGTGTCGAGGACGAGCGGGAAGCGGCTCACTCAAGAGGGAGCCTTCTCCCCTCCCCTGCCCTACCGCCGCGCGAACACCGCGACCTGACGCTCGGCGCCGGAGAACGGCAGCCGGTATGCACGGGCGGACACCACGCGCAGCTCGCGCTCCTCGGCGCGCGCCGCCAGCTCCGCGTCCGTCTGCGCCTTGCCGAGCATCGCCACCACGCGCCCGCCCTCCGCCACATACGCGGGCGCCAATCCCAACCAATCCGGCAGGTCCATGAACGCGCGGGCAATCAGCAGCTCCGCGCGAGGGATGCCCTCCGTCTCCGGCTGTCCCTCCGCGCGCGCATGCAGCCCGCGCACGCCCTGCAACCGCAGGCTCGCCGCCGCCGCCTTGATGAACGCGACCTTCTTGCCCACCGTGTCCACCAGCGTCACGCCGAGCGACGGCAGCGCAATCTTCAACGGCAGTCCCGGGAAGCCCGCACCTGCGCCCAAATCCAACAGCGACGCCGCGCCCGTCACCTCCGGCAGCACCGCCAGCGAGTCCAGGAAGTGCTTCTCCAGCACCTCCTCCGGCGCGGTAATCGCCGTCAGGTTCACCTTGGCGTTCCACTTGAGCAGCTCCGCCATCAGCTGCTGCAACCGGGGCCCCACGTCCTGCCCCACCGACACGCCCAGCGCCTGGCAACCGGATGCCAGCAGATCGTCGAACCGCGTGTTATCCACAGCCCCTCCACAGCCGGCGGAGTCTCAACCCCCCGGAATCATTCAGGGGATTTTCATCCCCAAAGTTTCCCACACGTTATCCACACCCCCAGTCCTGATCACTCCAGGGGGTGTCCGTCCCCGCCGCCCGAGGGCCCCGAGACGCGCTTGAGCGCCACCAGCAGCAGGGACACCGCGGTGGGTGTCAGCCCTGGAATCCTCCGGGCCTGCCCTACCGTCGAGGGCCGGTGCGAGGCCAGCTTCTCCGCCGCCTCCTTGCTGAGCCCCCGCACCTCGCCGAAGCGGAAGCCCTCCGGAATCCGCCACCGGTCCGTGGCCTCCGACTCGCGCGCCGCCGCCCGCGCGGCCTGGGCGATGTAGCCCTCGTACTTCACCTCCACCTCCACCTCCTCGGCCACGTCCTCCCCCACCGAGGGCCAGTCCGCCCTCCCCTCCCCCAGCGCCAGGTACGTCACCTCGGGCCGCTTCAGCCTCGCCGCCAGGCCCGTGCGCTTGAGCCGGGTGACCTCCTCCGTCACCGCGCGCTGCCGCGCCTCGGCCCGCTCCAGCGCCTCGCGCGGCAACAACCCCACGCGGTGCCCGTGACGCGCCAGCCGCAGGTCCGCGTTGCCCTCGCGCAGCTTGAGCCGGTGCTCGGAGCGGCTGGTGAACATGCGGAACGGCTCGTCCACGCCCTTGGTCACCAGGTCATCCACCAGCACCGCGCCGTGCGCCTCGTCGCGGCCGAGCACGAGCGCCGGCTCGCCCTTCACCCGCAGCGCCGCGTTGAGCCCCGCCCACAGGCCCTGGAAGGCGGCCTCCTCGTAGCCGGAGGTGCCGTTGAGCTGCCCCGCGAAGTACAGGCCCGCGACGGACTTGGTCTCCAGCGTGGGGTGCAGCTGCGTGGGCGGCGAGTAGTCGTACTCCACCGCGTAGCCGAAGCGCACGACCTCCACCTTCTCCAGCCCGGGGATGGTGCGCAGGAAGTCGAGCTGCACGTCCGCGGGCAGGCTGGTGGACAGCCCCGCCGGGTACACGAGCGGGGAGTCCGGCCCCTCGGGCTCGAGGAACACCTGGTGCCGCTGGCGGTCCGCGAAGCGCACCACCTTGTCCTCCAGCGACGGGCAGTAGCGCGGGCCCCGGCCGACAATCTCCCCCTGGTACAGCGGCGAGCGGTGCAGGTTGTCGCGCAGCACCCGATGCGTCTCGAGCGTCGTCTGCGTCATGCCGCACGTCACCTCGCGCTGACGTGGGAACGGCACTCCGGAGGCCTGCTCCACGCGCGTGCGCCAGGAGAACGGGCGCGGCGGGAAGTCACCGGGCTGCGGCTCCACGCGGTCCCAGTCGATGCTCGCGCGAGCGAGCCTGGCCGGCGTCCCCGTCTTGAAGCGGCCCAGCGTGAAGCCCAGGCCGCGCAGCGAATCCGACAGGCCCTTGGCCGCGTCATCCCCGAGCCGTCCGCCGACCTCCTTCTTCTCGCCCACGTGCATCAGCGCCTGGAGGAACGTGCCCGTGGTGAGCACCACCGCGGACGCGGCCACGTCGGTGCCGTCGCCCATCCGCACGCCCGTCACCCGGCCACCCTCCGTCACCAGCGCGGAGACCTCTCCCTCGCGCACGGTCAGGTTCGGGGTGTGGAAGAGGACGTCCTGCATCAGCGCGGCGTACTGCTCGCGGTCGCAGAGGATGCGCGTGGCCTGGACCGCGGGGCCCTTGGAGGCGTTGAGTATCTTGAAGTGCGTGCCGGCCAGGTCCGCCACGCGGCCCATCTGTCCGCCGAGCGCGTCCAGCTCGCGCACCAGGTGGCCCTTGGCGGTGCCGCCCACGGCGGGGTTGCAGCTCATCACCGCGGAGCGCTCGCGCTTCAGGGTGACTGCCAGCGTCGAGAGGCCCAGCCGCGCGCACGCGAGCGCCGCCTCGCTGCCGGCATGGCCCAGGCCCACCACGATGACGTCGTACCGGAGTCCCATCGCTCACGAGGGTCGCCGGAGGGCCACCGGGCCTGACCGGGCCCGAGCATTCCGTCATGGCGCCCCGAGCACCCTGGCTCCGGGCGCGCCGCGACCGTGCGTGTCCGTATGTCTCCGGCGGACGCCCTTGGCAAGCAAAGGGAAGGTTTACGGGAGCGCGCGAGGCGGGCAGTGGGAGGGGTTGAGGAGCTGCCTGCCTCGCGCGCACCGGCCATCCTCCGTGAGGTTCAGTCCCGTACGACGGGCTTCCCCCCTCGGCCTGGATGGCGAATCCAAGAATGTCGGGCGGGCCTCCTCTCGGCACGCCGGTCCTGCTGCCAAAGCGCCTCGCGTCCCCGCGCGGTCGCTCCAAGTCCCCCTCTTCACGAGGCGGGCCCATGCCCCCTCGGTGGTTCGTCGCCCCTACTGGCGTCGCACACACGGAGGGCGGGCCTTGGCCGTGCGGTGAGGGCGCTACGGAGAGCTCGAGTCTCTTGGGAGGCCCTGCTCCCCCGTGTGCGCGACGGGGATATGAATAACCGGAGGGTCTGACATGCCGGCTTCCGCCGGGCGGGGCTCCTGGGGGTGGAGGTGGGAGGCGGGCGCTTCCCCGGAAGCCGGCCCTTGGGAGGCTGGGATTGTTCGCGGCGGGGAACACACCGTTGACGGTGGGGAGTGCTGGTCAGCCGACGTCCACGCCGCTATCCACACCGCTCACGATGAAGCCGCTCCGAAGTCCTCCCCGACACGTCGTCCCCCGCGCCGCGCGCGAGCGACCGTGCGAGGCCCGGAGCCCCGATGGACGCGCACGCCCCACGAGGGCGCGCCTCACGCTCGAGTTGGCATGAACCCGCTCACCAAGAAGTCGCCCCCTTCGGGCACGCTGTCGATGGAGCTGCTGCTGGGGACGCTCACCGCGTTCGCGCCGCTGTCCATCGACATGTACCTGCCGGCGCTGCCGCGCATCGCGGAGGACCTGCACTCGTCGGCCTCGGTCATCCAGCTCACGCTCGCCTCGTGCTTCGCGGGGCTGGCGCTGGGGCAGCTCTTCACGGGGCCGCTCATCGACCGATTCGGGCGCACGCGGCCCTTGTACGTGGGGCTGGCGGTGTACGTGCTGGGCTCGCTGGGCTGTGCGCTCGCGCCCTCGGCGACGGCGTTGGTGGCGATGCGCTTCTTCCAGGCGTTGGGTGGGGCGGTGGCGCTGGTGGCACCGCGCGCGGTGGTGCGCGACCTGTGGTCCGGCGCGGACGCGGCGCGGACGATGTCGCGGTTGATGTTGGTGGTGGGCGTGGCGCCGGTGCTCGCGCCGCTGTTGGGAGGGCTGGTGCTCCAGTACACGAGCTGGCGCGCCATCTTCGTGTTGCTGGCGGGCATCGGCGTGGTGGCGCTGGTGGCCACGATGCGGGTGTTGCCTGAGACGGCGCCCGCGCACTCGGGGCCGCGCAGCGTGCGCTCGCAGTTGGGGGCACTCTTGAAGGACGCGGACTTCGTCGGCCCGGCGCTCGCGGGCGGCTTCGCGTACGCGGGGATGTTCGCGTACATCGCCGGGTCGCCCTTCGTGTTCATCACGCTGCATGGTGTTCCGGAGCAGGACTTTGGTTGGTTCTTCGGCGCCAACGCGGTGGGGCTGGTGGCCATGGCGCAGCTCAATCGCAAGCTGCTCGGCGTCATCCCGTTGCACCGGATGCTGCGTCTGGCATTGACGTGGTGCTGGCTCACGGCGCTGGTCGTCCTCGCCGTGACGTGGAGCGGGGCAGGAGGCCTGTGGGGACTGGCGGCGGCGCTGTTCCTGTTCGTCCCGACGATTGGCCTGGTGGGACCCAACTCGGTGGCCATCGCGCTGGAGCGGCATGCCGCGCACGCGGGGCTCGCGTCCGCGCTCCTGGGCGCGCTCCAGTTCGCCGCGGCGGCCACGGCGTCGTGGGCGGTGAGCGCGCTCGATGACGGCACCGCGCGTCCCATGGGCGGGGTGCTGGCGGCGGCGGCGACGCTCGCGTGGCTGTGCGCGTTCCTGCGGCACCGCTCGGGCGCGGCGAAGCCCGAGCCCACCGTGGCGGCGTGAGCCCGTAGCCCGCACGGGACACGGGCCGCCCGAGAGAAAGCCTCACCTGAAAAGGCTAACGTCGCGTGTGGACCGCCGGGTTCCCGCACCGACGTGGGTCCGCTCCTCCATCCGCCTCGCGGGAAGAGGTGCCAGTTCATGGACAAGAAGGACAGGCTCGACCGCTCGTGTCTGCCGGAGGGCGTCTCATTCGACCGCAAGGAGGGGCTCTATGCGGTGCTCGGTCCGGAGGACCGGGTGGTGCATCTGGGAATCTACGAGGACGGGCAACGCAAGCCCGGGACCTGGGCCCTGGATGTGGCACCGGATGGGAGCTGGGCCCGCGTGGAGAGGAACACGGTCCACGAATGGGACCGCTCCGCTCCGGGCCTTCCCTATGACGAGGAGAAGTCACTGGCGGCCTGGGGTGTTCCGTGGCTCCGCACCATCGCCAGCGAAATGCAGGGACCGCGTCCCGGCATCAACCTCCAATGCTCGTTCTGCGAGAAGTACTTCCGCGAGGTGAGGCATCTCATCGCGGGCATCAACGTGAAGATCTGCGACGAGTGCGTGGGCCTGTGCAACGACATCATCCAGAAGGAGAAGCAAGACGCCTCGAAATAGGACGGTGTCGAGGTCCGACTCCACGCCGTTCCTGATTCACGCCACGCGGACATGAAAAACCCCGAGGCGCCGTGCTGGCACCTCGGGGCGGGTGACGCGAGAGAGCGCGTCGTCAGGTCATCACTGCGCGACCGGGACCTTGGCCTTCTTCTCCGCGCCGACGAAGTCACCGGACTTCACCTGGGTGACCTTGGTCCAGTCCACGTGGCGCGCCATGGCCTGGCGCACGTCCTCCGGCTTGAGCTTCGCGAGCTTCTGCTCCAGCTCCGCGTCGAACGCGAGCGTGCGGCCCAGGTACAGGTAGCTGGCGAGCCTGCGTGCCAGGCCCCCGTCCTGCGCGCGTCCCGCCTGACGGTACTCGAGCAGACCCGCGCGGGCCTTCTCGAGCTCCTCGGCGGAGTAGCCCTTCTGCAGCGCGCTGGTCACCTCTTCACGCATGGCCAGCTCCAGCCGCGACGCGTTCTCCGGCGCGTAGATGGCGTACGTGATGAACGTGCCCACCGCGTCGATGTCACCGGGGTTCAGGCTGCTGGCGACGCCGTAGGACAGGCCATCCTTCTGACGGATGCGCGTGGCCAGCCGCGAGTTGAGGAAGCCGCCGCCCAGCACGAAGTTGCCGAGCATGAGCGCGGGCCAGTCCTCGTCCTGGTCACGCAGTTGCAGCGTCTGTCCCGCGTAGTAGTACGCGTTCGCCTTGTCCGGCGTCTCCAGGACCAGGGCCTTGGCGCCCACGTCGTTGAACACCTCCGGCACGCGCTGGTACTGCGTGGGGCTCTTCCAGCCGCCGAAGAGCTTGCTCGCGACGCCCGTCAGCTCCTTCGGCTCGAAGTCACCCACCACGGCCAGCTCCGCGTTGGAGCCGCCATAGAACTGCTTGTGGAAGGCGCGCGCCTGCTCGAGCGTGGTGTTCTTCGCGCCCGCGATGCGCTCGTCGAGCGTGGGCACGTAGTACGGGTGGCCCTTCGGGTAGTGGCCCGACAGCGTGCGCCAGAAGGCGATGCTGCCCTGGGTCTCCGGCTCGCTGCGCTGGGCCTCCAGGTCCGCCAGGCGCTCCTGCTTGAGCAGCGCGAACTCCTTCGCGTCGAACGCGGGCTGGCGCAGCACCTCCGCCACCAGCTCCAGCACCTTGGGGAGGCTGGCGCGCGGGCACTCGATGTTGGCCGTGGCTCCGGACAGGCCACCGTCCACGCTCACGCGGGCCTTGAGCTTGTCGAGCTCGTCCTGCAGCTGCGAGCGCGTGCGCTTCTGGGTGCCGCGCATCAGCATGCGGCCCGTGTACGCCGCCGCGTCCGCCTTGCCGCGCAAGCTGGCCTCGGTGCCCCAGTGGAAGGACAGCGACGCGTTCACCATCTCGCCGCGCGTCTTCTTGGAGAGCAGCGCGTACTTCATGCCGCCGGGCAATTCACCGCGCTGCACGCGCGCCTCCACGTTGGCGGGGGAGGGGTCGAACGCCTCGCCCTGCGTCACGGCGGCGCGGCCCTTGTAGCCCTCCAGCACCTTCGCCAGGTCCACCGGCGCCGGCATCTCCGAGCGATCCGGCTTCGCCGTCGGCACGAACGAGCCCATCGTCCGGTTGGAGGACTTGAGGTACGTGGTGGCGACGCGGGTGACGTCCTCGGGCTTCACCGCCTCGATGCGGTCGCGGTGCAGGAACATCAGGCGCCAGTCGCCGGTGGCGGCCCACTCGGACAGGCCGATGGCGGCGCGCTCGGAGTTGTTGAGCGTCAGCTCCATGATTTTGAGGAGCGTCGTCTTCGCGCGGGTGACCTCCTCCTCGGTGAAGGGCTTGCGAGCGGCCTCCTCCACATTCTTGATGAGCGCCTCGCGCGCGGGGCCCAACGGCTGGCCTTCGCGCAGCTCCGCGCTGAAGCCGATGACGCCCGGGTCGCGGAACTGGAGGTTGTACGCGGACACCTTCGCGACCTTTTTGCCCTCCACCAGCGACTTGTAGAGCCGGCCCGAGGGGTTGTGCCCCATGGCGAGCGTCAGCACGTCGATGGCCGCGAAGTCCGGGTGGGCGCCCTCGGGTACGTGGTACACGCTGGCGAGCATGGGGTTGTCGCCCACGCGGCGCAGCGTCACCTCGCGCTCGCCGTCCTGGGTGGGCTCGGCGGTGTACGTGGCGGGCACGGGCTCGGCGGGCTTCTTCAGCTTGCCGAAGGTGTCCTGGATGTAGCCCAGCGCCTTGGCCTCGTCGAAGCGGCCGGCGACGACGAGCAGCGCGTTATCCGGGCGGTAGTACTTCCGGTAGAAGGCCTGGAGCCGGTCGATGGGGACGTTCTCCAAATCCGAGCGCGCGCCGATGGTCGACTTGCCGTAGCTGTGCCAGATGTACGCGGCGCTGAGCACGCGCTCCTGGAGGATGCTGCCCGGGTCGTTCTCACCGGACTCGAACTCGTTGCGGACGACCGTCATCTCGCTGTCGAGGTCCTTCTTCGCGATGAAGCTGTTGACCATGCGGTCGGCTTCGAACGAGAGCGCCCACTGGAGGTTCTCGTCGGTGGCGGGCAGGGTCTCGAAGTAGTTGGTGCGGTCCAGCCACGTGGTGCCGTTGGGCCGGGCGCCGCGCTCGGTGAGCGCCTGGGGCACGTTCTTCGTGGTGGGCGTGCCCTTGAACAGCAGGTGCTCGAGCAGGTGCGCCATGCCCGTCTCGCCGTAGCCCTCGTGCTTGCTGCCCACGAAGTACGTCACGTTCACGGTGACGTTGGGCTTGGTCGGGTCGGGGAAGAGCAGCACGCGCAGGCCGTTGGGCAGGCGGTACTCGGTGATGCCCTCCACGCTCGTCACGGGAGAGAGCGAGCCGGCCTTGGGGGCGGGGGCAGCGGCCTTCGCGGCGGGGGCGGGGGCCTTGGCGGCGGAAGGGGAGGGGGCAGGGGCTTGGGCCCAGACGGGCTGGCTGGCCACCAGCATCAGGGGCGCCAACAGGGAAAGCGGGGTACGACGCTTCATGCGGTCCTCGCGGGTCTTCAGGAAGTGCACGGCGCTTCTAACCCGGCACACCCCCTCCGCCATCCCGGAAGCCAGCACTTCCTCCAGGAAGGCGTCCTCGGTGTGACAGGCGAGGGGGCGCGCTCCGGGGGTTCGCGGCGGGTTCGTCGCGATTTCCGGTGACTACCCTTGAGGTTGTCTACCGCTTTTCCTCCATGTCAGGTTGGCTTGGTAGGGTGCCTTCCACCTGGAAAGCGACATGGGGTCGCTCGAAGGAGGACGTCGAGATGGCGCGCAATGACGGTGGGGGACTGGGGCCGATGTACCAACGGGAGATGGAGGAGTTGAGGGAGCGCCTGCGCAAGGCGCATGAGGAGTCGCTCGCGGCCATCGCGAAGCTGTCGCAGCACATGGACAGGACGCGGGTGAACCTGGACGCGCTGGACCGGAGCCACGCGGACTTCAGGCAGTCATTCCAGGCGGTGCAACGGGAGTACGGCGAGCTGAGGGAGATGGTCCACGAGCATCACGTGGTCATCGGGGAGACGCGACAGGAAGTCAGCGGACTGAAGGGCGACGTCGGCGGGCTGCAGCAGGACGTCAAGGAGATCCGGGTCGACGTCCATGAACTGAAACAAGACGTGGCTCTGCTCAAGCAGAGGGTGGAGGCCTTGGAGGTGAAGGTCCACGCCCTCGAGCGGAAGATGGAGGTCGTGCATGCACGACTGGAGGGCATCGACAGAAGGCTCGATGCCATCGACTCCCGACTCGGCATCCTGGAGACCGGGTGTCAGGCCATGGAGGTCAAGCTCCAGCGCTCGGACCGCCTCTTCGAGGAGATGAACGAGCGCATGGACCTCTTCTCCCGGGACCTCCGCGTCGTGCGCGCGGGCTTCGAGGAGTCCGTGGAGACGCTCGCGAAGCTCGCCGCGACCATGGGCATCAACGCCTCGGAGATGCGCCGGGGGTTGTTCCACGTCAACGAGAAGGTGTCCCGGCTCTCGGTGGAGCAGGACACCACCAACAAGCGCCTCCAGGCGCACGAGAGCATCCTGACGAAGCTGCTCAAGAACTGACCCCGCGATGACACCGTGAGGGGAACTCCACGCGGTTCCCCTCACGTCGGTGTAGCGTCGCCCCTCAGGTCCGCAAGGGGCGACGCATGAAGCTGGTGCTCATCTCCGATACGCATCGACGACACGAGGAGCTCGAGGTCCCCGTGTGCGACGTGCTCATCCACGCGGGTGACTTCTCCCGCCGAGGCAAGCAGGAGGAGCTGGAGTCCTTCCTCGGCTGGTTCTCCCGCTGTCCGGCACGAGAGAAGGTGTTCGTCGCCGGCAACCATGACTTCATCTGCGAGCGCGACCCGCAGCTGACGCGGAGGCTCGCGCACGAGGCGGGAGTGCACTACCTCGACGACGAGGAGGTGCTCGTCCGAGGCCTGCGCGTCTGGGGCTCACCGGTGACGCCCCGCTTCGGCGGCATGGCCTTCAACCGCGAGCGCGGCGCCGACATCCGCACGCACTGGGACCTCATCCCCGAGGGACTCGACGTGCTCGTCACGCACGGTCCTCCCAAGTGCCTGGGGGACCGCACGTTCCTCGGCGCGCACGTGGGCTGCGAGGACCTGCTCGCCCGCGTGAAGCAGGTCCGTCCGCGCCTCCACGTCTACGGCCACATCCACGAGTCCCCAGGCGAGCAGTCCCTGCCCGACGTGCCGACTCGCTTCCTCAACGTGTCCAACTGCCACCTGCACCCCTTCGGCATCCGTCCACCCGTCGAGGTGGAACTCGACGCGCTGTCCTAGGACGCGCGCTGTCCTCGGAAGAAGTCCTCGATTTCGCGCACCTCGTCCGTGGTGAGGCGGAAGTCCCCGGCCTGGATGAAGCCATCCACCTGCCCGGCGCTGCGCGCGCCGACGATGGCGCCCGTGACGACGGGGTTTCGCAGCGTCCACGCGATGGCCACCTCCGCGGGCGAGCGTTCATGTCGCGCTCCCACCTTCCGGAGCAGCTCCACCAGCTCCAGGTTGCGCGTCAGCTTCGGCTCCTGGAAGTCGGAGCTCTTGCGGCGCCAGTCGTCCTGGGGGAAGGCCGCCACGCGCTCGCGGGTCATCGCACCCGTCAGCAGGCCGGAGGCCATGGGCGAATAGGCGATGACGCCGATGCCGTGCTGCTCACAGAAGGGCAGGGTGTCCTTCTCGATGTCGCGGTGGATGAGGGAGTAGGGCGGCTGGAGCGACGTCGGCGGCGCGATGCCCCGGATGCGCTCGAGCTGCTTCGCATCGAAGTTGCTCACGCCCGCCCAGCGAATCTTCCCCTCGCGCTTCAGGGCCTCCATCGCCTTCCAGCCCTCTTCAATCTCCTCCAGCGACTCCACCGGCCAGTGGAACTGGTACAGGTCGATGGCGTCCACCTTCAGCCGGCGCAGCGAGGCCTCACACTCGCGGCGCACCGAGTCCGCCTTGAGCACCTTGGAGATGCGCCCCTGCGCGTCCCAGACCATGCCGCACTTGGTGAAGACATACGGCCGCTGACCCCGGCCCTCGAGGGCGCGCGCGACCACCTCTTCCGAGTGCCCCAGTCCATACACCGCGGCGGTGTCTATCCAGTTGATGCCCGAGTCCAGCGCGCGCCGGATGGCCTCTATGGACTTCGCGTCGTCCTGCGAGCCCCAGCCGAACTGCCAACCGCCCCCTCCAATGGCCCAGGCCCCGAAGCCCAGGGGGGTGATGTCCAGGTCGGATGACCCCAGCTTCCGCGTCCGCATGCGCTCCTCCCATTCTCGTACGGGCCCACACCCGAGGCTGGGCAGCCTGTCACCTCGGGGCCCCTGGAAGAATGGGGATGCGCGGCCCGGGACGCGCGGGTCCGGGACGAGCGCCCCGTCGCCCGGCCCCTGGAATGTCGCTCGGACGGCGGGGTGACACGAAGCGGCGTGCAAGCATCGGCGCGCTGGCCCGTTAAGTAGTAAGGACCGCTGCAGGATTCGAGTCCCTTGCGCGGACCAGGAGCTTCCCTCGGATGAAACGCTTTCTCATCGGCGCGCTGGCCTTCATCGGCGCGATGTCCGTCCTCTTCGTGATGGGCCTGGTGGCCCTGGTGGTGCTCGCGTCCTCGAGCCGCCCCAGCGTGCCGTCCAACCTCGTGCTGGAGCTGGACCTGTCGCAACCGCTCGCGGAGAACGTCTCCGCCGACTCGCTGGCCGGGGCCTTCGGCGAGGACCCGCTCACCGTGCGCGACGTGGTGGACGCGCTGGAGAAGGCGGGCGAGGACTCGCGGGTGAAGTCGCTGGTGGTGCGCGTGGGCACCAGCCCCGGCAGCCCCGCGACGACGCAGGAGGTGCGCGACGCGGTGAAGGCGTTCCGCGCCAAGGGCAAGAAGGCCATCGCCTACACGGACTCGTTCGGCGAGGAGGGCAACGCGACGGGCGCGTACTACTTCGCGTCGGCCTTCGATGAAATCTACATGCAGCCGTCCGGCAGCGTGAATGTCATCGGCCTCGCGTTCGAGACGCCCTTCGCGCGCGACGCGCTGGCGAAGCTGGGCGTCAAGCCGCGCTTCGACAAGCGCTACGAGTTCAAGAACGCGGTCAACAGCTACACGGAGCAGGGCTACACGCCCGAGCACCTGCTGGCCACGGAGCGCTTCGCGGGCAGCCTCTACGGGCAGATGGTGCGCGGCATCGCCGAGGGGCGCGGGCTGAAGGAGGAGGAGGTGCGCGCGCTCATCGACCGGGCGCCGCTGCTCGCGCCGGAGGCGGTGGACGGCAAGCTGCTCAACGGGCTGCTCTACCGCGACGAGGTCTACGCCGCGCAGAAGGCCGCCGCGGGCGAGGGCGCGGAGCTGTTGTACGTGAAGAAGTACCTGGAGCGCGCGGGCCGGCCGAACACCACGGGCGACACCATCGCGCTCGTCTACGGCGTGGGCACCATCTCGCGCGGCCGGAGCGACTCCAGCCCGTTCGGGGAGCAGGCGCTCGGCGGCGACAGCGTGGCGGCGGCGCTGCGCAAGGCGGCGCAGGACTCGCAGGTGAAGGCCATCATCTTCCGCGTGGACAGCCCGGGCGGCAGCTACGTGGCCAGCGACACGGTGCGCCGCGAGGTGCAGCGCGCTCGCGAGGCGGGCAAGCCCGTCATCGCCACCATGGGCACGTACGCGGCCAGCGGCGGCTACTACTTCGCCATGGACGCGGACAAGATTGTCGCCCAGCCCGGCACGCTCACGGGCAGCATCGGCGTGTACACGGGCAAGTTCGTCACCGACGGCTTCTGGGAGAAGCTGGGCGTCAACTTCGACACGGTGGCCTTCGGGAAGAACGCCACGCTGGCCAGCTCGGACGCCGACTACACGCCGGAGCAGCAGGCGCGCGTGGACGCGGAGCTGGACCGCATCTACACGGACTTCACCACGCGCGCGGCGAGCGCCCGGAAGATGCCGGTGGAGAAGCTGCAGGGCCTGGCCAAGGGCCGCGTGTGGACGGGCGAGGACGCGCTGGAGAACGGGCTGGTGGACGCGCTCGGCGGCTACCCCAAGGCGCTGGAGCTGGCGCGCGAGGCCGCGAAGCTCCCCGCGGACGCCAAGGTCCGGGTCGAGGAGTACCCGCGCAAGAAGAGCCCCGCGGAGGTGCTGTCCTCCATGCTGGGGGAGACGGGCGACAACAGCGACGACGACGCCTCCGCCACCACGTCACTCTCGACGCCGTGGGCGCCGCTGGTGGAGGCCACGCGCGTGGTGCACGAGGTGGGCGTGCGCATGGGTGTCTTCGCACCCAAGCGTGGCTCGCTCCACGCGCCGATGCCCCAGACGCGCTGGTAGTCGTCCGCGACACGTCAGGACATGTCCGCGCGTGCCTCATGGACGCGCGGGCGTGATGCCTGGACGCCTGGCCCCGAGGTGCGTGAGTCCTTCCCGCCTCGGCGCGTCTGCCCGTCACCGCGACAGACCTTTCGTGGACGTGCTCCGTTTCAATTCGAGACGTGACGGCGCGTCATGACAGGTGGGGCATCGGGCCCCTTCCTTGCAGATGTCGCGGACGTGGAACCATCTGTCGCGGCGGAGGAAGCCGCCCGGGTGGTGCGGGCGTAGAGAACACTCAAGTTTCCGGGACGCATGCGTTCCCAGGGGCAGGGGGCCGCCGTGGGGGGCCTGAGGAGCAAGGCATCATGAAGAAGCGACTGGGGGACATCCTGCTCGAGCGCGGGATGATGGATGCGCTGCAGCTCCACTCCGCGTTGGCGTACCAGCGCAAGTGGGGAGTTCCGCTCGGGCAGGTGGTGGTGGACCAGCGCTTCTGCACGGCGCGGCAGGTGTTGGAGGCGCTGGCGGAGCAGGTGGGGATGCAGACGGTGGATTTGGACGCGCAGCCTCCCGAGGCGGCCCTGGCGCGCCTGATTCCCGAGCGCGTGGCGGAGACACACCGCGTGGTGCCGCTGCGGCTGGAGGGACACGCGCCCCGGGACACGCTGGTGGTGGCCATCGCCGCGCCGGCGAGCCTCGCGTCGGTGGACGCGGTGAAGAGCGTGACGGGGCGGACGCGGGTGGTGGCGAGGCTGGCCACGGACGCATCCATCCGCCGCGCCATCGGCCGGATGTACCGGGGTGAGACGGAGAACGCGCCCCGTCGTCCTGGCATGGAGGGCTTCTCCCTGCCGGAGGCGGACGAGCAGATGCCCATGGTGCTCAGCGGCAGCATGGCGGAGCTGACGAACATGGCGCCGCCGGTGGTGCCCTCCGAGGGTGAGCTGCCCTTGTTGTCCTCGCTGGAGGAGGAGACGGCGCGGCCCCGGCCCGTGGTGGCGGCGGTGCCCCGGCCTCGCACGCCGTCCCAGACGAAGCTGCCCACGGTGACGGCGGCGCCCGCGGAGGCGCTGGCGCAGGTGCTGGTGTACGGCTGGGGCGCTCAGGCGGCGTCGGGGCTGGTGCGGGTGCTGACGGGGGCGGGCTTCACCGCGCGGGTGGCGAGCACCGAGGAGCTCCTGGCGTCGAGCGAGGCGCAGGTGGTGGTGGCGCCGCTGCCGTCGCTGGAGGCGCTGGGCCGGAGGGTGGGCGCGCAGGTGGTGGCCGCGGGCAAGACGCCCGAGGTGGACCTGCCCCGGGCGCAGGCGGTGGGAGCGCGGGGCTTCGTGGCCGCGCCCGTGGACGCGGAGCTGCTGCTCAGGACGGTGCGTCGACTGGCCAGTGCGCCCGTCGACGCCACGTTTCTCAGGCGCGCCAGCTGAGGCGCGCGGACCTCACGGCACCGCGGAGAACATCGCGGAGACGTTGCCCAGGGAGGACTCGGGGAGCCACAGCGACTCGAGCTCCACGGGGGCGGAGGTGAAGGGCTCGGCGCGCACGAGCGCGTCCGAGTCGTAGCAGCCGGTGAGGAGCCAGCCTCGCTTGACGCGCTGGTAGGTCTCCAGCGTGCGCGCGGCCGGGTCCACCAGCCAGACGTGGGAGACGCCCTGGCGCGCGTAGAGGGGCAGCTTGCGCGTGCGGTCCAGGGCGACGGTGGACGGGGCGAGCACCTCGCAGACCCAGTCCGGCGCCAGGGTGAGGAAGGGCACGTCCGGGTCGAGGGG
Source organism: Myxococcus sp. MISCRS1 (assembly GCF_026626605.1). NCBI lineage: Bacteria > Pseudomonadati > Myxococcota > Myxococcia > Myxococcales > Myxococcaceae > Myxococcus > Myxococcus sp. MISCRS1. The sequence continues at coordinate 5,327,985 of NZ_JAPNKB010000001.1, forward strand.
GGACGACACCCGGTCGCGACGCCAACCCGCCACATCGGGCACGAGCACGTCGGGCCCCAGGCGCAGCTCGGGGGCGCGCAGGAAGCACCAGCGTCCGCTGCCACCCCGGCGCCGGTCGAGTTGCTCACCCAGCTCCACGCCCAGCATGAAGGCAGCGCGGGTTTGAGCGGGCGTCAGCCTGGGAGAAGCCACGAGCTCCTCGTCCAGTATCTCTCCGACCCAGCCCGCGGGCAGGGCCTGGAGCATGGAGTGGTTCGCCAGGTGGATGATGCCTTCCGTCACAGCGCCTCCGAAAGTGCGGCGGTTGAGGGCGGCATTCTAGGGAGGGGTCTGACACGGCCTGGGCCGTGCGCCGGTGCGTCACTTTCCGATGCAGAACCGCTGGAAGATTGCGTCGATGAGCGCCTCGGAAGCGGAGGTTCCGGACACTTCACCGAGGGCTTCCAGGGACAGGGCCACCTCGCCGGAGACGACCTCCAGGGTGGACAGGCGCGACGCGGACTCCGCGCGGGACAGCGCCTCGGAGGCGCGACGCAGGGCATCGGCGTGACGCTCCGACACGAGGGCGACCGCCGAGGGCGTGCCGCCGCCCCACAGTCGTGAGAGGAGCGCTTCACGCAGGGTGTCCACGCCCTCGCCCGTGAGTCCGCTGACGCGGAGGCGGGGTGGGGTGCCCTGCGACGTGGACCTCGAATCGTCCGAGCGCCCATCCACGACGCGCACCTCGGGCATCGCCGAGGACCGCGCCTCGACATCGCACTTGCCGTCGACGCGCAGCACGGGCGTGGCACCGGTCTCCGCGAGCCAGCGCTCCGCATCGGCCTCGGCCGTCCCCGGCGGAAGCACGAGCACCGCCAGGTCCACGCCCGAGAGCAGCTCCCGCGTGCGCGCGATGCCGAGCGCTTCCACGCGCCCCGGCGTCTCTCGCAGGCCCGCGGTGTCGAACAGCGTCACGCCCAGGCCGCTCCACTCGACACGGGCCTCCAGCGCATCGCGCGTCGTCCCGGGCTCGTCGTCCACGAGCGCACGCGCCTCGCCCACCAGCCGGTTGAACAGCGTGGACTTGCCCGCGTTCACCGGCCCGAACAGCGCCACGCGCGCGCCACGTCGCACCAGTCGGCCATGGCCCGCCTCGGCCATCAGCGCGTCCGCCTGCGCGCGCAGCGCCTGGACGCGCGAACCCGCGTCCTCGTCCGCGCCCTCGGCCTCGTCCGGGAAGTTGAGCACGCCCTCCAGGTCCGCGTGCAGCGCGCGCAGCGGCTCCTCCAACGCACGAACCCGCTCACTCAGCGCCCCGGACAACCCAGCCGCGGCCGCGCGCACGGCGGACTCCGAGTCCGCGGCCACCAGGTCCGCCACCGCCTCCGCACGCGTCAGGTCGATGCGCCCATTCAAGAACGCCCGCCGGGTGAACTCCCCCGGCGTCGCCAGCCGCGCGAGCCCATCCTCCAGCGCGCGCGCCAGCAGCAGCTGCAACAGACGCGGACTCCCATGCGCCTGCAGCTCCACCACGTCCTCGCCCGTGAACGACGCCGGCCCGCGGAAGTACAGGAAGAGCCCCTCGTCCAGCGCCCGCCCTGCCGCGTCCACGAAGGCCGCGAGGTACGCGTGGCGCGGCGTCGGCTCCGCGGGGATGCCCGGCGCCAGCCGACGGCCCACTTCCAGCGCGGCGGGACCCGACAACCGGAGGATGCCCACGGCCCCCGCGGTGGGCGCGGTGGCCAGGGCGACGATGGTGGGGGAGACGGACGTCATGTCAGCGGAAAACCGGCGCCGTTCGGCACGCTGACGGGGACTCGCATCCCCGGCAGCGCTCGAGCCAGACCTACCGAGGCCCCATCGGGGGCGTGGAGCCACGGGCGGCCTTCTCGACGGCCTCGCGGTTCTCCTCGATGTACTTCTCCACGGCCGCGTCCTCGATGTCCAGGTCCCGGAGCACGCCCGGGTAGACGAAGCGGAAGGCGGGGGACTCCTCATCGCCGCGCAGGCGGAAGCTCATCTTCAGCACCGCCGCGCCGTACAGCTTGTCCTTGAGACCCTTCGCCTTGCCCATGCACGCCCTCACTCGTCGAAGTCGTCCTCGTCATCGTCCGGCAGCAGGCTCCGCTTGGGCAGCGGCGCGGGCTTCTCCGGCGTGAACACCACTCGGCGGTTGCGGCCCTCACCCTCGGCCGCGACCTTCAACCCCACCACTCCTTCTACCGCCTTCAGCACCCGCGCGCGGTCGTCCTGCTTCATCGCGGCGAGCGCGTAGAAGCGCCCCAGGCTGGCGGACTTCTCCGCGAGCTTGCGGACCGCCTCTCGCAGCGCGGCATCCTCTTCGACCGCCAGCGTCCGCTCGTCCCCGTCCGCCTGCGCCTTGGGCGCCGCCCCACGCTGCGCCGGAGCCTGCTTGTCCGCCCCACGCTGCTTGGCGGGAGGGGGAGGCTGCGCCGCCTGCGCCTTGGGCGCTGGAGCCGCCGCCTGCTGCGCGGGGGCCTTCTCCGCCGCGGCCTGAGCCTGCTGCGGCTCGCGACGCTGCCGGGGCTCCGGGTGCGCGCCACAGCCCAGCACCACCCAGCGCCGGTCGACGCCCGGGCGGTGCAGCATCTTGTTGAGCAGGAACTGGAGCGAATCCAGCACCTGGCTGCGGCGGCCCTGCTCGACGCCGGGCGGAGGCCCCGCTTCGAAGTGCAGCGCGACGGACAGGCTGCCGTCCGCCGCGTCCTGCATGTCCAGGCGGGCCGGGAAGCCCATCAGGCCCAGGATGTCACCGAGGAGCTTCTCCACGCGGGGGCGCAAATCCGCGCCCCCGGCGACGGGAGCCTGCTGGGAAACCGGCTGCTCGCTCACTTGCGCTTTCCTCCCGCTGTCGCCACCGCCGGCGTACCACCCCCGGCCTGCGGCTTGTTGCGGTCCAACCACTTCCTCAGCCCGTACTGCTGCGCGATGGAGAAGATGTTGTTGGTGAAGATGTAGAGCGACAGACCCGCCGGGTACTGCAGCAGCGTCAGCGTGAAGATGCCGGGCACGAACCAGGTCATGATTTTCGCCTGGGTCGCATCCATCATCTGCGGCTGCATCTTCTGGGTGATGATCATCGACACGCCCAGCGCCAGGGGCAGCAGGTACGTGGGGTCCTTGTAGGTCAGGTCCCGCCAGATGGGGCCGAAGAAGGGCTCACCGTACAGGTCGAAGCTGTTGCGCAGCGCCGTGAAGAGGGCGATCCAGACCGGCATCTGGATGAGCAGCGGGAGGCAGCCGCCGAGCGGGTTCACCTTCGCCTCCTGGTACAGCTTCATGATTTCGAGGTTCTGCTGCTCGCGGTTGTCCGCGAACTTCTTGCGAATCTCGTCCATGCGCGGCTGGAGCTTCTTCACCTCTTCCATGCTGACCATGGAGCGGTAGGTGAGCGGCAGCAGCACCAGCTTCACCACCACGGTCAGCAGGATGATGGCCACGCCCCAGTTGCCGGTGAGGCCGTGGAAGAACTTCATGATGCCGAGCAGGATTTTGCAGATGACGGCCCAGATGCCGAAGTCGACGGTGTCCTCGAGCTTCGGGTGGAAGGTCGCCTCACCCAGGCCCACGGCCTTGCGCAGCTCCGGCCCGGGCACCACGGCCATCAGGTCCGGGTCCTTGGGGCCCAGGTAGCCGCCGAGCTTCAGCGTCACCGTCTCACCCGCGGCCGCGCTCAGCGGGAAGGCCACGGAGACCTGACGCGCGGTGGGCGTGGCGGCCAGGATGCAGCGGCCGGGGCGAGGCCCCTCCAGCGGATAGAGCGCGGACAGGAAGTACTGCTGGTTGATGCCGAAGAAGTGAATCTGACCCTTGCTCTTCTCCACGTCGAGCGCGTCGTCGCCCGGGTTCATGTTGTGGAGCGTGTCATCCACCCAGCACGCGGAGCGGCTCAGGTTGCCCACGCCGCCGAAGAAGGATGGCGCGTGCTCGAAGTTCGGGTCGATGGCGCGGCCGTAGTGCACCAGCAGCTCGCCGTTCTGCGCCTGACCGGACGTGTTCTTCACCTGCACGGTGTACGTGAGCTCGAAGCCCTCCTTCGGCCACTGCAGCACCTTCACCACCTCCCACGGGCCCTGGCGGCCGGTGAAGGTGAGGGACTCCACGTCGCCGCCCGTCTTCTCGTCGACGGCGTAGGGGACGCCGGCGCCCAGCGGGCTCTGGCCCTCGATGGTGACGGACAGGGGCAGCGGCTGGTTGGGCACCGGCTGCGCCAGGTTCATCTGCGGCGCGGGGGGCACCTCCTTGCCGAACAGCTGCTGGTAGCCCTGGGCAAGGGTCAGCGAGTGCTGCTCGCGCATCTTCACGCCCTGCAGCTCGGCGGACGTCAGGCCCGCGCCCACGGAGGAGAACCGGTACACGGACTCCTTGCGGTGCGAGTCCACCTGCCTGGCGGGCGGCGGCGGGGTGGCCTCGGCGACGGTGCCGCCCGGGGGAGGCGGGGTGCCATCGCCCGGGGAGGGCTGCGCGGCCTGTGCGGGGGTGCCAGCGTCCTGCGTGCCTGCGGCCGCCACACCCGCGTCATCGGCGCCAGGGGCGGCCGGCGGGGGCGGGAACAGGAACATCCATCCGGCGGTGACCGCGAAGGAGAGCAGCAGGGCGACCAGCAGCCGCTTCTGGGAGTCGTTCGACTGGGGCGAGAGCGGATCGTTCATAAGTGTCCCTCCCCGCGGGGGAGGGTGCGGCAAGGGGTGAAGACCCCGTCAGGGCACCGGGTCGATGCCACCGGGGTGGAAGGGCTGGCAGCGCATCAGGCGCCACACGGTGAGCCAGGAACCCTTGAACCCTCCGTGCTTTTCCAGCGCCTCCATGGCGTAGGTGGAGCACGAGGGATGGAAGCGGCACACCTTCGGGAGCAGCGGCCCCAGGAACCTCCGGTAGAACCGGATGGGCAGCGAGATGACGAAGGCGAGCGGGCTCATCGGGGAGGCTCCTTCGGCTTCGGCTCGGCGGCCGGCGGGAGCCGCTGCAGCTTACGGGTGACACCGTCGAAGGCGCGCGACAGCGCCACGAAAGAGGCCTCCTTCGCGGATGAGCGCGCCACCAACACTACGTCCAGGCCCTGGGGCCATTGCGTGCGCCGCTTGCGGAACAGCTCCCGCAGCACACGCCTCAGGCGCGCTCGCACCACCGCGTTTCCCACCTTGCTCGACACGGTGAGGCCAACACGGGAGTACGCCCGGCCATTGCGCTTGTAGAGGGCGAGGAGGCAGTCGGAAGGGAGCTTCTGCCCGCCGTCCTGCACCTCGAGGAACTCACGCCTGCTGAGCAGGCGAAGGGCCTTGGGGAAGCGCTGGTCTGCCGGGCCCTCTCGGCCCGGCGTCGCACCCTCGGCCCTCACACGCGGACTCGCTTACTTCTTCGCGGCCGACACGACCAGCCGCTTGCGGCCCTTCGCGCGGCGGCGCTTGAGGACATCGCGGCCGGACTTGGTTCCATTGCGCTTGCGGAACCCGTGGGTGCGGTTGCGGCGCAGCTTCGACGGCTGATACGTGCGCTTGGACACGGCTCGAACTCCTTGATGAGGGGTGGCGCCTCCTACGGCTTCGGCGCGACCTGAACTAGGGAAAGGGCCGGGTCCGTAGCCCCATTTTTGGGGCAAGTCAACGAAGGACCACCTGGACCACCCCCATTTTCCAGATCCAGGGAACGGATTCCAGTCCTCCGAATCCTCCCGGGGGCGTCCGTCCGCCCGGGTGGATCCATATGGAGCGGCCGAGCATGCCTTCTTTCGATCCACGTCGAAGCGGATCCGCGCGCACCGCTTGGAGGGCTCGCGACAGGGCTCCTGCGCGTTTTGCGTTCCGTACTCCCAGTCAACCCGGGAGAGCGGGGCCCCAGCGGTTGGGGGGAGGGGAGCGGATCCCCACAACAGCCCTGACCCGGCACGTCCGTTGCCGATTCGTGAGGTCCGGAAAAGATCCTTCAGCGGCGCCACTTTGGGCCGATAGCTTGATCCACCTGGACCCCTCTGTTAGCACCGCCGGACGCTCGCAGTCCCGCCCGCTTTGCACGGTTGAGACACACTTGAACGCCCTCGCCCAGGCCTCCGCCCCCCTTCCAAGCGCTGGAATTCTCTGGAACAAGTTGCTGGAGGCCGTCCGTCAGGAGGGCCGTCAGTACGCGCTCCAGTGGTTGGACCGGGTGCGCGCGCTGGAGGTCCGCGACAACGCCCTGGTCCTGGGTGTCCCCGACCGCTTCTTCCGCGACTGGGTGGACGACCACTACCGCGGTCTGCTCGAGGGACACCTGGCCCGGATGGACAACGGCCTGTCCTCCGTGACCTATGAAGTCGTCGAGGGACTCGTCCCCGACCCCCAGTTCCCGCCCACACCCACCGTGAAGGTCAATGTGGGCCGGCCCTCGCGCCTGAACAGCCGGTTCACGTTCAGCACCTTCGTGGTGGCGGACAGCAACCAGCTGCCGGCGGCGGCGGCGCAGGCGGTGTCGGACAAGCCGGGCCACCACTACAACCCGCTCTACATCTATGGCGGCACGGGGCTGGGCAAGACGCACCTGCTCCAGGCGGTGGGCAACCACATCTGGGAGAAGGACCCCTCGCAGCGCGTGGTGTTCCTCTCCAGCGAGCAGTTCACCAACGAGTACGTGGAGAGCGTGCGCGAGCACCGCATGACGGACTTCCGGCGCAAGTTCCGGGAGGAGTGCGACGTGCTGCTCATCGACGACATCCAGTTCCTGGGCAAGCGCGAGGAGACGCAGAAGGAGTTCTTCTACACCTTCAACACGCTCTACGAGCTGGGCAAGGCCATCATCCTCACCAGCGACACGGTGCCCGCGGAGATTCCGGGCCTGGAGGAGCGGCTGCGCAGCCGCTTCACCATGGGCCTGATGACGGACATCCGCGAGCCCACGTACGAGACGCGCGTGGCCATCCTCCAGAAGAAGGCGGTGGCGGAGAACCTGGACCTGCCGGACTCCGTCGCGCACTTCATCGCCAAGCACATCCAGAAGAACGTGCGCGAGCTCGAGGGCGCGCTGGTGAAGCTGTCCGCGGTGCACAGCCTGACGCGCCAGCCGGTGACGGAGGAGTTCGCCGCCGAGGTCCTCCGCGACATCCTCCCCGCCCAGCACGTGGTGGACGTGGAGGCCATCCAGCGCGAGGTGGCCCGCTTCTACAAAGTCACGGTGGAGTCGCTGAAGGAGGACCGCCGTCACAAGGCCCTGGCGCACGCGCGCCAGGTGGCCATGTACCTGAGCCGCAAGCTGACCAAGAGCTCCTTCCCTGAAATCGCGGCGCGCTTCAGCAAGGACCACTCGACGGTCATCTCCGCGGTGCGCAAGGTGGAGGGCCTGCGTGAGTCGGACCCCACCGTGAAGCGCGAGCTGGCGGAGCTGGAGCTGCGGCTCGGCGGGCACTGAGCGCCCACCCACCGTCGGCCACCGCGTCATACCCACGGTACAACCAGGAACGGGCCGCGCGCCCGTATCCCAGGTGCCGTGACCCCTCGACTCAAAGGCCTGCTGACCCTGCTCGCCCTGTTGGCGGTGGTGGGACTGTGGAGTCTCGAGTCCGCGAGGGACGTTCCTCGCGCGAAGCCCTCGCTCGCACCCCTCCAGCCCGCACCGCGCTTCCCGCCGCCCCCCGTGCTGACGCCGCCCGTCATCCCGTTCGGGGTGAAGGGGGTGCGGCGGGTGCTGAAGGCGGGGCTGACGCACCGCTACCGCTTCGACCTGGACACGCGCACGGCGGAGCAGCTCCCCGGCGCGGAGGCGGGACGCACCTGGCGCCACTCGGGTTGGAGCGGAGAGGTCGCCGTGGCCTACGCGGGCATGGAGGGAGGGCAGCACTTCTTCGTGGCGCGGGTGAGGCCCACATGGGTGGAGGACGCGGAGCCGCTCGTGGAAGAAGCGCTGCGTGACTTCCGCGCCAGCTTCGAGCGGCCCGTGTACGTGACGCAGGACGAGCGCGGACGGGTGGTGGCCGTGCACTTCGACCCGTCGGTGGGTGCGCGGGCCCGGAGCTTCATGCGGCGTCTGGTGGCGGCGACCCAGTTCGTGGCGGAGGAGGGGCGCGCGTGGACCACGGAGGAGGAGGACACCACCGGCGACTTCGAGGCGGAGTACCGCGCCGGAGGCAGCGCCCACACGTACGTGAAGACGAAGCGGCGCTACCTGCGCACGGCGGTGCCCGTGTGGGCGCCCTCGGGACCTCACGGACCGGGGCTCGTCGTTCCGAGGCCGCGAGGGCACTGGGACTTCACGCTCGACGCGGACGGGCTCGTGCGCGAGGTGACGGGCTCGGACGTGGTGGAGTCCGGGGGTGGCGCGACGGGGCTACCGCTGGTGCGCATGGAGACGCGGGTGGCGATGACGCACCTGGGCTCGGAGCAGCGCGCGGAGAGCACGCTGAAGGACTTCCATGCCGCGCGGTGGAGCGCCGAGGTCCTCTCCGCGCCGGAGACCTCTCGGCCTGTTCCACCGGTGATGACGGCGGGCGGCGTGGAGCCACCCTCGTCGAAGTTGATTCAGATGCTGGCACGCGCCCTGGCGAAGCGGGAGCCACCCTCACCAGAGCTGACCCACGCGTTGGCGCGGGACCTGACCTCGACGGCGGGGAGGGTGGAGCGTCCTTCCCTCGAGCTCGCACGGGCACTCGCCCAGGCCGTGGGGATGACGACGGAGCCCGCGTTGAAGGACGCGGTGGGACGGGCGTTCGGCACCGTGGCGCGAGGACTCGAGCGCACCGAGCCCGCTCGCGCCGCCGAGCTCGTCGATGGATTGCTTCGTCGCTGCGAAGCCAGTCGATTGGATGCACGGGAGTGTCTGCACGTGCTGGCCCAGACAGGCTCCTCCCGAGGAGAAGGCTACGCTCGCAAGTCGCTCGCGAACACCTCGCCCGAGGTGCGCGCCGCGGCGACTCGGGCCCTGGGCGCCATGAAGGGCGCGAGCGTGGAGGCCCTGCTGGACGAGGTCCTCCTGACGGACAAGGACGCCGCTGTCCGCGAGCAGGCCGCCGTGGTGCTCTCCCAGCGCGTCTTGGGCCCTCATCTGCGCACGGTGGCGCAGTGCCTGCGCACGGAGCCCGAGCCCCGCGTCCGCGCCGAGTTGGTGCGGATGCTGGGCCAGGTGCTCACCGTGGAGCCCCTGGCCCCCGAGCTGCTCCGCGACGTGGCCGCGCGCGATGACTCCGAGGACCTCCGCCGGCTGGCCTCGTCACTGCTCGCGAAGCAGTAACCCCCAGTCCCTCACACGTCCGGAATCCACAGCGCGCGCAGGTCCGCGGGGAGCTGGCCCATCACATCGTCGGCCTCGCCCTCGGAGATGTGCTCGCGCACCGTGACGAACACCGCGCGACACAGCCGCTCCGCCTCGTTCGGCGTGGTGTCCAGGTCGTCCGCGACCATCTGGACGAACTCCAGCATCTTGAACTTGCGAGGAGGCAGGCCCTCGTGACGCGGGCACCGCTGCAGCATGTCCCGGACCTTCTGGGGAAGCTGCGCCTCCAGGTGCTTCACCTCTCCGCCCATCAGCCGCTGCTCCAGCGTACAGAGCACCGACTCCGCCGCCCGCTCGGCGAGCGCCCGGTCGACGCCCGCCCTCGCCTCCAGGTCGCGGATGAAGAACGCATACGTGCGCGATGTCCGCGACTCGTGCCGCTTCGCACGCAGCTCCTCGCTCGCACGCCCGTCCGCCTGCTGCTGTTGCCCCTCGGTTTCATTCGCCATGTCGTGGCCCTCCCTTCCTCCTCACCGTGACCACCGGCGGAGAGGAAGACACGGGACCTCCGCCCTTCGCCGGGGCGACATGCCGGGGCCCGGACGCATGCCGCGCCCGCTTCCTCAGGGCCCGTCGGAGAACAGCCTGCCGAACACGGCCTGCGTCACCGGTCGCCACAACACCAGCCCCCACAGCGCAATCGCACCCAACCCCAGCGCGATGCCCGCCAGCGCCTGCCCCTTGCGTCCGATGGGCGGCCTCGCCTGGGCATCCACCGCCCGCAGGCCGAGGAAGCCGAGCACCAACGCCACGGGCACCATCAACGGGAAGAACACCGACGAAATCCCCGCGGACAGCGCATGCCGCGCCAGCGGGTTGTTCACCTGGAGGTTCCACAGCCGCCGCAGGTCCTTCTCGGACACCTCCACGCGGAAGAAGAGCCGGGTGCGCGTGTCGAGGAAGATCTGCAGCGAGGAGATGAACATCAGGAACGCGGCCACCAGCGCTCCCGGGCCATACAGCGACGTGGCCCAGAGCCCTTCCACGACGGGCGTGAGCACCAGGCCCGGCCTCGCCCACGACTGCCCCAGGAAGAACGCCACACCCACGCCCACGGCGCCGAGCAGCAACGGCACCAGCCTCCACTCCTCCAGGTACACGGCCAGCGCCGCCAGGCCGACGAGCAGCAGCGTGCCGGCCGCCACCGTCCACGCATTCGCGTCACGCCGGCCCCAGCGCTCCTGGCGGAAGACCTCCAGGTAGTTCACCTCCGGCCGGGCCGCGCAGGTGGCGCAATACAGCACGCCCATCACCCACGTCGCGCACGTGTCACAGGTGAACGCGCCGCAGCGCTGACAGGTCGCCCCCGCTTCCTCCTCGGGATGGACCGCGCAGCGGGGCACGACACCGACGGAGGAGACCATGGCCCCAGTGTGACACGACGGGCCGGGCAGCGCGGCCACGAGTCACGCCGCACCTCGCCCCTCCCGAGCGCGGCCCTCAACAGTTGCGGCCTTCCCCCCATTCCCCCGGTCATTCCTTGCCCACGCCCCGAGGCACGCGTGCTAAGCGCGAGAGGTGATTCCCTGGCACGAAAAGCCCCCGGAGGAACCTTGTCCCGAATGAAGGCCCTCGTCGCCGCAGCCCTCGTCCTGTTCGGGCTCCCGGCGCTCGCCCAATCCCCTCAAGAGGCGAAGCCGTTGGAGCCCGGGCGCGAAGCGCTCGCCATCCCCTACGAGAAATACACCCTGCCCAACGGACTGGAGGTCATCCTGTCCGTGGACCGCAAGCTGCCCGTCGTCTCCGTCAACGTCTGGTACCACGTGGGCGCCTACCACGAGCAGGCCGGCCGCACCGGCTTCGCCCACCTGTTCGAGCACATGATGTTCCAGGGCTCGCGCAACGTGGCCGACGACGTGCACATCTCCATGCTGGAGCAGCTGGGCGCCACCGACCTCAACGGCACCACCAGCTTCGACCGCACCAACTACTTCGAGACGGTGCCCACCCACCACCTGGAGACCGCCCTCTGGCTGGAGAGCGACCGCATGGGCTTCCTGCTCGATGCGATGACGCCCGAGAAGCTGGCCACCCAGAAGGAGGTGGTGAAGAACGAGCGCCGCCAGGGCACCGAGGCCGCGCCGTATGGCCTGGCCCGCGAGGCCGCGTGGCACGCGCTCTTTCCGCTGCCGCACCCGTACCACGGGGACGTCATCGGCTCGATGAAGGACCTGGACGCCGCCACGCTGGACGACGTGAAGGACTTCTTCCGCAAGTGGTACGCGCCCTCCAACGCCACGCTCGCCGTCGTGGGTGACTTCGACGTGGCGAAGACGAAGGCCCTCATCGAGAAGTACTTCGGCTCGCTGCCCAGCCACCCCAAGCCCACGCGCCCCACCGTCGCGTCGGTGAAGCTCACCAAGCCCGTGGTCATCCGTCACGAGGAGCGCATCGCGCAGCTGCCGCTGCTCTCCATGCAGTGGCTGACGCCCGCGTACTTCGAGCAGGGCGACGCCACCGCGGACGTGCTCGCCACCGCCCTGGGCACGGGCAAGGCCAGCCGGCTGTACCGCCGGCTCGTGCTGGACAAGCAGCTGGCGCAGAGCGTGGACGTGACGCAGCAGAGCCAGGGCGCGCAGTCGGTCTTCACGCTCAACGTGGTGGCCCGGCCCGGTGTGTCCACGGACACGATTCAGAAGGAAGTGGACGCGGTGCTGGACGACGTGCGCAAGAACGGCATCTCCGCCGAGGAGATTCAGCGCGCGCGCACCCGCTTCGACACGCGCACGCTCGCGGGGCTGCAGTCCATCGGCGGCTTCGGCGGCAAGGCGGACGTGCTCCAGAGCTACAACCACTTCGTCGGCGAGCCCAGCTACGTGGCGCAGGATTTGTCGCGCTACGAGACGGTGACGCCGGAGGCGGTGAAGCAGTTCGCCCAAGAGACCCTGAGCCCTGATTCACGCGTCATCCTCCACGCCGTGCCGCCCGCCCGGAAGCAGGCACCCGTCGAACCGAAGGAGCGCCGCTGATGCGCCGCCTCATCACCACCCTCGTCACCGTCTCCCTCGCCGGCTGCGCCAGCCAGCAGAAGCCCGCCGCCAGCGAGAATCCGGCCACCCCGCCCCAGGCCACGCAGCCCACGGCACCGGCGGACGCCGAGGCCTTCCGCGCGACGAAGCCCGAGCCGGGCAAGCCGCCGGAGCTGGTGCTGCCCAGCTTCCAGAAGGCCACGCTCGACAACGGGCTCACCGTGCTGGTGAGCACCCGGCGCGAGCTGCCGCTGGTGTTCGCGGGCATCACCTTCGCGGCGGGCAGCGCTCAGGACCCCGCGGGCAAGCAGGGCCTGGCGGACCTGACGTACCGCATGCTGCTGGAGGGCGCGGGCAGCCGCGACACCGTGGCGCTGGACAACGCCTTCGGTGATTTGGGCGTGTCGCCCTTCCAGGATGTCGCCGCGGACGGCGCCCAGGTGGGCGTGCGCGTGCTGACGCGCAACGTGGACGCTGCGCTGGGGCTCTTGTCGGACGTGACGCTGCGGCCCACCTTCGCGCCCAAGGCCTTCGAGCGCAGGAAGAAGCAGCAGCTGGCGGACCTGGTGCGCCGGCTGGGGCAGCCCACCGCGCTGGGGCAGATTGTCTTCCTGTCGTCCGCCTTCGGCAGCGCGCACCCGTACGGGCACTCCGCGGCGGGCATGCCGGACACCGTGCAGGCGCTGTCGCTGGAGGACGTGCAGGGCTTCTACAAGAAGCACGTCGGCCCGGCCGCCGCGGCGCTGGTGATGACGGGCGACGTCACGCTGGACGAGGCGGTGGCCTACGCCAAGAAGCACTTCGGCACCTGGAAGTCGCAGGCCACGCTGCCGGCCGCGCCGCCCACGCCGAAGCTCGTGAACCGCGAGCAGGTGAACGTGGTGCCCAAGCCGGGCCTGGACCAGACGGTGGTCATCATGGGTCGGCCGGCCATCGCCGCGGGCAACCCGGATGAGTTCTCGCTGGAGCTGGCCACCACCGTGTTCGGCGGCTTCTTCGGCAGCCGGCTCAACATGAACCTGCGCGAGGACAAGGGCTACAGCTACGGCGCGGGCGCCAGCCTGGACCCGCGGCTGGGCGTGGGACCGCTCACGTCATATGCGTCGGTGCGCTCGGACGTGACGGGGCCCGCGGTGAAGGAGGCGATGGGTGAGGTGACGGGGCTGAAGTCGCGGCCCATCACCGAGAAGGAGCTGGAGGCCGCGCGCGAGGGCCTCATCCGCGCCTTCCCCGGCGCCTTCGAGTCGGTGGAGGGCCTGGGCTCCAGCGCGTCGCAGCTGTTCCGCAAGCGCCGGCCGATGGACGAGTTCAATCGCACCGTGGAGGGGCTGCGCACCGCCACCGCCGCGGACGTGCAGCGCGCGGCCGAGAAGTACCTGGACCCGGCCACGCTGCAAATCGTGCTCGTGGGTGACCCGCTCCTCATCCAGGAGCAGGTGACGCCGCTCAACCTGGGCAAGCTCGTGCCCGTGGAGCCGGACACCCAGCCCGGCGTGACGCGCGCGGGGCCGTAGTCTCCAAGGTCGCTTCGCTCCGCCCGGTGGGCCTTCCGGGCGGAGTACGGCTCACGCGACGCGGCCTCGCTCGCGTGAGCGGTCGTCCCGCCCGGCGTGAAGCTCGCGGGGACGTAGTCCTCGAGAGCCGCTTCGCTCCACCCCGCGTGTCCTCCGGGCGGAGTACGGCCCACGCGATGCGGCCTCGCTCGCGTGAGCGACCGTCCCGCACGGCGCGCTTCACAGTCGAGCCTGTCTCGTCAGCGCCGCGCGACGCCTCCGCGAACCTCGGGCGAAGAGGCGCTGACGCCGCGTCAGTCGCCCTCCTCGATTTGTCGCTCCAGCGAGCGCTCACGACCGCGCCGCTCGCGCTCCAGCTCGTCCGCCTCGTCGATGGGGCTGCGGATGTCGGGCACGTCGCCGCCCACGGGCGCGTCACTGTCGAGCGCGAACTTCGCCTCCTGGGTGCTGTGGATGGAGTCCGCCGCGTAGAGCGGCCGGGTGTCATCCGCCTCCAGACCGCGCTCCACGCGGTCCTTCGCGAAGGTGGGCCGATGTCCCGAGGCCTTGCCACCCTTCGAGGGGTCGTTCTTCTTGTTGTCGGTGCCCATGTGGCGCTCCTCGCGCGAAGGGCGCGAGGTGCATCCCCGCGCCCACTCCCCATGGGCTCAATGTCGGAGCGACCCGGGCACACACCAAGCTCCGGCCAACGACAGCGGGGCCCGGCCGCATGCCCGGTGGACGGGCCGGCGCTTCACGTCCCCGTCATCAAAGCGAGCGGCGGAGGCTCCACCACCACCTGCATGGACAGCGTGGTGTGCTCGGCCTCCCAGCGCAGCCACAGCTTGGGACGCGACGTCTTCGAGCGCGCGGGCTCCACCCTCAACGACAGCCAGTTGCGCTCGCGCAGGTAGCGGCTCTTGCCCACCGGCAGCATCTCCGTCTGCATGTACGAGGGCAAATCATCCACGGACTCCTCGGCCAGCATCCGCATGCCCATGAACTGGAGCATGCTCGGCGGCGGGTGGACGATGCCCGACGACGTCACCTGCTCGATGGCCGCCTCCGCGAGCCCCGCCGGCACGTGCTCCGGGTTGCGCGAGCGGATGAGCCCTCGCGCCCCCACGTGCACGTCCCCGGACACCACCGTCACCGCGCAGCACGACGCCTTCGCCAGCTGGAGCAGGTCCACCATCAACCGGATGCGCTCGCCCCGGTGCGCCACCGACTCCCACTGGTCCAGCATGTCGTCGTGCATCTCGGTGTCCCCGCCCATCGTCTCCACCGAGGGCCCGAAGCGCAGGTGCACCAGCGGCACCGACGACAGCACCAGCACGTGCCGGGGCTTGTTCGCGCCCCGCCTCGCGTGCTCCTGGCGCCACGCATCCAGCGTGTGCCACTGCTCCGGGCTCATCACCTCGTGCGCCATCTTCCCGTTCGTCTGCCGCCGGTACGTGCGCCCGCTGCGCAGGTCCAACGCGAGCACGTCCACGTCGCACTCGGCGCCCGCGAAGCGCACGGACTGCAGATAGTGCCCCTCGCAGGGCCTGCGACGCGTCGGCTTCTCGGAGCCTCGCAGCGCGCCCAGCTGGAACGCCTCGAACGCGAGCGCGGCGGCGCTGTAGATGGACTCGAACCACTCGCAGGACTGCAGGGACTCGTGCGAGCCCCAGCCGTCGAAGATGTCGTGGTCATCCCACGTGAAGAGGCCCGGCACCCGCGCCAGCATGGGGGCGATGCCCGCCGAGCCTCCCCACCGCTCGCAGTACAGCTCCACGTAGCGCGCGAGCATCTGCTCGTGGAAGCCCTTGGGCGGACCGAAGTCGCGGTTGAGCTTCTGCTCCAGCTCGCGCTTGCGGAACTCCAAGAGCGGCTCATGGTCCAGCAGCGAGTCCGCGTACACCTGGTCGCCGCCACCCAGCAGCAGCTCGAAGCCGCCCTCCGTGGGCTCCTCGTGCTGGGCGAGCATGTCCATCCAGCAGCCGAAGGGCCGCTTCATCCGCATCACCGAGCTCCACGTCTTCGCGTCGCTCGCGCCGTTGCAGGAGAAGAAGGCCGCCTTGGGCAGCGCGCCCCTCGCGGGCACCACCACCGTCCCCAGCGAGTCCTGGTTCCACGGCCGGGGCGGCTGGTGCGGCGCGGAGAAGTCCACCTCCTCCAGCGCCTCGCCCGCGTCCACCGGCTCGAAGCGGTACGTCACCCGCCGGGCCTTGTCCTCACGCGCGAGCGTCACCTCCCAGCGCCACAGCAGGCCCGCCGCCCGGCCCTCCAGCGCGGAGAAGTCCGCCACCCGCCGGGGAGGGGCCACGACGGTGTCCGGCAGCACCGTGCCGTCCGAGGCGCGCAGGCGCAGCCGGGGGAGCTTTGCCGCGTCCACCGCGTCCGCCGACAGGTACAGGTTCACGAAGAACGACCACTGGTCCTGCGACGGCTGGGTGGTCGTGTACAGCATCGGCCCGAGCAGCTTCTTCATCCACGCCCCCTCGAGATGCGTCAGGGCCGTGAGCCCCGGATTCACGGACTTTAACCCGTGAACCCGAGGAGGGTGCGCTCATGCGGGGAGTGTGTCCCGCGTCCCCAAGTTGCCCACAGGGGCTACTTCGCGAGGAAGTCGAGCACGGCGGCGTGGAACTTCTCGGGGGCCTCGATGTGGGGGATGTGGCCCACGCCGGGCAGCTCCACGAGGGTGGCCTGGGGGATGGCCTGGGCGGTCTTCTTCCCGAGCTGGGGGTACTGGCCCATCGTCGCGGCGACGTCGGCGGGCACCTTGCCTCGGCCGATGAAGGTGCGGTCCTCCTGGCCGATGACGACGAGGGCGCGCGGCTTGACCCACGGGAACTCGTGGACGACGGGCTGCTCGTAGATCATCTGCGACGTCCGGGCGGCGACCTGGGCCAGGCGCGGGTAGTCACCGCCGAGCGTCTGGCGGTAGAGGACCTGGACCCAGACGTCGTACTCGGGCTTCCACTTCACGTAGTACGTGTGGTGGTACTTGCGGGTGGACTCCTCCGTCACCGCGAGCTGCTCCTTGTAATAGGCCTCGGTGGGCTGCCAGGGGGCCTTCTCGCGGTAGTCCTCGAGGCCGATGGGGTTCTCGAGGATGAGGCGCTCGGTGGCCTGCGGGTACATGAGGGCGAAGCGGGTGGCGAGCATGCCGCCCATGGAGTGGCCGAGGATGACGGCCTGCTTGATGCCGAGCGAGTCGAGCACCTGCTTCGTGAGCGACGCGAGCGTGTGGAAGCTGTAGTGGACGTCGGGCTTGGACGAGCGGCCGAAGCCGAGCTGGTCCGGGGCGACGACGCGGAAGCCCGCGGCGGTGAGCGCGCGAATCGTCGGCTCCCAGTAGGCGCCGAAGAAGTTCTTGCCGTGCAGGAGCACCACGGTGCGGTGGTTGGCGCGCGCGGTGGGCTTCACGTCCAGGTAGGCGAGGCGGACGTCCTGACCTTCCACCTGGGTGGACAGGTACTGCACGGGGAACGCGGAGGGCAGGCCCTCCAGCGCGGTGCCGAGCGGCTCGACGGGGGCCTTGGACTGGGCGAGGGCGGGAGGGGCCACCCAGAGCAGGGCGGACAGGGCCAGGACGGATGGACGGATGGGCATGCGCTCCTCGGGAGGGGGTCGTCAGCGTCCGTGTGTAGCGCGCGCGTCGCCAGGACGCAGGCCCTTCGGCACCTGAACCGCCATTCATGTCCAGAGGTGGACCCCGGGCACGGCCTCATCGTGGAGCGGGCGGGCACCCGGGGTGCGGGGGCTCAGGCGCGCGAGTCGTCGAAGCTGCGCGGGCTGAGCAGGCGCAGCGTCAGCACCAGGGCCAGGAAGATGACGCTGGCGGTGACGGTGACGAAGCGCACGCCCACGCGGTCCGCGAGCGCGCCCAGGGCCCAGACGCCCGCGGCGTACCCTCCGCCGAGCACCATGCTGTAGAGGCTGCTGACGCGCGCCTGCATGTCGCGGGGCACTCGCGAGGTGGCGAAGGCGTGCAGGCCGCTCATCAGCGTGAGGTAGTTGGCGCCGAGCAGGAAGATGACGGCCGCGGCCACGGTGAGCGTGGGCGACATCCAGTACACCGCGGACACCACGCCGATGGACATGGCGGCGAAGCCCAGGAGCTTGCGGTGGCCCAGCGCATCCGCGAGCGTGCCCACGACGACGGCGGCCACCACCGCGCCCGCGCCCTGGCAGGCGACGAGCAGCGACGTCGCGGCGGCGCCCTGGCCGAAGACGTTGATGGCGAAGACGGGCACCAGGCCGATGAACGGCGCCACGAGCGCGGCCACGAACAGCGTGCCCCAGAGCACGCGGGAGATGTCCTCGTCCGCGCGGGCGACGGAGACGCCTCGGGTGATGCCGGCCCACAGGCTCTCCTTCGTGCGCGGCGTGTCGCGCGAGGGCAGCGTCACGCGGGACAGGGCGATGAGGCTCGCGACGAAGGACAGCGTGTTGATGAGCAGCGCCCACGACGCGCCGCCCATCTGGAGCACCAGCGCCGCGAGCAGCGGGCCCACGATGCGCCCCAGGTTGTACTGCGCCGAGTTGAGGCTCATGGCGCTGTGCAAATCACGGGGCGGGACGAGCTCCGCGAGCATCGCGGAGAAGGCCGGGTTCGTCAGCGTGCTCGCGCAGCCGTTGAGCAGCGTGACGACACCGACGATGGGCACGGTGAGCTCGCCGATGAAGGCGAGCACGGTGAGCACCGCGGCCAGCACCAGTTGCACGGCGATGCCCAGCGCCACGTAGACGCGGCGGTCGAAGCGGTCCGCGAGCGCGCCGCCGAGCGGCGACAGGATGACGGAGGGCAGGAAGGCGAGGGCGACGATGCCGCCGGTCCACTCGGCGCGGCCCGTCTCCTGCGTGACGTACACGCCCATCGCCACCGTCTCCATCCAGGTGCCGATGTTGGAGATGAGGGCGCCCAGCCAGACCGCGAGATAGCCGGGGTGCTCGAAGGCGCGAAGCGAGGAGAGATGGGGCAGTCGAAGTGCGCGCACGGCGAGTTCCTTGTACCGCACGCGCCGACGACGCGCTCTCGCGAGCCGCGTCATCATTGGGGCCGCAATCACGCGGGTGGCAGAGGGGCCAGCAGCCAGGCTTCAGCGTGCGGTGGATGACGAAACCACCGACGACGCTCGCCGCGTCTTCGTGACACACAGTTCGCGCGCGGCGCGGGCGGCACAGTGCCTGTGTACGGGTTCACTCAGTGTTTTTCGAGGAAGCTCCGTGAGTTTCCGCGTGCGCGAGAGTGCGCGCCTGTCGGGACAGCGGGGCTCGCGTGCGGAGACGGGCGCGCAGTGACACCGTGGCTTCGATGAGGAGCAACGAGTCACACGGATTGCACGTTGCGAGGATGACGAGGCCTCGTGCCGCCCATGCGCTCCATTCATCGAGCAAAGCGGGACGTTCGTCGTGACACGGTGCCGGGCCTCCACCACCCGCGGTCGGCACGCGGAGCAACGCGCGACTCGTCGCGGCGGAGGACGGCGCCGAGCCTCCGAAGGGCTCGGCCTCGCGACACGACCTGGAACGCGCTCAGCGACGCACGGGAGCGGAGCGCGCGGAGACGGGACCCTTCCCGCTCGGGAGGATGGTGCCGTCCTCGGAGATGCGCGCCGCCGAGCCGGGGAAGTCCTCGGCGGACAAATCCCTCAGCAGCTTGATGACGGCACCCTTCTCGTCGGGGACCGCGATGCCCTTGTCCACCTGCTTCGTGGCCAGCACGCGACCGCCGGTGAAGGCACCCTCGCGGTCCAGTTCCACCTCGAGCACCATGCCGAGCCCCTGCGGACCCTTCAGGTTGAACCGCCCATAGGTCGCGAAGTTCCCCAGCGAGTACGCGATGAGGCGGCCCTTGTAGAACTCCATGCCGCGCACGACGTGGGGACCGTGGCCGATGACCACGTGCGCACCCGCGTCCACCATCGCGTGCGTGAAGAGCCTCAAGTCACCTCGGTCCTCGCCGAAGAACATCTCACGGCCCTGCGGGACATGCAGCGCCTTGCCACCCTCCGCGCCACCGTGGAAGGAGACGATGACGATGTCGTGCTCGACGGCCGCCGCGCGCACCAGCGCCGTGGCGGTCTCCGTGTTGTTGAGGTGGTTGCACGAGGGCGACGTGTGGAACGCCACCATGCCGATGCGCAGCCCGTTGCGCTCCACCGTCGCCACCGAGCCCGGCGGCCCGCTCCACGCGATGCCGAGCGCATCGAGCGTGGCCTCCGTCTCGCGACGGCACAGCTCGCCGAAGTCACCCGAGTGGTTGTTCGCCGTGGACGCGAGGTCCACGCCCGCGTCCTTGAACACCTGGCCGTAGGCCGTGGGCGAACGGAACGCGTAGCAGTTCCTGGACGAGCGGCACTTCTTCGTCGAGCCGTTGTCGCACAGCGGGCCCTCGACGTTCGCGAAGGTGACGTCCGCGTCCTCCATCAGCGAGCGCACACCGGCAATCACGCTGCTGGCGCCATCCGGTGGCAGGTTTCCCTCGGGGACGGTGGTGCCGAGCATCATGTCGCCCACGGCGCGGATGCGGACCTTGGCATCGAGCGGCGGGGGAGGGCGGTTGCTGGCGGCGGGTGACTGGTTGAGCTTCGCCTGGAGCGCGGCCTGCCCTCGGGCCTGGGCCAGCGCGGTCTCGAGGTCCGGGTGCTCGGGCGCGAGCTTCTGGACCTCGGTCCACTGCGTGAGCGAGTCCGCCCAGCGGCCTTCCACCGAGTAGGCCCAGCCCAGCTCCCAGCGGCAGTCCACGCGCGTGGGCAGGGCCTTCACGCACGAGGACAGCTCCTGGATGGCGACGGGGGTGTTCTTCTGCTGGAGGGCCTCGAGGCCACGGGCGTAGTGCAGCTCGGCGGCCTCGGGGTTCGGGGCGAACGAGTCACCCGAGCTCAAGGCCAGGACCGCGGCCTGGAGCGCACCGGCACCGGCTCGCGCGGCCGCGTTCCCGATGTCCGAGAGACCTCCCGCCGCAGCGGGCTGCACCGTGGAATCGGTCGACGAGGGGGTCGAGGAAGCCAGGGCCACCGGAGCTCGCGAGGTCGTCGAGACCATGACCGAGCGTGCTCCCGCGCTCATCACGTCGGCCACGCTCGACGCGCTCAGTCCGGAGCGCACCGCATGCGCTCCCACGCTCATCACGGCGGAGGACGCGCTCGGTCCCGGGCTCGCCATCCTGGCGCCCACGGCCATGCCCCTCACCACCGCGCGCGCTGACTCCTCACCGGCGCGCTGAGCGGCGTTGGCGAGCGCCTCCACCTCCCACGCGCTGCGCACGGACCGTGAGCCGGCCGAGGACAACAGCTCGGCGCTCCGGCCCATGGGCGTTGTGGAGAACTTGTGGGCGACGTCGGGCACGAGCTCCGAGGAGGGGCCCGATGAGGTGGCGAGCGCGAGCAGGACGAAAGCGGACGGGAGCATGGCTCGGGCATCTTACGAGCCTTGGGGCCCTCCAGGGACAGCCCCCGTGTGCCTGTGACTTCAGCGGGCAGGCGGGCAGCCCCGCCGACCCACCCGCCCACGCCTAACCCAGCAGGTCCAGGAGCCTGGAGCCCCGGCGCTGACGTGGCAGCAGCTTGAATCGCCGGAGCTCCTTTCGCTTCACCTTCGACTCCACGGCGCTGTGCACGGACAGCCGACCTGGACCCCGCAGGAGCAACCCGAGGGCGATGGCGCACAGGGCGAGGTTGAACTCGAAGCCGCCCTTGGTGTTGTCGAAGCCCTTGGAGCCATGGACCTTCGCGATGGCGAACGCCTGGGTGACGAGCACGGCCACCGCCGCGGGTCGGGTCGCGATGCCCAGGATGGCGCCCACGCCCGCGAGGACTTCGGTCACGCCCGTGGCCAGCACCAGGGGCCTGGCCGGCTTGAGGCCGAGCTGTTCGAAGAAGCCCGCGTGCTGCTCGGTGCCCTCCTTGCGCAGCTTGGCGATGCCATGCACCACCATGGTCGAGCCCAATGACAGTCGAGGAGGCAGCAAGGCCGCCGCCTTGAGGAGGTCCGGTTGCTCGGTCAGCGTCACGGAGTTCATTCCCTGTTCTCCTTGCTCGGGGGGCCACGGGCCCGTCCGGGAAACCTGAGTACGTTGGGAACGCTCCATGCCCCCGGCACCCGTGCGCCGGCGCACCTCCCTCGGTGGACGACCGGGCCTTCGACCGCTCCGTCACACGGGAGTGAACTTCGCGCCCGTGGGCTTCAGCCGCTCCAGGGACTCCTTGATGTCCTCTGAGACGATGAGGGCGATGTCCCAACCTTCCGTGCGGAAGATCTTGGCATCGCCCACCTTGGAGGGGTCGATGCGAAGCCCCATCACGGATTTGTAGTCACCCACACGGTCTGGCTGGCCATGTTCGGGCAGCCAGTAACGCACCTCTTCGGACGCTTCGTCGTCGATACAGCGAAAGCGCTTCGTGACAACCAGGATGAGGTACTGGTCCGGCTTCCCCTGGATGTCGACTGGGATGAGTTGCACGTCGTCCGGAGCCAACTCCGCGAAGAGCGAAGCCATCTTGATATGGACGACGGGCACCGCACCTGTGCCCGCGATGCAGAAATCCAACGCCTTGCCTGGCTCGTTGATTGGCATCGAGAGACGACCCTCGACTCGGACAGGCTGTCCCGCCGTGAAGACATAAGGGTCCTCGATCTCATGACCCTGCGCGTCCTGGGGATCTCCCAGGTACCAGTACCCAGCTCGGACGTCCTCGTTCAGCCTGAAGTAGCGCACCCGTGGCATGGTGAAGGCTGTCTACCTCACTTCCCCTCCGTCACGAGCCTGTGGAGTTTCGTTCCCTGGGTCGAGACCTCGCTCGCCAGCTCCTTGAGTGTAGCGGTGAGTGACTCACGACAGGCCACCACGGTGCGGCACCTGCGCGTCGCATCCCGGAGTCTTTCGTGGACGGCCATGTGGTACTCCTCCGGGTGAGGCCCTTTGTGCCCCTCGACACGCACGATGTTCTCGGGGTCCTTCAACTCCATCCCCGCCTTCTTGAAGATGTCCCTGAACCTCGGGGTCCATGGGCCTCCACGAGCAGCGGACTTGCTGTTCTTGTTCGTCGCGAGGTGATGCTTCTCGGTGCGCCCGCTCCTCGACTCCGAGGACGCCATGGCGACCGCGTGAGGCGCCAGCACCACCGTGAAGCCCTCGGCCGACATCGCCACCGAGCGCACGCTGCCCACCGCCATGTACCGATAGCCCGCCTGCGCCTCCACCGCGACCGCCGCCTGCGCCGAGCCCGGCAGCCCTGACGCCTTCGCCGCCAACCCCGCCGTGCTCCCAATCGCCGCCGTCGCGAGCATCATGAAGACTCGCGCCGAGTTCTCTCCGAGCACCTCGCCGTACGCCTCTCCCGCCGCGCTGAGCTCCTCGAAGCTCCGCGCCCGGTCCGCCGCGCGCACCAGCACCACCCAGCCATCCAGCACCCGCCACACCGTGTCCACGCCCAGGTACGCAATCGCTGTCGCCGTCAGCAGCGCCGCCAGCCCCTTGGACACGGGCTCGGGCAGCGCCCACAAGAGCAAGTACATGCTCACGGACGCCGTCACTGTCGCCAGCAACGCCTGGGGGTCCGTCGCATCCTCCAGCGCCTCCGCGGTCTCCTCCCACACCGCGTCCATCGCGATGGCCAGCGCCAACGAGTACCGGCCGTCACTCCCCAGCAACGGTCCCTCTTCCAGCAGGCGCAGACAGTCTCCAGGCTGCGACTTGCGCTCGCACCAGCGCCCGTAGTCCCGTGTCAGCGCGTCATCGGCGTACGTCTCCAGCAACCGGAGTCCTCCGACGTCCCCGTCCCCGCGCGGGATGAGCTTGAGGCTCTGCGGCTGGTATTCGTACACGCCACTTCGCTCCGGCACGCCGAAGCGCTCGCGGGCCTCTCTCAACGGATGCTCGAAGGGCCTCACGTCCCGAGCGAGCACCACCAGGGCCTCTTCGAACTCATCGTCGTCCAACTCCACCGGCCCCGCGTCCTTGTCCTCGAAGGGCACGTGGACCTCTGGCGCGCCCTCGCCTGAGTCCAGTCGGACGACCCGCGTGCTCGAACAACCCACCAGGGTCAGTGCCAACAGCCACACGATGAAGCGATGCGCGCTCATCCAGCCCCCGTGCACATGACGTCGCGAGACTCGCGACGCAATAGCAGGGCGGTCCGACGTGCCATCGCACCGTCGGTCTCGGAATCACAGCCTCGGCCACCAGGTGGAGCTACGCCTGCTCCGAGAGCGGCGGATCCATGAGCGCGGCCACCTCCGCCGAGTAACCCCCGGGTCCCTCTCCGTGGACCACGAGTGGCGGACGCACGGTGAGGCCCCGGTCCCTGTCTCGCACGGCCTGCACCAGGAAGCGCGTGGCCGGTGCCTCCACCCTCGAGTGCACGAAGCGCAACACGCGCGGATGCAGCTTCGACTGCGCCAGCAACCCGAGCACCTCCGCCGCTCGCGCCGCCGGATACACCAGGCTCACCAGTCCCCCAGGAGCCAACGCATACCGCGCCGCCGCGACCACGTCCCGGGCATCACACGCCACCTCTGACTTGGAGATGGCGCGCTCGTCATCCGGACTGCGCACCCCCGCATCCGCCACCCGGAACGGCGGGTTCGACACGACCTGCACATACCCTCCACCCGTCACCTGCTCACGGATGCGCCGCAAATCCCCGAGCACAGGCCGCACCCGGGACTCACAGTCATTGAGCGCCACGGCCCGCGTCAGCCGCGCATGCACCGCGGGCTGCACCTCCAGCGCATCCACGGGCCCCAGCCCGAACTGCTTCACGAGCAGCAGCGACACCACGCCGCTGCCCGCACCCAGCTCCAATATCCGCCCCGAGCCCTGCGGGGACTCCGTGGCCGCGAAGGCCGCGAGCAGCACCGCGTCCAGCGTGAACCGATACCCATCCCGTCGCTGGAAGACGCGCACGCCCGAGGTGCCGATGGAGTCGAGCGTCTCGTCCGGGCCGGGCTGTGAGGCGGAGTCAGTCACGGGGGAACGCCATGCTCGCATCCTCGTCGAACAGGCGTCCACCCCGGGGACCGCCTCACGTCACGGTGTGTACACGACGGTCAGCACCGCGTTCGCCGAGTCCCGCACGAACAAGTACTGCGTCGCCGTCTGCTCCTGGCTGAAGCGCAGCCGCAGCTGCGTCCTGCCCGCCACGTTGATGGCCCCCAGGCCCGCCCCGCTGAAGTCCGCCGAGGCCCGCGCTCCACTGGTGAAACGCTCGATGCTCGCCACCGCGCTCGCGTCCGCCGCCGCCGCCCAGTCCGCGCCTTCCGTGGACGCTGCGTTGAACGTGCCGGACTTCACGTCGATGACCAACGTGTTCCCCGCCGGCGTGGACCAGGGGTCCCCCGAGCCCGACGAGTAGCTCACCGTGAGGAACGCCCGCGTCACCGTGGCCCCGTCCGGAAGCGCCGACGTGTCGAACGAGAGGAAGGAGCGGTTGTACTTCCCATCCGTCCCACGCCCGAGCGCCAGGTTCGTCAGCGTCCCGAGCACCGCGCCGCTGCCATCCGCGTTCGCCTTCAGGTAGCCGTCCTCCGCCGCGATGCTCGTGAAGCTCACGGTGACGGGCGCGGGAGGCACGCCGGCGTTGTCCACCGTGACGCTCGTGTCGTTGTCCGTCGCCGCATTCCCCGCGGCGTCATAGGCCCGGGCCCCCAGCGTGTGCGCGCCGTTCGCCACCGTCCGGCTGTCCCACGCAAGCTCGTACGGCGCCACCGTGTCCGTCGCCACCGGAGCGCCGTCCACCAGCAGCTCCACGCGGGCCACGCCCACCGCGTCCGTGGCGCTCACCTTCACCGTCACCGTGCCGCTCACTGTGGCACCCCTCGCCGGAGACGTCACATCCACCGTGGGAGGCGTGGTGTCACCGCCCGGCTCGCCGCCGCCCCCCGTGAGGCCGAAGAACTTCGCCTGGTGGTACACGGAGCACAGGTTCACATCCGTCACGTACGCGCCCACCGAGCCGCAGGCCGTGGTGCTGCCCGGGAAGTTGAACTGCGCGTCGAACGCCACCGCGTGCCCCATGCCGGTGAGCTCCCACGTCTCCACCAGGGCCCGACCCGCGCCGTCGCGATAGACCTTGTGGGGAAAGCCGCCCACCGTCTCCGTGGTGTCCGGCGTCTGGTCGATGCCGTGCACGTTCGTCCACTGCTCCATCGCCTCGGTGCCGTTCATCGGCCGCACCGTGAAGTCACTGGTGCCGTACCAGATGGACACCGGAGGCCGCGGGCCCGCGTAGCTCGGGTAGCCACCGCGCGCCAGGTCCCCCCAGGCCGCGGGCGTCTTGTCCAGGCCGCTCATGCACGTGAAGGCCGCGTTCACCGACGTGGAGCAGCGGTGGGGTCCGCCCGCGTTGATGGCGCCGGCGCTGAAGACATCCGGGTAGACGGCGAGCAGCGAGGACGCCATGTAGCCGCCCGCGGAGAAGCCCGTCACGTACACCCGCGACGCGTCGATGGAGTAGGTGGTCTTCATCGCGTCCACCATCTGCTTGATGGACAGCGCCTCGCCCGCCTCGCGCGTGGTGTCTCCGATTTCGTACCAGTTGAAGCAGCTGGTCCCGCTGTTGGCGCTCTGCTGCTGCGGATACACCGCGTAGAACTTGTAGACGTTGGCCGCCGCCGTCCAGCCGCCCAGCTCCATGCCCGTCGCGTTCTGCGTGCAGCCGTGGAGCACCACCACCAGCGGCGCGTTGGCCGGCATGTCCGAGGGCACGTGCCGGAACATCAGCAGGTTGCCCGGGTTGCTACCGAAGCCCGTCACCTGGGTGAGCGCCTGCTCGGAACTTTCGAGCACCGAGTCACCCGAGAGGCCGACCTCGGTTCCGCCACAGCCGAGCGCGCCCAGGCCCAGCGCCACGGTGAAGGTGAAACACGTCGAGGAGAGTCGAGAACGCCACGACGACATGGTGCCTCCCGGGCCGTCGAGGGGAAGGGGGATGACGGCCGCGAGCGGCAACGTGACTCCCCCGCACAACCCTGATTCAAGGCGCGCCGCGTCGCCCAGGCCCTGAAACCTGAACCAGGGTTCATTTCAGCGCACCGCGTCGGGCCCCGGGAACCTGAACCGTCCTTCAGCTCACCTTCACTCGGAGAATCGGTCCGGACGGGCCCGTCGACGGATTGTTCTCCCGACGTCAGCGGTCACCCGCGAAGAAGACGACCTCACCAACGTCGATTCAGGGCCGGGGCCATCCGCGATGGACAGGGCGGGGTCGCAGGAGCCCGCCCCGGTGGGCTGCTGTCATCCCGTCACACCCGTAACCCGCGCCCGGCATGAGGCTCTCCGCACGTCCCACGGAGGCACGCGCCCCGCCCTCCCGAACGATGGCGCGGACAGGGCCGGGGCATCCACCACGAGCCCCGGCCCAGCACACCGCGCCCGGACCTCAGGCCTTCGGGCGCCGTGCCGCCAGTCGCTCGGCCACGTCGAGGACGCGGGCCTCGATGCACACGTCGTCCAGGTGGTTCGCCTCCACCAGGCCCGTGGGGCTCGTCACGTTCACCTCGGTGAGGTAGTCGCCGAGCACGTCGATGCCCACGAGCAGGAGCCCGCGCTTGCGCAGCTCCGGCTTGAGCCGCTCGCAGATCTCCAAATCGCGCGCCGACAGCACCGCCTTGTGGGGCGTCCCCCCGGCGGCCATGTTCCCTCGGTGGTCATCCCCGGACGGCACGCGCAGCACGCCGCCCACGGGCTCACCGTCCACCAGGATGATGCGCTTGTCGCCCTGTCGGCTCTCCGGGATGTACGCCTGCGCGACGACGGCCTCGCGGCCTCCGCTGGTGAGCAGCTCCGCGGCGGAGCGCGCGTTGCGGTCCCCCGGCGCGAGGAAGAGGATGCCCTTGCCACCGAAGCCATCCACCGGCTTGAGGATGGTGCCCTGCGCGTTCCTCGCGATGAAGTCCAGGAGCACCGGCAGCTCCCTCGTGATTCGCGTGTCCGGCATCAGGTCCGGGTAGCGCAGACTGAAGAGCTTCTCGTTCGCGTCGCGGATGCCCGCCGGGTCGTTGATGTAGACGGGCGGGCGGTCCCCACACAGCTCCACCAGCTGCGTGGCGTGCAGGAACTCCGCGTCCACCGGCGGGTCCTTGCGCAGGAACAACACGTCCACCGTCGACAGCTCGCGCGGCGCCTCGTCCAGCACGTCGAAGTGCCGTCCCAGCTCCCGGCGCACCGTGACGTGGCGCATGCGCGCCTCCGCCACCCGACCGTTGAAGCGCAGCCACCCTTGCTCGAAGTAGACCACCCGGTGGCCCCGCTTCTGCGCCTCCAGCATCAGCGCGAAGGTGGAGTCGTGGTCCACCCTCACCGTCTCGAGGGGGTCCATCAGGAAGCCAAGGGTGAGCGGGGCCATGGGTCTCGAAAGGAAGGATGAGGGGGCGCGAAGATAACAGGCCCCCTCGTCATCGCAGCGGATTCACACCCCTCAGGGCAGGTCCTGCCAGCTCTCGAATTTGCTCACCGTCGTCTCCCCGGCGCTGATGACCACGGGCAGGGAGCGCGACTTGCCCTGGGGGTCGACGATTCTCAGCGTGTGCTTGCCCACCGGCACGGAGACCCCCAAGAGCGGCGTCACGCCGAGCTTCTTGCCTCCCAGATACACGGGCGCCGACTGCCCCGTGATGTTGAAGGTCAGCTTGCCCGTGGCTCGCGAGGGCCTGGTGCGCTCCGGCTTCGAGCCCTCGTCCGGCGACTCCCCCGGCGCGGCGACGTTCTTCGGCGCGGGCTCCGGCTTCGCGCCCGGAACAGGTTCATCGGGCCCCGGTCCCAGATTCCCCGCCATGCCCCCCGGCTGGATGGGACGCAGCCTGGCGTCCTGCGGCTCCTCCTCCCGCACGGGCACCATCGTCGCCGAGTCATCCAGCGCGCGGCTCAGCTTCACCGCGCCATAGATGCCTCCGCCGAGGATGCTCAGCAGCACCAGCCCCCAGAGCACATTGGACCGGAGCTTCTGCGCGGGCGTGAGCTCGTCACCGTCCAGCGGCGGCAACGGCGCCTCGGTCTTCACCGTCGACACCTTGCGCGAGGGCTTCTTGCCGCCCTTCATCGGCGTGTTGCCCGACCGGGGCGTGGCCATCTCCTCGCGCACCGGCAGGTACGGCCCGTCATCCCCGCGCAGGGCGCGCTTCGCGGAGTCCACCATGAGCGAGCTGGCCGTGCCGTCCACGCTCTCCAGCAGCGCGCGCGTGGCCGCCATCCGCTCCGCGAACATCTCCTTCATCAGGGTGGCGCGGTGCTCCGCGTCCTGCATCAGCGTCCCCGCCGCCGCCTCCAGCGCCCGCGCCATGTCCCGCCCGTTGGCGAAGCGCTTCTCACGGCTGCGCTCCAGCGCCTGCATCACCACCTTGGAGATCTGCTCCGACACGTGCGGCGTGACGTGTGAGGGCCAGGGGATGGGCGCCTCGAGGATCTTCATCATCTCGTCGCGCTCCGTCCTGCCCGCGAACAGGCGCGCGCCGGTGAGCATCTCGTGCAGCATCACCCCCACGGAGAACAGGTCGCTGCGCCCATCCAGCTTCTCGCCGCGCACCTGCTCCGGGGACATGTAGCCGGTGGTGCCCTTCACCGTGCCCGCGTGCGTGCGCTCCAGGCTGTTCTTCGCCTTGGCGATGCCGAAGTCGAGCAGCTTCACCATGCCGTCGTACGTCACCATGATGTTCTTCTGGGCGACGTCGCGGTGGATGACGGGGCTGGGCTCGCCCGAGGGCGCGGTGAAGGTGTGCGCGTAGTGCAGCGCCATGCAGACGTCGCGCGCCACCGACAGCGTGAAGCCCAGCGGCACCGGGCGATGGTGGCGCAGGCACGCGCTCGTTATCTGGTTCAGGTTCTGCCCGGCGATGAACTCCATCGCCAGGAAGAGGCCGTCCTCCTCCTGCCCCAGGTCGAACACCTGCGCGATGTTCGGGTGGTTGAAGGCCGCGGTGATGCGCGCCTCGTCCAGGAACATCCGCTCGAACTGCTCGTTGTCCCGAGCGTCCGGCAGGATGCGCTTCACCACCACGTACTTGCGGAAGCCACCCGGACCCGAGGTGAAGCCGAGGAACAGCTCGGCCATGCCACCCACGGACAGCTGCGTGACGACCTCGTACTTCCCGATGCGCTCGCCCCGATAGAAATCGATGGGTCAACCCTCCTCGCCAGCGCCCCGCCACCGGAGCCGCAACGCCGCCGAGGATAACAGGCTTGTATGGCGCGGACCTGCGGTGAGAACACGCCGTCACCCACCGTCTTCCCGTCATCCACCACGAGCCTGTGGATGGCCTGTGGACAGCGGGGGGATGGCTGTGGAGAAACCCCGGCGTGGATCAACCCCTGTGGGTGGCCGGGGGAAACCGCCAATTTACCCACATGTAGCATCGCGCGAATTCGTCAGTCATCCCGCGAGCTTGCTGACTTGTCCCCAACTCCGTGCCCTCTACTTCTTCCACCACTTGATCAATACCCCATCTCCCTTTTGAAGAAGCAGACGGTGCCTGTGACTTGCGCCTGTGGATGAGCGCCACACGGCTGTAACACCCTGGCATCCGGGCACGCGGGCGGCGCCCACGGCGGCACGCGGGCCTCCAGGCGCGAAGCCATCAGGAGCCCACGCCGGCAGGCCTCGCCAGGCGGCCGTGGAGGGCCCTGGGGCGCGCGCCGGGCCTTCGCGGGCACACCGGGAGCTTCCCAGGTCGGAACAGGGCGCCAGCAGGCGCTGGGGGCCTTGGGCCTTGGACGCTCAGGTCAGCGCGGCGCGCAGACGCTCGAGGAGGCCGGGCAGGGCCGTGAGCAGTTCACGGTCCGTGTGCTCCAGGGCATTGCGGAGGATTTCGAGGTCCTCGGCCGAGCGCTCCGCGTTCACCATCCGCTGGAGCATGCGCAGCCGCTGGTTGCGCAGCACGAGGCGCGCGAGGGTGTCCTCCAGCTCCTCGCCGAGCGCGTCATCCAGCTGCAGGTCGCGGCTGATGAGCTCGCGCAGCTGCTCGACCAGATAGGTCAGGTCCCAGGATTCTTCGTAGCCGGCCCGTCGAGACATTGCTTCCACGCATCACCGGGCTCAGCCCAGCGCTCGAGCCCGGGAGAGCCCGGCCAGGGTCAGCCGGGCACGGGACGGGTCCATCTCCACGGTGACGTGGCACTCGTCGAAGTCCAGGTTCAGCGCATACGGCTCCGACGCGGGCAAAAGGCCGCGCTCCTGGTGCGCCAGCGCGGCCATGCGGAAGAGCTCCGACAGCAGCGCCTGCCGCGTCTTGGGCGTCAGCCCGTCCACGGTGCCTTGCAGGCTGCGTGGGATGAGCACGGTGAAGGCCTGGGAGGACGTAGAGCCCGTGTCGGCGACGGAGGTCATGCCCGCGCCGATTGCGAGAACCGTACCTTTCCTGGATCCAACCATTCCGCGCGGTTGGAGTGGGTCGGCCGCGACCGTCTGAAAAAATCACAGGGTGTTCGTGGCCGCGGTCTGAAGTGTCTTCGGGAAGGCGCGCCTTCCGGGCCTCCACCGGCTTCCATTACCCGAGTGGATGAGGATTCCGTCCGACGTTCATCTCTGCGGCGAGCTTGCGACTTCAGGGTGCTGGTGGCGCGGCGTCCGCCGCGGTGTCCGGTGAGGGCCCTGGGGAGGTCCTGGAAGTCGTCACGCAGGGAACGTGTGTCGCCACGTGCTGGCGTGAGCGCGCCGTGACGCGAGCGTTCAGCAGCCGAAACGCGCGGGCAGCGTGAGAGGCGGTGGCGGACAGGCGCGAGGTGCTCACCCCTCGCATCACGGGGAGCCCGGGGCTATACGCGGAGGGCTGGAGTCCGGGAGGCACCCATGGCGCGCGCGACGAGCACAGGCGGGGCGGGGTGGGCCGTCATCGTGATGGCGGTGGTGTTGGGCACGGGGCTTGTCGCGTGCCGCGAGGACCCGTCGCTGGTGGGCGCGCAGGGTCGGCTGCGGTTGTCCGTCGACCGGCTCGACTTTCCCTTCGCGTATCCGGGTGGCACGCGTGAGGCGGAGGTGCGCGTGCTCAACGCGGGGCGCGCGCCGCTGGACGTGACGTGGACCGCGGTGGAGGCCCCGTTCTCGCTGGTGGAGGGGCTGCCCTCGCGCGTGGGGATGGAGGAGGTGCCCGTGCGGGTGCGCTTCGGTCCCCGGGCCATCGGCACTTTCGAGTCGCGGCTGGTGGGCACCGCGTCGGATGGAGGGCGCGTGGAGCTGGTGCTGGCGGGCGAGGCGCGGCCGACGCCCGACTGTGTCCCGGTGGTCTGCGCGACCTCGACGTTCGACCCCGTCACCGAGCGCTGCGTGGAGACGGTGTCGCCGGACGGCACCGCGTGCAACCCGGGCAGCGCGTGTCTCACCATGGCCACCTGTCAGCAGGGGCGGTGTCGGGGGCAGGAGCGGCCGTGTGACGACGGGAACGCGTGCACCACGGATGCGTGCCATGCGCTGGATGGGTGCCGCTCGGTGCCGGCGCCGCCGTGTCCCGGGGGTGGGCCGTGCCAGGTGGGCACGTGCGACCCGAAGCTCGGGTGCGGCCTGGCGGACGCGCCCGATGGCACCTTCTGCGGGACGGAGCGCGGCTGCGACGCGGCGGACGTGTGCATCGAGGGCGCGTGCGCGCGGAGGGACTTGCCGGACGGCTTCGTCTGCGCGTCGGCCAGTCCGTGTCAGGCGGAGGGCCGGTGTCGCGGGCCCGTGTGCGAGCGCCCCGCCGCGGTGACGCTGGCGCCGGACTGGAGCCTCGACGCGGCGGCGTACCCGCGCAACCTGCATGATTTGCTGGTGGGGCCCGAGGGGGACGTGACGCTGTCGGGCTTCTACGAGTCGGCGCTGCTGGACGCGGCGGCGCCGACGCCCATGCTGAGCCGGGACGCGGCCCGGCGGTGCATGCTGTGGAATGACCGGCTGTTGTGCATGGATTTGCCCGAGGACGGCACGGTGTCGCTGATGGAGCGGTACACGGGGGTGCCTCGGTGGACCTTCACGCTGGGGGACGCGCGGCCGGACATCCGTCAGCGCACGGAGACGCTCTTCCTGGCGCGGCTGGCGGTGATGGCGCCGGACCGGCTGGCGGCGCTCTTCGAGGCGTATCCCGCGGGGGAGCGGCGCGAGACGTTGTGCCGCATGTACTTCCTGGTGGTGTTGGACGCGTTCGGACAGATGGTGTCCGCGCAGGAGCTGACGGACCCGCTGTTGTCCGAGTGCAACCACCCGCACCCTTTCGGCGTCGTGTCCGACGCGGCGGGGGATTTGTATGTGTCCTTCTCGCAGACGCTGAACGTGGGGGCGCCGCTGCATGCGGGCGCGCCTTCGTTGTTGATGGCGTTCTCGTCGGACGGGGTGCCGCGCTGGCGCAAGTCCCAGGGGCAGCGCGCCGGAGAGCTGGCGGTGGTCGACGGGCTGCTCTTCGCGGAGCGGGGCGGGCAGGCGCTGCGCACGGCGGATGGCTCGGTGGCAGGGACGATTCCGCAGGTCTTCGGCCGCGTGGTGGCCACGCGCGAGCGACTGGTGCCGAGCGCGCCGGGCACGACGGTGAATGTCGGCGACGAGGGCAACGCGCCCGCGCCCACGCAGCTGCGGGGCTTCGCGCTGCCGTCACTGAGCCCCGTGTGGACGTACTCGCTTCGCTCGGGACAGTCGCTCACCACGAAGGAGCTGCGGCTGGCGACGTGGCCGGAGACGCCGGGGCTGCCACCGAGGACGCTGGTGCTCACCACGGCGACGGATGCGGACGACGCGCAGCTGCTCGTGGGCGTGCGGGTCTCCGACGGCAGCGAGGCGTTCCAGTGCCGGTTGGACTACCAGGCGCGCACCATGCCCCAGTTGCTGGAGCTGGCGCCGGGCGCGCTGCTGATGATGGATGGGGCCGAGACGTGCGGCGAGTGCGACCCGCCGTTCGCCTCCAGCCAGGCGCGCTTCCAGCGCTTCCCGATGCCGGGATTGCTGCCCGCGAACGAGCCCTGGCCCGGGACCTTTGGTGGGCCGGGACACGACCATCACGAGGGCGCGGCCCACTGAGCCTCGTAGTGGATGCAGCCCAGGGGCGCGCGGGACGACGAGCTCCAGCGGAAGGTGCCGATGATGTCCACGCGGGTGGGGTCCACGCGTGAGGGGAGGATGCGGAACTCCACGCCGCGTCCCACGGGGGGCAGCACCAGCCCGTGCCACCTCAGCGTGCCGCCTCGCAGCCGGATGCCGCCGTCGTCGAGCACCGACACGTCCAGCGCCAGGTCGAGGCCGTGCTCGACGAAGACCTCGTGGAGCTGGTTGCCTCGCAGGACGAAGTCCGAGTCGAAGCTGCGCAGGGCTCCGTCGCAGTACAGCTCGCGGACGAAGTGCATCGAGCCATCGGCGCGGCGGAAGGTCCGGAAGCGTCCGGGGAACGTGCGTGCCCCGTGCTCGAAGAGGCCCTGGCCCGACAGTCGCGTCGCGACCCAGGCCAACACCCGCGCGGTGCGCGAGGAGAACGTCACCGAGGCGCGCACGTTCCAGGCGCCGGGGTTGGCGTAGAAGCGGATGACCCGCTCGTCCACGCGGGACACCTCCGGGCCCATCGCGCTCGCGAGCAGGGACCAGGCATCCGAGGGTCTCGTGCGCTGTCCCCGATGCAGCGCCTTCACGCCCCGCCGGTACACTCCCGCCGCCGTCCACGCGGTGAGGAAGCTCGAGAGCAGCAGCCACGCCGCGTGGCGCTCGCCGACGAGGCCCGGGGCCCGATGCCAGCGCGGCAGGCACAGCGCGCGCAGCGTGGCCCAGGCGTAGTGACGCAGGAGCACCCAGCCCGCGCTCGTCAGTCGCACCACCGAGAGCGCGAGCCCGTGCGCGATGGCGCTCTCCCCGGGCACCGCGCCCGCCAGCGCGTGCTGGTCGAAGAAGCGCGCGCCCAGCGTCATCTCCACGTGCTGGACGAGCAGGCGCCACAGCGGCTCGCGCTCATGGGCTCGAGCCTCCTCGAGGAACGCCGCCTCATGACCGAGCTCGCGTCCGCGCGCGACATCGACCATGTGGGCTTCAATCCATCGCTCGTCGCGCACCTCCATCGGCAGGCCCTCGGCGCATGCGCTCGCATAGGCGCTCCACTCCGGCGTGCGAGGCAGCCCGGTCTCATCCACCGGCATGACCGCGGCGCCCAGACGGGCGAAGGGCTCGGACACGCCCCAGAAGCGGCCCAGCGTCACGGCGCTGGCCGCGAGCAGGTGCACCTGGGCCATGCGGCATGGATTCACCCGGTAGAAGTCCGCGAGCAGCCCGAGCGACAGTCGACAGGCGCGCTGACGCAGGACGAAGCCGTGCAGTGCCTCAAGCGACGAGTGGGGGAGAGCGTCACGGGCCTCGTCGAGCTCCTCCACGTGGAACGTGTCCTTCCACGAGGCTGCTTCCATGGCATGAGACAGCACTTCGCGTGCCTCGGCAATCGCCGCCGCTTGGAGCGCGCCTTCTCGCGACGTGGCCTCCGTGGCATGAGGCATGGCTTCGCGTGCCTCCGCGAGAGCCGCCGCTGCCCGGAGCACCCCCTCTCTCATCGGCTCACGGGCGTCGGCGTGACGCGCCAGACTCGCCACCCGCGCCTCGAACGTCCTGGCTCCCACGCTCACGGCGACACCTCCACGAGCCGCGCCCCCGGAGCCGGCGCCGTGCCACGCGCCCCCCCACCCAGCCAGCTCCGTGCCGCGTCCGGCGCAGGCTGCCTGCCCAGCGTCCGTGCGAGCACGAACAGCGCGAACCGCCACCGCGAACGCCCTCGCTTCGTGGCCTGTTCATCTCCCGCGCACCACCGCCGCAGCGTCTCGAATCCCCACTCCGTCCCCAGCCGCATGATGGGACGGAAGAGCACCGCATCGAGCACCTCGCCCAGCACCCCATGCCGCGTCTGGTAGTCGAACACCGTCTTGAAGAACGTCCCCTCGGGACGGCGCTCGTACAGCCACACCCCGCGCCCCCGCAGGATGGGGCTGCGCCAGTCCTCCGAGCCGAACTCGAACGTCGAGCGCACGTTCGGCGTGTTCGCCAGGTAGCGCCCCCACCCCACGATTTCGAGCCCGAAGCCCAGGTGCGTCCGGTAGTCCATCCAGTGGAACCCCCGAGCGTCCTGCTCCGGCAGATACCGGATGGAGGTGAAGCGCACGTCCCAGGCCACATGCAGCGCCGGCTCCTGCGTCCGCTCCCACACCACCTCCACCGGCGCGGGGATGAGCACCTCCGCGACAATCCTTTGGAGCGCAGGTCGACGCGTTGGCACCCCCGTGGCTCGACGCATCGCCCACCACCGGCCCGCGTCCCGGGTGAAGGTGATGAGCGCCGTCACCCCCATCACCGTCATCAGCGCGCGCAGCGCCACCAGCACGTCGGCAGGCTCCCACCGCACCCCCGTGGGCAGCAGCCGGTCCCCCCACACCGCCTGGAACGTGGCCATGAGGTACAGCCCCACCAGCACGCTCAACACCACGTGCGCGAAGTACTCCCCCCGGGGCAGGCCCCCCTGCGGCGCGCGGCTGTCCTTCTCCTCCCAGACGTCCGCGAAGGCGACCCCGACGTCCGCCGCGTACAGCACGACCAGCGCCCCCAGCGCCCACCCCTGGAAGCGCACGTGCGGCACCCAGAGGAACTGCAGCGCGTAGATGAGGTGCCGCGCCGTGTGCCAGAAGACCTCCCGCTGGCACTCGGCGCGCTCGTGCAGCCGGCCGCGCCAGTGGTGGAAGTAGACGACGTCGAAGGCTCCCAACCATCCGATGACGAGCAGCAGGTAGAAGGCGACGTGCATGCCCACGCCCCGGTGCAACGCCGTGGCCAGGGCCACCCGCCCTCGCAAACCTCGGAAACGTCAGGGATTCAGAGGATTCAAAGCGAAGGTCCGTCAACAGCGTGGACAGCGCCGACAACGGGCGTTGTCATCCCCAACTTCTCCACAACGCTTCCGGGTGTGGGCGGCCTTCACCCGGGCTCCGTGCCGGCGCGTCATGAACGGCGCTTCAGGTGTCGGCGGTCCGCGACCCGCGTCGCCAGAGAGGGTCCGGGTCCGCTGTCAATCGCCGACCTGGGGTCTCCGCGCGATTTTCCCGGACGGATGGTGAACGAGGGCCCGTTCAGCGCCCGTCCTGACACGACACCCCCCGCGTCACCGACCCTGCGGGTGGACATGCCGCGCGTACCCGATATTCTTCGCCCCATCGTTGCGTTGAAAGACGTGGACGTGTTCCACCTTGCCCACGCGAGGCCTGACCGGAAATGCCCCCCTGGGTTCCGGCGCTGGTGTGGAAGGAGTGCGGTTGCCCGGACGACCTTGGAGGTCCGGCGTGCGGCGGCTCCGTTGCAGTGTGGGGGGTCTGCTCGGGCCCCGGGGGGAAGAGATTTCCCTGGGGCCCGAGTCACCTCGTCCCTGCCTACGGCCGCGCCTTCGCCGTGCCCGCGGGCGCCTTCGCCACGAAGGCCTCCAGCCAGGTCACCTCGTCGCGGGTGATTTCCATCAGCAGCTCCTCCGTCAACGCCGCCACCGGCCAGCGCTCCAGCGCCGTCTGGTTGAACGTCTTCAGGGTCTGCTCCAGCGCCTCGATTTGCTTCAACGTCAGCGCCCGGCCCGCCTCGTCCCCCATGTCCTGCGCCCCGCCGCGCACCAGTTGGAAGCCCGCCATCCGCTCCACCAACGTGGGCTGCCGCACCAGGCTGGCGCCGATGTCCCGGGTGATGCGACCCAGGCGCTTGAGCCCCTCGGGTGACAGCGAGCCCCGCGTGCCCACGTTGCGCGTGCGCAGGATCCACGTGCCCCGCTCGCCCAGCACGCGCTTGGACACCGCCATCGCCGCCGCGCTGGCGTCCGGCACCCCCACCTCGCGCAGCAGCTCGCGCGAGCGCACGTAGCCGTCGTGGAAGGACGTCTCCCGCCAGGCCGGCAGCGTGGACAGCTTCTCCAGCGCGTCGATCTCCGCCGCCGTCAGCTCGCTGCCGGACTCCGTGTCACCCAGCAGCAGCAGCAGCTGGAGCTGCATCGAGCGCGGGTGCGCCCGGACCAGCGCCTCCAGCTTCTCGCGGAAGATGGTCCGCGCCCGCTCGTGCTCGGACTCCGGCAGCGCCTCGCCGCGCAGCGCGTCCCGCACCGCCACATAGAGGTCCGGGTCCTCCAGCCGGGGCACCTGGTTCAAGAGGAACAGGGCCTGCTCCGGCTCCAGCTTGCGCATGGCCAGCGCCAGCCTCAGCCGGGTGTCGTCGGACGTGGCGCGCGCCCACGCGGCCTTCTCCCAGTCCGCCAGGGCCGGGTCCGGCGGCAGGGGCGTGGCTCCCGGCAACAGCTCGCTCTGCCGGAAGTCGGGACGGCCCAGCTTGTCCCACGCGTCGCGGAAGGCCTGCTGCCAGGTGCCGGCGTCGGGCGCGCGCCGTCGCTCACGCAGCGCCTCCAGCAGCGCCACCTCGGGGCTCCCAGGGGCCTCGGCCTTCAGGCGCTCCAGGACCTCGGCGGCTTCCGGGTCATTGCCCTCCTGCAGCGCCAGACACACGTG
Organism: Myxococcus sp. MISCRS1; assembly: GCF_026626605.1. Classification (NCBI taxonomy): domain Bacteria; kingdom Pseudomonadati; phylum Myxococcota; class Myxococcia; order Myxococcales; family Myxococcaceae; genus Myxococcus; species Myxococcus sp. MISCRS1. The sequence continues at coordinate 5,366,117 of NZ_JAPNKB010000001.1, forward strand.
CACCAGCAGCGCGGGCGCGAAGCTCGGGGCGAGCATCGTCGCCTCGCCGAGCGACTCGCGGGCCTTCTTCGAGTCACCACTGGCGGCGAAGCGCGCGGCCCGGTCCGTGTGGCGGAGGACCTCCGGCGACGCGGTGTACTTCACGGCGCGCGGGCCCTTGGGCGCGGGGAGCTCCGGGTGCGCATGCCCGTCATGCGGCCCGTGTTCGTCATGCGCGGGGCTCGGCGCGCGGGCGCTCCGGACATAGAGCGCGCCTCCCGCGGCCAGCGCCACCGCCAGCCCCACGCCACTCCACACCGCGGCTCTGCGTCCCGAGGTGCCCTGCGAGGAAGGTGGAGGAATCGGGTCCGTCATGGCGCGGCTTCTCCGGGGGTGGGGGAGGCCGCATTCCAATCGGCCCCGCCCCGTCGGAGCAAGGTGGCCCTCTTCCCAGGTGGGAGTGTCCTTCCCTACCCAGGTGGAAGACGCCGCGCTTCGCGCGGGCGCAAGGCCCGCCGCGCCTCAGTCCTTCGCGTAGAGGACGCGGCTGCCGCCGCTGGCCTGGACCTGGGTGCGGTCGGGACGGGAGACGCACTTCACGGTGGTGCCGCCGCTGGCCTGGACCTCAAGGCTCTCTGACGGGTCCGCCTCCACCTGCGCGCCGCCGCTGGCCTCCACCTCCAAATCCTTCAGGCCCGCGAGCTTCATCGCCTTGACCACCGCCCCGCCGCTGGCCTCGATGTCCAGCTGCTTCGCGCGCCCCTCCAGCTGGACGGTGCCCCCGCCGCTGGCCTCCAGGTCCAGCTTGCGCGTGTCGATGCCCCGCAGGTCGATGGTGGCGCCGCCGCTGGCCTCGATGGAGAAGTCCTCCGAGGTGGCCACCTCACCCTGCGCCGAGCCGCCGCCGCTGACGGAGACCTCCTCCAGCCGCGGCACGGTGATGAAGAGGCGAACCTTGCCGCCGTTGAACGCGTCGCGGAGGCCCTTGCGCTCCACCTTCGTGGCGAGCTCGCCGTCCTCCACCTCGAGCTCCAGGCGGGACAGCAGGTCCGCGGGGCCCTCGACGCGCACGGACTTGGGGCCCACCTTGAGCTCGGCCTTGATGCCGTGGCCCACCTCGATGCTGTGGAAGTCGGGGACGTCCCGCGTCTGCGCGTCCCCGGCCCAGGCGGCTCCGGCGAACATCATCAGGGGGACGAGCAGGGACATCCGGGCGGTCTTCATGGCGTGCTCCCAAAGGGCCGTGGAGCCCGGCAGGGGCTCCGTCATGCCGGGCTACGCACCATGCCGGGAACGATTGCTACTGACGGGACAACATCTCGAGCGGCACCCTCATGGAGGTGGTGTCGCCGGGCTTGATTTCGACCGTCAGCTTGAGTGCCCTGCCTTCCTCGTCCACCAGCTTCAGGGTGTGCTTGCCCGAGGGCACGTTCACCTTGAACAGCGGCGTCTCCCCCAGCAACTGCCCGCCCAGGAACACCTGGGCCTGGGGCTCGGTGCTCAGCGTGAGGAAGCCCGGCTCGCCGGTGGCCAGGGGAGCGGAGTCCCGGGGCTGGGCGCGCTTGTTGGGGGTGCGCGGCGCCTTGGCGCGCGGCGAGGACTTCTCCTCACTCACCGGGCTGGCGGTGTCCGCGACCTCCGTCTCGGCGGGAGCCTCCGGCGCGGCCTCTTCCGGCGCGGAAGCGGGGGGCCCCACCGGTTCGGGCGGTGGCTCCACGGGCCTGCCGGCGAGGGCACCCTGGGTGGGAGCGCTCTCCACCTTGGGTGGGGGTGGAGGCCCGGGCGTCTTCACCTGCGCTGGAGGCAGCGGCGTCACGCGGGGCGCGAGCCCCAGGAGGGGCCGTACCCGGTTGGAGACGACTCCACCGTCGAGCCCCAGTCCCACCACGGCGGTCCCCACCGCGAGCAGCACCAGCACGGTGGCCAGGACCTTGAGGCCGACCCGGGAGCGCGCCGCGGAGACGCCGTTCAGCGTGTGGACATGGGAGTCGTTGTCCTCGGCCTCCGCGAGTGGGGGGGTCCGCCGGTTCTCCTGGAAGGAGCGCGCGGGCTTGGTGGTGGCCTCCAGGTTCGGGTCCGGCGTCTGTAAGGACGCGGGCAGCTGGGCCTGGGTCCTGCGACGAGGAGCCGGGGCGCGGCGGGACGGGCCCGAGTCGGAGGAGGAGAGCGAGGCCACGCGGACCATGGCGGTCTCCTCGTTCCGGGCGGGCGGCATCGGAGCGGGCACCTGGGCGCGCGGGGCCTCCATCGTCCGGCCCGAGCGGGGACGCGAGTCGTTGCGCAGCGTGGTGTCGTCCCCTGCCGAGGGGCGCGAGGGCGGGAGGCGGCGTGCGCGCGGGCCCGGGGGACGGCGCGGCGGAGCGCGTGGAGCCCGAGGTCGTCAGCGCGGCCGGCGGAGGCGGCGTGCGCGCGGGCCCGGGAGACGTCAGCGCGGGGCGCCCCGGCTGGGTGCGGGCCGTGTGCGTCTCATCGTCGGGAGGCCGCGAGGGCAGCGTCTCCGAGGGCGGCGGCGGACGCGAGGGCTCCTGACCGGCGCCCCGGCTGCCCAGCTTCTTCTGGGGCGGCGCCCGGAGCACGGCCTTGCGAGGAGGCTCCGGGTCCGGGGGCGGCGGCGGTGGAGGCGTCGTGGGGAGCGCCGTCGTGGTGGCCCGGCGCGGCGTGGGCTGGGCGCTGGACTGCGGGCCGGACGACTTCACCGTGGGAATCGTCCCCGAGGCCCGACGCGGCATCGGCGCCGAGTCCGGGGGGCCGGAGGTGGTGTTGACGGTGGGAGGCTCGGGGACGTCGGGCGCGGTGGGGGGACTGCCGCCCATGGCCAGCATCTGCGCGACGTTCGTCTCGCCGGTGACGTCGCCCGAGGCGGGGCCGGCGATGAGGAGCTGACGGGTCTGCTCGCGCCGGTCGGCGAAGAGGCGGCGCATCACCTCGCTGCTCTGCTCGGGGTGCCAGATGAGCGGGCCCACCGCGCGCTCCAGGGCGCGGGCGAACTCCAGCGTGGAGGCGTAGCGGTCCTCGCGCCGCCTCGACAGCGCGCGCAGGACGATGGCGTCCAGCTCCGGCGGTATCTGCTTGTTGGCGCGAGAGGGCGGCGTCACCTCGCACTTCAACACCGCGTTCATCATCGCCTCGGCCTGCTTGGCGTAGAACAGCCGCATGCCGGTGAGCAGCTCGTGCAGCACCACGCCCAGGCTGAAAAGGTCGCTGCGCGCGTCCAGCGGGTCGCCCATGATCTGCTCGGGCGACATGTAGCCGCTGGTGCCCTTCACCATGCCCACCGCGGTGCGGCTGGCGCGCGCCAGGCTCTTGGCGATGCCGAAGTCCAACAGCTTGGTGACGCCCTCGTACGTCACCATGATGTTCTTCTCGGCCACGTCCCGGTGGATGACGGGCGAGGGGTGGCCGAGCGGGTCCGTGAAGGTGTGCGCGTAGTGCAGCGCGACGGCCGTGTCGCGCACCGCCATCAGGCTGAAGCCCATGGGGATGGGGTGGTTGGCCTGCCGGCACGCGCGCGCCACCTCCACCAGCGTGGCCCCGGGCACGAACTCCATCGCCAGGAACAGCTCGCCCTCGGCGATGTCCAGGTCGAAGACCTGGGCGATGTGCGGATGGTTGAACGCGGCCGTGACCTTGGCCTCGTCCAGGAACATCCGGATGAACTCTTCCTCACCCCGGATGTCCGGCAGGATCTGCTTGAGCACCACCAGCTTGCGGAAGCCCGCGAGCCCACGCTGCGACGCGAGGAAGATCTCCGCCATCCCGCCCGTGGACAGGCGGCTGAGCACCTCGTACTTGCCCAGCGACCGGCCCCTGGAGGCATCCGGCGCGAGCGGCAGCGTCGTCCCACTCATCGGAAGGCGCCGAATCTACACCGGCAGCCGGACGGACGCGAAAGTCGCGGTCGAAGAAAAGTCCACGAATATCGACATCACGCCGACTTCAACGAATTCTTGATGTCGGGTTCAGGTGCGGCGTGCCTGCGGGGAGCGGCTGCGGGAAGGGTGGCGGCGAGGGCGTTGAGCAGGCGCAGGTCCGAGCGGGACAGGCCGCGCAGCGTCTTGCGGAGGTCCACCAGGGCGGTGGACTCGACGCGCGGGGTGGGTGGAGGGCGCTTGCGACCCGGGGGTGTCTCGATGCTCGCGTCCAGGGCGAGCAGCTGATGGGGCGGCACGCGCAGCACGGTGCACAGGCCCTTGAGGGTGTGGAGGCTGGGGAGCATGTGGCCGCGCTCCAGGCGCGCGTACACCTCGCGGGCCACGCCGAGCCGCTCGGCCACCACTGCCTGCGTCAGTCCCATGTTCCTCCGGGCCGTGCGCGCGGACATGCCCAGATGGATTCCAAGCTCGGTCTTCATTCTTCGTCCGTCGTCAGGAAGGACGCGGAGGCCCCCTCGCCACCGCGAAGGGGCGACCCTACTCCGCGCCGCTCGCGGGACGCACCCACCGTGAAGACTTCCAGGGTGTGCCGTGATGTGTGTCCATGCGGCGCGGGTGGTGTTGGCGCGAGCGGCTGTGTGAAAACCGAGGGGCGATTCGCGCTGGCTGAGGAGGGTGGGGCATGGCGATGAAGACGGTGTGGTTCGACTTCGAGAACACGCGGGACACACCCGTGGAGCTCGTCATGGAGCCCTGGGGGATGCCGCACACCGTGCAGCCTGGCGGCCGGCTCGACATCGCCTGTGAGGGACCAGAGGAGGGAGAGCTCCAGGTGGAGCGTCACGCGGAGGGGCACGTCACCCTGTTCGCCTGGGCGGGGGCCACGTACCGGGTTCTGGAGGGAGGCAAGGAGGTCTACGCCGAGAGCCTGACCTTCCCCGGCATGCCTCCGGGGGTCTCCGCGAAGCGGATGGTGGAGACGCTGTTCGGTTCGGTCGAGCAGCGCCGGGCGATGCGCGACGAGCCCGAGGACTAGGGCGTCAGGAGAACGGGTCGCCCCGCGTCCGGGCCACCGTTCTCATCGTGTTTCGCGCGCTGTTCCCAGCGAGCCCAGGCTCCCCTCGTGAGCCGGCCTCCGGACAGCGCCCTCCTTCCCACTTCACATTCCGCGCGTCCGCATCGCCCGTCCCCGCTGGGACCTGGGCTAAGACGCGCTCCAAGGTTCCATGGATACTCCTGTTTCTCCCCGCACCGTCACCGGCCGCATCGATGTCCACCCGCGAGGCTTCGGCTTCCTCACCGTGCAGGCCCCGGGCTCGCACGAGGTGCTGTCCGCCTTCATCCCGCCCCCGGACCTCAACCCGCTCTTCGCCGGCGACATCGTCACCGGCACCGTGACGGCCGCCGCGGACGGCCGCTGGACGGCGAGCCACCTGTCGCTGGTGGAGCGCCCCCGCACCCGCGTCTATGGCGAGGTCGTCTCGCGCAAGGGCGCCCTGTTCCTGCGCATCGACCGCGAGGTGGGCAACGCGGACTGGGTGCTCGACGCCGGCGCCACCCGCGTGCAGCACGGCGACGCGGTGGTCGCCTCCATCGCCGACGGCAAGGTCGTGCTGCTCTACAAGGTCGAGGCCGGCGAGGACCGCTCGCTCGAGCGCATCATCGCGCGCCATGGCCTGAGCAAGGACTTCTCCCCGCAGGCCCTGGAGGACGCGCGGCTCGCGCGCGAGGTGCCCCACGCCGTGGGCTCCCGACGCGACTTGCGCGACGTTCCCACCGTCACGGTGGACGCGCCGTCCACGCGGGACATCGACGACGCCATCTCCGTGCTGCCCGCGGGTCCCGACGGCGCGCTGCGCCTGCTGGTCTCCATCGCCGACGTGGCCGAGCGCGTGAAGGAGGGCACCACGCTCGACGCGGAGGCCCGTGAGCGCGCCACCAGCGTGTACATGGCGGGCCGCGTGCTGCCGATGCTGCCCGAGTCACTGTCTTCGGACTGGCTGAGCCTGGTGCCGGGACAGGAGCGGCACTGCCTCACGGTGGAGCTGCGCATCGACCCGCAGGGCCGGGTGACGGCGGCGGACGTGTACGAGAGCGTCATCCGCTCCTGGGCGCGGCTCAACTACGACGAGGTGGGCGCCTTCCTCGACCGGGGCGAGGTGTCTCCGCCCATGGAGCCGGTGCGCGAGGTCATGCCGTGGTTCCGCCTGGCCTCGGCGCGACTGGCCGTGGCCCGTGGCGCGCGCGGCGGCATGGAGTTCGCGCGAGATGAAGCGCGGTTCACCTTCGACGCGTCCACCGGCGCGGTCTCCGGCCTCGTCTCCGAGCGCCCCACGTCCGCGCACGGGATGATTGAGCGCTTCATGGTCGCGGCGAACGAGGCCATCGCCACGTGGATGCTGGCGCGCGGCCTGCCCGGTGTCTTCCGCGTGCACGAGCAGCCGGACCCGGAGCGGGTCGCGGACCTCAACGCGTTCGCGGAGCACTCGGGCTTCGCCGCGGGCTTCGGACGGGAGCTGACGCCGCTCGCGCTGGCCGCGTTCGACCGGCAGATTGTGGGCGCCGCCGCGGAGCCGGCGCTGCGCTCGGTGCTGCGCCGCTCGCTGGGCCCGTCGCGCTACACCGTGAAGCCGGGGCCGCACTTCGGCCTCGCGGCGCCCCTGTACCTGCACTTCACCTCGCCCATCCGTCGGTACGCGGACCTGGCGGTGCACCGCACGCTGAAGGGCTACCTGCACGGGCGCCGCGACTACCTGGACGAGGACCCGACGGTGGAGTCGCTCGCCGCGCACATCAACATGCGGGCGCGCTCGGCCAACCGCGCGGAGACGGACCGGCACCATGTGCTGGAGGCGCGGTGGCTGGCGGGCCACGTGGGCAAGGAGTTCTCCGCGCGCATCGTCCGCGTGAAGCCCTTCGGCCTGGTGGCGCAGCTCGACGGCATGCTCGCGGAGGGGACGCTCCCCGCGGAGGGACTGCCCGGCGGCCCGTTCCGTCCGGACGCGCGCGAGCTGTCGCTGGTGGGCAAGGAGCGCGCCTTCACCGTGGGCATGCCGGTGACGGTGAAGGTGGCCTCCACCGACGAGCAGCTCGGACGCGTGGAGCTGGCGCTCGTCGGTTAGACACGGGGGGCGCCTCAGCCGGCGAACGGGAGCCCCTCTGTCTTGGACGAGAGGACGCTCTCGCTCACCCAGCCGACGAGGCCCGTGGAGGACTTCACCAGGAAGGCGTGGGCCTTGACCTTCTGGTTGCCCTTCACTCCGCTGGGCACGGTGACGGGCACGGCGAGCAGCACCTGGATGGCGGAGCCCGTGGCCAGCTGGGCGACGGGCTTCGACGTCGTGCGCTGCTGGAAGATGGGGAAGGACTCGCGCACCTTGGCCTCCTGCCCCACGAAGTAGAACTCCTGGGGCACGTGGTCGAGCTTGCCGGCCTTCGCGTCGAGCACGTACTTGTCGACGCGCGTCCAGAACGACTGCCACGTGCTGGAGAGGATGATGTTGTTGCCCTTCGCCTCGATGGGCGAGCGCACCGAGCCCAGCGACTTGAGCGCCTTGCCATCGAACGCGTAGAGCGTGCTGGCGCTGTCGTGGTCCGTCATGCCGGTGTGCACGGCGACCTCCTTGCGCGGGTCCCCGCTGTCGATGTCGATGATGACGAAGCCGTGCACCTCCGCGTCCGAGCGGACGTTGACGGTGGCGGCGCCGACCTTGAGCACGTAGCCGAACCCCTTGGGGCCCTCCTGGGTCTCCAGCGAGATGTCCTCCGGCTTCCCGTCGCCGTTCAGGTCGACGGACGCGGCCTTCACCAGCGGTTCGTCCCCCGCGAGCGCGAGCGGGGCGTGCAGCAGCGCGAAGGACGACAGGGCGATGGTGGGGAGGAGCGACGTCTTCATGATGGAGATGACCTCGTGAGGACCTGGGCGTCGGGTGAAGGTGCCGCGCGGCGCGCATCGTAGCCTCGCCCGTCCTTCCCGAAGGGCTCCATGCGCCGGTGTCACACCCACGCGCGCCGGAGCGGATTCACCCGCGCTTGTTGAAGCGGGCAGCGTTGAAGGGATTCCAGCTCACGTCCACGCGCGCTGGAGCGGACTCACCCGCGCCGGCCGAAGCGTCCCCGGAAGTGCTTGTCGAGGAAGGCCTCCGTGCTCGCGTAGGCATCCTGCGCGCGCTGGGACAGGGGCCGCGCCGGGTGGGCCTGGGCCGCGCGCCGCGCCCGCTGCATCACCGAGCGGGGCGCGTCCGGCGTCGTGCCCTCCGGCAGCTCGCGCTCCAGGGTCGCCCTCAGCGCATGGGCCTGGTCGACCACGCCGAGCGCCTCCTCCAGGGAGACCTCCTTCTCGGCGAGCGCGGCGAAGAGCTGGCAGTGGTACCGGCGGCAGCTGGCGGGCCGGTCCGCGTACACGGCGCAGGTCCGGCCCTCCAGGGCGCCGCAGTGCTGGGCGAGCGCCTGGGTGCCGTCCTCACGGCGCGCGAGCGGGACCCCGCGCCGCTCAAGCGCGGTGGCCTCGTCGGGCTGGAGCGAGACGTGGGTGAAGAGGCTCCCGTCACAGCACATGCCGCAACGGAGGCAGAGGGTGGACAGGGGCATCGTCTCCCCCTAACGCGTCCGGGCACGTCGTTCCATCTCGACGAGGCGCGGAAGGTGCCCCCGCACGCCTGCCCGTGGGTCGGGGTGCTACCTCCAGGGTGGCCAGGTACGTCCCCCTCCTCCGAGGGAGCCATGCGCGGACCCGGGCCCACACCGGACCGGGTCGAGAACCTGTTCAGGCGGGCGACGAAACAGTGTCCATCGAGCCCGGGAAGCGCCCTGTGCCGCACGGTTCATCCGAGCCCCTCGGGGATCCGCGACCCCGGCGCCGATGTCGAGGAGGCGACGGGGAGCCTGCCCTCGTGGGCGGACAAGACTCGATACGTGCCGGGATGGGTGAAAGCGGACCCGACGGCGAAGCGGTGGGTGTGTCTGGCTTCCGCGAGGCGACTTGTCCCTGAATCCCAGGGGGTTGGCGCGCCGGATGTGGTTCCGCCACGCCTGTACTGTCGAACAAGTTCCCCGCCCCGCAGGAGTGGGCAGGCTATATGAACCCCGGTTCACCCAGGTGGTATCCGTACCGGGGGACTGCTTCCTTTCGCGCGAAGTCGTACAATCGACTCCCTTCTCACAACGGAGCTGGCATGCAGGCGGACACACGGGACGGGACGCGCGGCCGGGAGTCGGTGCTCGGCTACCGGGTGGGGACGGAGCTGACCGCGGTCGCCTCGTTCGGCGACGGTGACGCGCCGGGCCGCCTGGTGCAGCTCTCGCTCGAGCACCTGACATTGCACCTGGACTCCAGGTCCTTGCCGAGCCCCGGACAGGCCGCGTCGGTGGTGCTGGGCCAGGGTGAGCGCTGGGCCACGTCGCTGGCCGCGGAGGTGACGGAGGTGCGCGGCGGCAAGCCGGAGGTGAGCCTGCGCTTCGTGTCGCCGCCGCTCGACGCGGGCCGGCGCATCGTCACGGTGCTGGAGGCGCTGCGCGACAACGGCCTGCTGTTGCCGCCCGAGACGCGGCCCGTGTGGAAGGAGCGCATCGACCGCAAGGAGCGCGTGCTGCGCATCTGCGAGGCGCTGGTGGGACGCCAGGCGCGCGGAGTCGCCCGCACGCCGCAGGGCCAGAAGGTCCCCGTCACCGCCGTCCACTTCGACGCGCACAACGGCCGCATGGGCTGGCGCTTCGAGGGGCCGCTGCCGCAGGGGCCCTTCGTGCTGGAGGCCTTCGGCTACAGCAGCGTCGTCCACCTGGAGATCCACGACGCGCGCGAGGAGGCCGGCTGGGTGATGATGTCCGTGCCCACGGAGGTGGTGCGCTACCGCCACCGCTGGCTGCGCCGCGCCCCGCCGAGCAGCCCGTGCACGCTGTCCTTCGACCACCCGCTGTGGCCCCAGGTGCACGTGCGCCGGCCGGTGTTGGATTTGTCCTACGAGGGCCTGGCCTTCATGACGGAGCCGGGCGAGGACCTGCTCTATCCCGGGCTGCGCCAGCCGGTGCTGGAGGTGGCCATGGAGGGCATGGCGCCGGTGCGGCTGCGCGCGGAGGTGCGCAACATCTCCGGCACCGCGGCGGGCCGTCGGTGCGGCATGTCCGTGCGGCCGCTGGACGCCGAGGGCGCCCGCGCGTGGCGCGCGCTGGTGGAGGCGCAGATGCATCCGTCCACCCGCGTGGAGGGTGACTGGGGCGACGCCACGTGGAAGCTCTTCCAGGGCTCGGGCTACTTCGGGCTGCCGGGCAAGTCGCCCGAGGACTTCACCGAGGAGCGCCCCTGGTTCGACGCCACGCAGGAGCGGCTGGAGGGCCGCACGCGCCTGGGCTACCGCGTGGTGCGTCCGGCGGGTGAGTCGCTGGAGGCCACGCTGTCCGTGGTGAAGCCGTACGAGGGCACGTGGATGGCGCACCAGCTGGCGCGTCAGGCGGTGCCCGGTCAGCGCAGCTCCGCGCGCGAGGCGCTGCGCGACATCTACCTGCGCGGCTACGAGCCCACCCAGGTGGACCCCGACGTGAAGTGGTTCATCGCCTACTGCGAGGCGAACGTGCGCTGGGTGCGCTTCACCAAGTTCGACTTCGCCAGCTGGTACGAGCACACCGGGCAGGCCAGCCTCACGCCCTTCCGCCTGATGGAGGCGGAGGTGGAGCGCGACTGGGACCACCCCGAGGACGTGGACGTCGCCGTGCCCACCGAGGCCGAGCAGGCCCGGTTCTTCCAGGAGGTCGAGCGCACCCGCCCCGTGGCGTACCGCGAGGCGCTGGACCTGGTGCCCGAGAGATTCGAGCTGTCGCGCGCGCGCACCAAGTGGGGCGAGGCGGGCCTGGGCCGCGAGCGCGAGCTGCGCGTGGCCCGCGTGGACGGCAAGGCCGTGGCCTTCGCGGTGATGGAGTCCGCGCAGCCGGGCCTCAACCTCTTCAACGTGCTGGACGGCGTGCGGCTGGTGACGCTCACCGACGACGCGCAGCCGGAGACGCAGCGGGCCATGCTCGCGCTGCTGGCGCACGCTGCGGAGTGGTACCGCCCGCGCGGCCGCCGCGTCTTCGTGCACTACGTGGAGTCGGCGTGCGTGGAGTACGTCGAGCGCGCCGCCCTGGCGGATTTGGGCGAGGGCAAGCTGTGGATCATCTCCTCCGCGCTCCTGCCCGAGTTCCTCGAGCACCTGTGCGAGGCCACCACGCCCCGCGTCGCCTGAGACGACGAAGGCCGGGTGGCCCGAGATGGCTCCACCCGGCCCTGTGTGTGCTTCAGGTCGGCCTCACGTGAGGCCGACAAGGGCCTACTGCACGGACATGCGCACGTAGTACGTCACGCCGCCGATGTCCTGCGTCTTGGCCTCCTCGTGCTTCGGGTCCTCGAGCACGGCCGCGAACTCGTACTGGACGAAGTCGTCGGTCTGCTTTCCTTCCTTCCACTCGCGGTCCCGGAACTGGAGGCCCACGGGGAACTCCTGCTCGGGCTCCAGCCGGATGGCGATGCGGGCCTTGGTCGGGTCCGTGACTTCGAAGCGCGTCTCGCCCACCTGCTCCAGGCCCTCGATTTCGCCGCCCTGCGCCTTCAGGTGCTCCATCAGCTCGCGGCCCAGGTCCACCACGATTCCGCCGCGCTCGAGCAGCGGGCGCTTGGCCTGCACGGTGCGGTCCTGGAAGCGCAGGTTGAACAGGCGGCCTTCCGTCAGCGTGTTGCGCAGGATGAACGTGGCCTCGGAGAAGCCGAACGGGATGAGGTTCACCACGTTGGTGTTGCGCCAGATGATGTTGTTGTTCTGGCGGGTGTTGTGGTCGGGGTTGCCCAGCTCCGGGTGCGTCATCGGGTCCTGCCGCGTCACCAGGCGCGCCAGCAGGCAGTAGTGGCCCGCGGCGGCCGGGTTCCACTGCACCACCACCTCGTCATCCGCGCCGGCCGGCAGGTGCACCACCTTGGCCTCGCCAATCTCCACCCAGAGGTTGGGCCACGAGGTGCTGGTGGCCGCGGCGGTGCCGTACACCTTCACCATCACGTTGTGCGCGTCCACCGTGCTGCGGTTGCGCACCTTCACGTGCACGAAGTTCGGCTGGCCGGCCTCCGGGTTCTCGTGCGGACCGGGCGTCGCCGTGGTGCGCACCCAGATGTCCTCGCTCTCCCACATGCCGTTGGCCGCGGTGGCGGCGTCCGGCTCGGCGCCCGTGTCCCACGGCTTGTCCTTGCCCCACACGTCCGTCTTGCACGCGGCCGGCACGTTGAAGCCGTTGACGGGCGCGGTGCTGGCGGGGCCCACCGAGTTGGCGTCCACGCCCAGGCCGAAGTCGGCGAAGGCCGTCCACAGCCGGCACACGTCCTCGCCGTTGTTCAGCGCCGTCGCGGCCGTGATGATGCCGTCGCGCACCTGGGTGAAGGTGGGGCCGCAGGGCGTGTTCTTCAGGCCCTCGTTGAAGTACAGCATCATGCGCTGGTTACCGGCGCCGCCCGCGGCGTTGTACAGGTTGGTGCTGAAGCCCCAGCGGTCCACCAGCGACCAGTAGGCCTCCCACATCGCCTGCGCGAAGACGGAGCCCACGCCGTGCGGCACGGCCATGCCGTTGATGCTGGCGTAGGTCCAGTTGTTCACCGTCTGGTTGGTGCTGTAGCGCTTGGTGCGGATGCCCAGGCCCGTGGTGGGCTGGCCCATGGCGTAGGTGCCCATGCCGCGGCCCTGCGGCCCGGTGTCCGTGGGGCGCGCGGTGTACATCAGCGCCAGGAAGTCGCTGATGCCCTCGCCCGGCTGCTGGTTGTTCTGCAGGCAGTTGGCGTTGCTGGGGCCACCCACCTGCCGGTTGGAGATGCCGTGCCCGTACTCGTGCACGATGATGCCGCTGTCCAAATCACCGTCGCGGCGGGGGAAGGTCTGGTTCCAGACGAACATCTCCATGCGCGGGCGCTGCCCGTCCGGCGGAGACGTGAAGTAGGCGTTGTTGAGGCCGTAGCCGTCCTGCGCCTCGGCGCGCACGGAGTCGTTGCCCAGGCCCCCATTGCCGTAGGTGTTGTGCTGGAAGTTGCCGGCCGCCTCGTCGAACCCGTACTGGTACTGGATGTCGTGGATGATGTTGTTCCAGTAGAACAGGTTGGTGATGGCCGCCGGCTTGTACGTGGACGGGTCCTGCGTCAGGTCCAGCAGGAAGCTGCAGGTGAGGCCGGGGCCGCAGTCGGGCTGCAAGAGGGGCGGCACGTCGGCGTTGGCCGAGTCGTCGTAGGCGTGGACGTTGTTGCCGCGGTGGAGGGTGTACTCGGCCCCCGGGATGCCGTTGGTGTCGTGCCAGCCGTAGGGTGACGCGATGAGGTTTGCGGGGTTGAGCAGGCTCAGCCGGCCGTCCATGGGCGGCAGCGGCGTGTTGTGGATGGGGCTCTCCACCGGGCGCCGGTAGACGGAGTACGCGTCCGACGCGGTCCAGTCGAAGCGCGTCCACACCTCGCCGGTGTTGGCGTCCACGGTCAGGTCGTAGACGTGCTTGCTGTCGGGCGTGTGGACCTGGAAGTTCCACACCAGGCGGGCGTCACCGGGGCGGATGGGCAGCAGCGCGAGCTCGGCGTCGATGGGCTCGGTGGACAGGCCGGACTGCTCCACGCGGGTGCGCTGACGGGGGCCGTCCTGCTTCTCCAGCGCGCGGGGCGCGGTGGCCAGCTTCAGGCCGAGGTGACGCGCGGCGCCGGTGACGGCGGCGGCGGCGCCCAGGCGCGGCTGGATGCTGGCGACGCTCCGGGCGAGCGACGGCAGGAAGTCGCTGTGCACGCTGAGCACGCGGCCCTGGCTGTCGACGTTGATCTGCAGCTGGCCGTTGTAGAGGGGCAGGCCCTCGTGCGTCTGGCGCAGGTAGAGGTGGGTGATGCCCGTCTGGCGCGAGTAGACGCGGTCGGTGACCTCCAGGCTGGCCAGGTCCTTGAGCTCCAGGCCGAGCAGCTCGTACTGGTTCTGGACGAAGGTGAGGCCGACGGCGAGCGCGTCACCCTTGAGGGGGAAGGTGAGCGCGCCCACGGGGTTGACCAGCGAGCGCACCAGGCCCGTGGTGGCGTCGTGCTCCACGCGCAGCTCGGGCACGCTCTTGCGGAGCTGGGCCGCCTTGTCCTGCTGCTTCGCGCTGAGGCCCTGGCGCAGGCCCTGGTTGTGGGCGACGCGGGCGTCGTGGCTGCGCACGCCCTCCGAGCCTTGGACGACGGCGAACGCCGAGGGCGCGCTGCAGACGCCCATCAGCACCAACGCCTGGGTGAGGCGTCGGCGGAAATGACCCTGTGACATGTTGGAATGCTCCGCGGTGAGGGCCGGTGGGGGATTTGAAAACCCGGCGAGCCCGCACAGAGCAGTGGACGTGCCAACGACGTCTTCCGGGCCAACACCGGAAGCGCTGTAGCGTGGGCCGTCACAAAAACGGCGGATTCGTAGCGGAAGGCGTCACGGATGACGGCGGTGACTTCGCCGTAACTTCTGGAGATTCCTGGGGTCCAGGTCGAACCCCCCCCCGTTTCATGCGACGACCTGGGGGCGTGGAGCCGCTGAGCGGCCCCACTGCGCCACGGTGTTACAGCCCGTCGTCCTCGTCCGGGTCGGGATAGGACTCCAGCTCCTCCTCGACCTCCTCGACGCGGCCCTTGCCGTGCTTCTTGCCCTTGGACTCCTTGGGCTCCTTGGTGTCGCCAGTGTGGCCCAGGTCCGCGTCGGCGCCGACCACGTACCACTGGCGGCCCTGCTGGATGCGGCGCAGCACGCCCTCCTGCTCCAGCGCGGCGAGCAGCTTGGCGAAGGTGGCGAAGCCGTACTCGCTCTCGTCGAAGTCCGGCTCCTTGCGGACGATGGTCTCCTTGATGAGCGAGGGGTTCACCGGGCCCGTCGCGCGGGCCAGCAGGTTCTGCACCACCTCGCGGGCAATCTGCGGCACGTCCGACTTGGCGTGGCCCTTGTTGCCCGACGGCGCCTGCTTGTCGGCCTCCGCCTTGCCGCCCTTGCCCCCGGCATCGCGCCCATGGCGGCCGCGCTTGCCGTGCCCCGCCTCCTCGGACGCTCCACCGTGACGGCCCTTCTCACCCTTCTCCGAGCGCTGACGGGTGCGCAGGTAGATGAACTCGTCACACGCGTTGACGAACAGGGGGGAGGTGGACTCCTTCACCGCCAGCCCGATGACGGTGCGGCCGTTCTCGCGCAGCTTGTACGCCAGCGGGCAGAAATCACTGTCGCCGGAGGCGATGACGAACGTGTCGATGCTCTCGCGCGCGTAGCACAGCTCCAGCGCGTCGATGACCAGGCGCATGTCCGCGCCGTTCTTCCCCGCGCGCGTGGAGGGCGGCACGTCGATGAGCTCCACGCCGAACCGGTGCAGCCCAATCTTCGCGTCGCTGAAGCGCGACCAGTCACAGTAGGCGCGGCGGAAGACCACCTTGCCCTTCTCCAGCAGTCGGTCGAGCGAGGGCTGGAGGTCGAAGTTGGAGGCGCTGATGCCTGTATTGGTGACGAGGTTCTCGAAGTCGAGAAAGAGGGCGATGCGGTGCTCGTTGGTCCGACCGTTCACGTGAGGCCTCTGCGGTATGGCGCCCCGGCGCGTCTTCCGTCCGGAAGGGCGCCCGCCGGGCCTTGCGGGTGCACCCTAGCCTGTTCCCACCGGCATGGGGCGCGGGTGTTCGCCGGCTGAACACTCGGGCCACAGCGTCGGCCTGTCCTTCCGGGAGGTGGCCGGGGCGCCCTCCAGGCGTGAGCGCCGGGGCGTGACCTAGCTTCGGGCAAACGGGTCGAGGACCCCCCAGCCGGAGCATGCGTCATGACACGAACGAGGTGGAGTCGCTGGAAGAGTTGGGCCCTGGCGGTACCCGCCATGGGCGCGCTGCTGGTGCCCGCCGTGGGCGCCGCGGAGATACCCAACCATGACTCGCGAGAGTTCCAGCAGAGCCAGATTGAGACGGACAACACCACCACGCGGGCCTCCGTCCTGCCGCCCCTCAACCTGGGCGGCATGATTGGCGTGGACGTCACGCCCACGCAGGGCCAGGTGCCCATCGTCCAGGGGCCCAAGGTGGACACGCTGCCGGACCCCAAGCGCACGAAGCAGATCTCGGGCGAGGTGGTGGAGCTGGGCAACGACGTCCTCTACATCCAGGAGGACCAGCAGGGCGCCGTCATCCCGCTGGACCTGCAGGCGCTGCGCCTGACGCAGACGCCCCGGGAGGGCCAGAAGGTGGTGGCCGACTACCAGGTGGAGAACGAGACGCAGAACCTGGCGACGGCGCTCCAGGGAGAGAAGTGAGCGCCGCCTGCTTCAGGCACCACTCCGGGGGAGCCGCCATCCAGCGCGCTCCTCCCCCGGAAGGAACGGTGTGACTACTTCGCCTTCTTGCCGACGACGGTGTCCGGGCGCGCGTTGTCGCCGTACTTGCCCGCCGCGTAGTCGCGCGCCATCTGCTCCAGCGTGACGTGCGGCACCTTCTTCGCGTGGCCCGCCTGACCGAACTGCTTCATGCGCTCCTCGCACACGGCCTGCATCGCCGCGCGCGCGGGCGTCAGGTAGTAGCGCGGGTCGAACTCCTCCGGCTTCGCGGTGAACGCCTTGCGGATGGCGCCGGTGATGGCCAGGCGGTTGTCCGTGTCGACGTTGATCTTCCGCACGCCCGCGCGGATGCCGCGCTGGATCTCCTCCACCGGCACGCCGTAGGTCTCCTTGATGCGCCCGCCGTTGGCGTTGATGATGTCGCACAGCTCCTTGGGCACGGAGCTGGAGCCGTGCATCACCAGGTGGCAGTTGGGGATCTTCTTGTGGATCTCCTCGATGCGGCTCATCGCGAGCACGTCACCGCTGGGCTTGCGCGAGAACTTGTAGGCGCCGTGGCTGGTCCCCATGGCGACGGCGAGCGCGTCGATGCCCGTGCGGTTGACGAAGTCCACCGCCTGGTCCGGGTCGGTGAGCAGCTGGTCCAGCGTCAGCTTGCCCTCGGCGCCGTGGCCGTCCTCCTTCTCGCCCATGCCGTGCTCCAGCGAGCCCAGCACGCCCAGCTCACCCTCCACGGACACGCCGAAGCGGTGCGCCACGTTCACCACCTCGCGCGTGACGGCCACGTTGTACTCGTAGCTGGACGGCGTCTTGCCGTCGTCCTCGAGCGAGCCGTCCATCATCACGCTGGTGAAGCCCATGCGGATGGCGCTGATACACGTCTCCGGCGAGTTGCCGTGGTCCTGGTGCATGACCACCGGAATCTCCGGGTACAGCTCCACCGCGGCCTGCATCAGGTTCCGCAGGAACAAGTCGTTGGTGTACTTCCGCGCACCGCGCGACGCCTGGATGATGGCCGGGCTCTGGGTGGCGCGCGCGGCCTCCATGATGGCCTGGATCTGCTCCATGTTGTTGACGTTGAGCGCGGCGACCCCGAAGTTGTTGGCGGCGGCGTAGTCGAGCAGGGGACGCAGGGCGATGAGCGGCATGACTGTGTCTCTCCGTGGCGGATTGGAAGAAGTGAGTGAGGGCGCCTGAGTTAGCACGGACGCGGCGGCGGACGCCCCCAAAAGCTCGCCGGCCGCGTTCCCCAGCGGACGCTGTCAGCGACTGGCCACCGGGTGCAATTGGACCAGCAAGGGGAGGCTCGCCGCGCGCTCCATCAGCCGGGGCTTGGGACGCACCGCCACCGGCACCCGGGACGCACCGAGCATTTCCAGGTCGAACACGTTGTCGCCGAAGGCCGCGTACAGGGGGCGCTGGGTGCGGGCCCTGAGGCACGTCACCTTGCCGGGACCATAAGGGATGGGCGACACCACGTCCGTCCACACCACGCCGTCGCGGGACTGGGGCGTGCTCGCCACCACCTGCTCCGGGGGGATGCCGACGACGCGCGCGGCGGCCTGCACGACGGCGAGCGGCGAGGCGCTCACCACATAACAGGGCACGTCGTGCGCTCGTGCCCACTCCAGGACACGGTGGACCTCCGGGTGGACGCGCTCGGCCACGCCGTGTGACTCCACCACGCCGCGAGCGAAGGCGGACAGCGCCTCGAGCGTCCAGCCCGCGGCCACCCACGTGGCCATCTCGCAGATGTCCTTCTCCGGAATGCGGCCGGCCTGAAAGGCGGAGAACATGCGGCGGGCCAGCGTGCTGGGGCTGCCCTCGGTCTCCAGGCCGTAGTGGGTGGCGACGGCCGTGAGGCGGGGCCGCACGTCCTCTCGCACGGCGTCGTGCCCCGTCATGCTCATGAACAGGTCATCGCCGACGTCGCCGCTCCACAGCGTGCCGTCTCCGTCGAAGGCCAGCACTCCGCCCGGCGTGGCCTCCCGCTCGCGGGCGATGCGCTCCAGCGTCTGCTCCACGTGCTCCGTCTTCATGGCGGACATCCTGGCCGCCCATGCGCGCGCGGCCAACCCCTGTCTTTGTTTTCACGCGGAGGTGACGCGTCCTGCGAGCTGCCCGCGCGAAAAGCGCCGGGAAATGGTGACTCACCGACGGATTTTCAAGACCCCCGTTGAGACACCAGCAGCGGGGATTCGAAACGTCCAAGGGGGGACGTTTCATGCCGTTCGGGGGAGCGCGCATGTCCGGTCTCAATCTGAAGGTCCTTCCAGGGGAAGGCCCGGATGTACGAGAGGGTGCGTCCGAAGTCGCGACGGAGGGCGTCTCGAGGGCAGAGGACTTCGTCCGGGGACGCGGCATCCGGTTGGTGCGCGAGGACGGCACGGCGTTCCTCGACGCGGCGTCGGGCACCTTCAACGTGCCGCTCGGCTATGACCACCCGGAGGTGGTGGAGGCCGTCGTCGAGCAGCTGCGCCGCATGGCGCACGCCAGCTCCTCGCTGATGGCGGCGCAGGCGAAGCAGGTGCTCTCGGAGCTCCTCGCGCATGCCCCGAGTCACCTCACGGCCGGATGGATGCGCGACATCACCGGCTCCACCGCCAACGAGTGCGCGGTGCAGGTGGCCCAGAAGGCTACGGGAAAGACAGACGTGCTGAGCCTGTTCCTGTCGCATCATGGGCAGACACAGTTCACCACGGCGATTTCGGGCAACGCCTTCCGGCGCAAGGGCTTCCCGGAGGCGGTGTCACCGCACTCGGTGAAGGTGCCGGCGCCCTACTGCTACCGGTGCTTCTACAAGGCGAAGTACCCCGGCTGCGGGATGCTGTGCGTGGAGCGCATCAGCGACTTCGTGGAGTACGCGAGCAGCGGCTCGGTGGCGTGCATGCTGGTGGAGCCGGTGCTGGGCAACGGCGGCAACGTGGTGCCGCCGCCGGGCTACTTCCAGGCACTCAACAAGCTGTGTGAGGAGAAGGGCATCCTCCTCATCGCGGACGAGGTGCAGACGGGCATGGGGCGCACCGGGCACCTGTTCGCCTCGGAGGCGCTGGGCTTCAAGCCGAACATCGTCACGCTGGCCAAGGGGCTGGGCGGCATCGGAGTGCCGGTGGCGGCGGTGCTCTTCGAGGGCGCGCTGGACGTGCTGGAGAGCCACGAGCACTCCTTCACCTCGGGGTGCAATCCGGTGGCGCTCACCGCGGCGTCCGCCACGCTGAAGGCGATGACGTCCGGTCACCTGCTGGCGAACGTGCGTCGCAACGGAATCATCCTGGGCGAACTCTTGCACACCCTGGCCACGCGTCATCCGTGCGTCGGGGACGTGCGGGGGCTCGGGTACATGTGGGGGCTGGAAATCGTCCGGGAGGATGGCTCGCCGGACGTGGAGAAGACGCTGGCGCTCATCCGCGTGGCGCAGGAGCGCCACCAGCTGGTGCTGCGCGGCTCGCGCTACAGCTTCGGCAACGTGGTGAAGGTGCGTCCGCCGCTCATCGCGACGCAGGACGACCTGGAAGAAATCGTCGCGCGGTTGGGCCGCGCGCTCGCGGACGTGGGCTGACTCGAGGGGGCGTGTCACATGCGGGCATTGGTGTATTCAGCGGCCTGGGAGCTGTCGCTCCAGGAGCGCGCGGAGCCGGCGGCGCCGGTGCGGGACGAGGTGCTGGTGCGCGTGCGCGCCACCGGCATCTGCGGCACGGACCTGGGCATCATCGGCGGCGAGTACGCGGCGAAGCCCGGGGTGGTGCTGGGCCACGAGTCCTCGGGTGAGGTCGTCGCCGTGGGCCCCGCCGTGCGCGACGTGCGGGTGGGGGACCGCGTCGTCATCGACCCGACCTTCTTCTGCGGCCAGTGCCGGCTGTGTCGCTCGGGTCGACAGAACCACTGCGAGCGCAAGGGCGAGACGGAGACGGGCGTCAGCGCGGACGGGACGATGGCGCCCCTGCACAGGACGACGGAGCGCTTCCTCTACACGCTGCCCGCGCACGTGGGCTTCGAGGAGGCGAGCCTCACCGAGCCCTTGAGCTGCGCCGTCACGGGCGCGAACCAGCTGCGCCTGCGGCCCTCACTGCGCGCGGTGGTGCTGGGGGGCGGACCCATGGGCGTGCTGTACGCGTGGGTGCTGTCGAGCCTGGGGCTGACGGGCACGTTGGTGGAGCGCGCGCCGGGGCGGCGGGAGCTGTGCCGCGAGGTGGTGGACCGACGCTGGGCGGTGGCCGAGTCACTGGACGAGGTGTGCGCGCGCTACGCGAGGGACGCGGCGCCGCTCGACCTGGTGGTGGACACCACGGGCCGCGTGGCGGGGGACGTGCTGCCCAGGCTCTCGCGCGGCGGACAGCTGTTGCTGGTGGGGCTCAAGCGTCACGAGGTGCCGCTGGACGTGGGCGCCATCGCGGACCGGAGCCTGTCCGTGCAGGGCTCCATCGATTCGTTGGACGGCAGCTTCGCCACCGCGCTGCACCTCATCGGCTCGGGCGTCATCCCCGCGCGCCGATTGGTGTCGCACCAGCTTCCGCTGACGCGCTTCCGGGAGGGATTGGCGCTGGTGGGCTGCGACGTGGACGCGCGGCGCCAGGGCGCTCCCGCGGGCGCGCTGAAGGTCGTCCTCCAACCCTGATGCGAGCGAGGCCCACGCACATGATTCACGGACTGCTGATTGAAGGCACGGACTACGCGGGCAAGACGACGGTGTGCAAGCTGTTGGGCGCGAGCCTGTCGGCGGCGGGGCTGCCCGCGCGGCTGGGGCACTGCTACGTGCACGACCTGCCCATCCTCGACCACTTCCTGGCCGAGGCGAAGCTCACGCCGGACCTGCTGCGGATTGATTGGTTCTACTCGGCGAACATCCTGCTGGACCTGGCGCGGTGTCATCGCGGGCTGCCGTCGGGGTTCCTGGTGCAGGACCGGCACTGGCTCAGCCAGGTGGGGCGCAACCGCTTCTTCCATCCGGAGGCGGCGGGGTTGCCGAGTCAGCTCATCTGGGATGAGCACCTCCCGTTCGCGTTCAACTACTACCTGACGTCCACGCCGAAGGCGAAGCGTGAGCGCTCGCTGCTGCGTCCCTCCAAGTCGGTGCGGGACACGTACCTGCGCGACAACCCCGAGCGTCACCAGGCCTACGACGAGTTCCTCGTGTCGCTGCTGCCGCCCGAGGAGCGCTGGGTGGTGGTGGACACGAGCGAACTGCGGCCGGAGCAGGTGGCCGAGCGCATCGCGACGGACGTGCTGCGGCGGCTGCATGCGGAGGCACCGGTGCGTCCGGTGGTGGCGCGCTAGGTGGCGACGGCGGGGGAGCGACGAGGCCCGAGGGGCGGGCAGGCAATGCGGACACGGGGTGGAGACATGGAAGTGCTCGTCATCGGCAACAACACGGTGGACATCGTCTTCTCCACGCGCGAGGCGCTGGTGACGGACGGGAAGGTGCAGGCGGACGGCCTGCGCTTCTTCGGCGGCGGGCAGGGCGCCAACGTGGCGGCGATGCTGGGCGCGCTGGGGGTCACCACGCGCTACTTCGGTGTCTTCGGTGGGGGGGACTTCGGGAGGCTCGCGCGCGGCTCGCTGGTGGAGGCGGGCGTGCGGGTGGAGGGCAGCCTCACGGTGGCGGACTGTCCGCAGCACACGGCGGCCATCGTGGTGGACACGACGCACGGCACGCGCTCGCTGGTGATGCACAAGGACGCGCGGCTGCGGATGGACGGTGTCCCGGTGGAGGCCGCGCCGATGGATGCGTGTGGCCTGGTGTACCTGGACGGGCACGAGCCCGCCTTCTCGCTGGCGCTGGCGAAGCACGCGCGGGCGCGGGGGCTGCCGGTGTTGGCGGACGCGGAGGTGGCCGACGAGGCCCGGCCGCTGTTGCCGCACCTCACGAGCCTGGTGGCGCCTGGGAAGGTGCTGCGCGAACTGACGGGGGAGCGGGAGCTGGCCTCGGCCGCGCGGGCGCTGCTGGCTGGAGGGCTGCGCGTGGTGGTGGGCACGCTGGGCGCGGAGGGGTGCGAGGGGTGGACGTCGGATGGAGAGCACCACCGCGTGTCGGCGGAGTCCTGCGAGGTGGTGGACACGACGGGTGCGGGGGATGCGTTCCACGCGGGCTACATCGCGGCGGTGCTCGCGGGGCAGGGCTTCGGTGAGGCGCTGCGCTTCGCGACGAAGGTGGCGGCGGTGAAGTGCGGCGCGCCGGGACCCCGCGCGGGAGCGGACCGGCTGGCGCTGCTGGGCACGGCACTGGGCGCGAGCGGGGGCGCGTCCTCTTCGCTGCTGTAGCGGCGAGGCGGACACGAGGCAGGGTCATGAAAGTCATTGTCACGGGAGCGAGTGGGTTCCTGGGCCGTCGCCTGATGCGCGCTCTGCGCACGAGCGGAGCCCAGGCCGTGGGGACCTGGAGCACGACGCCGCGCGAGGGCCTGGAGCGCCTGGACATCACCGACGCACGCGCCGTGGACGAGGCCTTCGCGGCGGGACGCTTCGACGTGTGCATCCACGCGGCGGCGCGATGCAATCTCGATGACTGCGAGCGAAACCGGACGCTCGCGTCGACCACCAACGTGGTCGGCACGGGCCACGTGGTGGAGGCCTGCCGACGCACGCGCACCCGTCTGCTCTACGTGTCCACGGACCACGTCTTCGACGGCGCACCCACGAGCGCGTACGTGGAGACGGACGCACCCCGACCCTTGCAGCACTACGGCGTCACCAAGCGGGAAGGAGAACTGCTCGCGCTGACACTCGAGGACGCGCTGGTGCTGCGCGTGCCCCTGCTCTACGGCCTCGCGGGGCCGGACGAGAAGGCCACCTTCGTCACGTCCACGCTGGAGCGACTCGCGGCGGGCCAGCCCGTGTACGCGGACGGCGAACAGGTCCGTTACCCGGTGCTCGTGGACGAGGTGGCGGCGATTCTCGCGCGCCTCGCGGGGGGAGGCGTGCACGGCGTGCTGCACTTCAGCGGCGCCGAGGCCACCACGAAGTACTCGTGGGCGCGCCGACTGGCGCATGCCTTCAACCTGGACGTGACGCTGGTGCACGCGCGCAAGGAGTCGTCGCTCGCGGCGCGTCCTCGCGACAACCGGTTGGGCTCCACGCGGCTGTCCGCGCTCGGGTTCGAACCGCCGCTCACGCTCACGGAGGGACTGGACGTCCTCCGTCACCAGCGGGAGACGGCGCGATGAGGGGGCCCGTGTCGGAAGGAGACTGGCGCGGCGTCGTGCGCGACGTGCGGGTGAACGGCCACCGCGTCACCAAGCGCGCCACGCACGGCCGGGACAAGCTCCTGCGCGAGGTGGCGTGGCTGAAGGCGCTTCCACCCAGGGCCGTCGGGTACTTCCCGCGGGTGTTGGAGGTGCGCACGGGGGAGGACTGGGCCGAGTACGACATGGACTTCTGCCCGTGGCCGGACATGTCGCGTGTGCTGGTGGATGGCACGCTGACGGTGGACGAGGCCATCTCGGGGACGCGGAGTCTCCTCGGCTTCGCCTTCGACGTGCTCTACGCGGACCATCACCGGCCGGCGCCGGAGGACTTCTTCCACGTCAGCTACGTGGACAAGTTCTGGCGCAGGGCGAGCGCGGGTCGTGGCATGTCCGAGCGCTTCGACCGGCTGTGCTCAGCGGAGCAACTGGACATCCACGGCCGGGTATACCCGAGCGCGGCGTCCCTGATGCGCGAGCTGCAACGCGACACCGTGTTGCTCGCGCGACTGCGTCCACCGTGCCTCGGTCGGTTCCACGGGGACTTCAAGTACGACAACGTGCTGTTCGAGCCGGCCACGGGGCGCTTCCTGTTGCTGGACCCGCGCGGCTCCACCGTCACCGGGGACTCCGACAGCGACTACATGGAGGACCTGGCCAAGCTGCGCACGTGCACGCGGGGGCTCTACGACCTGGTGCGCGCGGGCGCGGCGCGGGTGAGCGAGGACGAGGGACGCATCTCCTGGGAGTGGGCCGCGTGGGCCGGGCCCGCGTTGCAGCGCTTCGCCGCGCTGGACGCATGGCTGGTCGACGAGCTGTCCGTGAAGGCCCGCACGCGCGGGGACGCGGACTGGCGCGTGCGCCTGGACGTGCTCATGCCGCTGCTGCTCCTGGCGAACGCCCCGTTCCAACTCGCGCCCGTGAATCCACGGACCGAGGACATCGCGCTGGTGCTGCACGCCACGGGCGTGCGGTTGCTCGCGGAGGCGCTGGAGCTGCACGGCACCCGGGACCTGGGGGTGTCGCCATGACGGCGAGCGAATCACTCCTCCGAGGCCGCCTGGAGGAAGCCGGGCAGCACTTCACGCAGCCCCGCGATGACCGCCGCGGCCACGAAGGCATGTCCCACGGACACGAGCGTGGGGCGCACCGCGCGGATGAGCGGCGGCAGGTGACGCCGGTCCAGGTCATGCGCGGCGTTGACCTCCAGCCCGAGCTGACGCGCGCGATCCGCCGCGAGCGCGAGGGCCTCCAGCGCACGCTCCCGCGTGGGGGTCTCGAAGCCCTCGACATACTCACGGCAGTTGAGCTCCACCGCGGCGGCGCCCGCGCGCGCGACGAGGTCCACGGCCGCTGGCTCCGGGTCCACGAACACGGAGATGCGCGTGCGTCCCTGGAGCGAGCGCACCCAGTGCGCCAGCCGTGCCTGGTCATCCTCCGCGCGCCAGCCGCGCTGCGTGGTGAGGTGCTGGGCCTCGAACGGTGTCACCACCCAGCAGCCGACGCCGGGTGTCCGCTCGAGCAGCGCGCCCAGGTCCTCGCGCAGGTCTCCGCCCACGTGCAGCGAGGCGCGCTCGTCACGGATGACCTCCAGTCGCGCGAGCGCGGAGATGTCCTCGGGCTTCACGTGCCGATGGTCCGGCCACTGGTGCACGAGCAGCGCGCGGCAGCCGCCGTCGACGAGCACCCGCGCGGCCTCGCCGAGGTCGGGGACGGCGCTGCCTCGCGACGAGCGCAGCAGCGCGACCTTGTTGAGTCCCACGCGAAGCACGGGTGTCGAGGCAGCGGCACGCATCCACGGTCCTCCGGATTCCAGGGGACCCATCCTCGCACGGTCCTCGCGCGGGGACTCATTCGATTCAGGCGGTGGGGTGTGGCCGCCACAGGTGCAGCACGCAGCACGTAGCACGCAGTCACAACCGACACATCAAGGAGCATCACCATGAACAAGCCCCGCAGCGTTGCCATCAAGCTGTCCGCCGACACCATGAAGTGCGTCGTCGGTGGCGCCATCACCGTCTCCACCATCCCGGTCGTCACCCTGCCCGGGCCCATCGTCACGGGCCCGGTGGTGACGGGTCCCATCCTCGAGGGGCCGGGCCGCGTCTTCCCGGTGCTGTGATTTCGCCGGTGAAGGCTGACCGCGTGGGCCGTTGAGGCTCATGCAGGGGGGCGCGGGCCGCCTGGAAACGGGCCCGCGTCGTCCTTCCTCTTCTTTTTTCCGATGTGGCGGCCCTCATGACGCAGCCTTCGCGTGACGACCTGGTGGACCTCCTGGGTGTGGACCTGGGCCAGCTGTTGGCGCTCGAGTCCCTGACGCCCGCGCTGGAGGCCGCGGTGTTCCTGTCCGGCTCCCTGGTGGAGGGCATGGGCAACGCCTTCTCCGACATCGACGTGTTCATCGTCGGCGGGGGGGAGCCGAAGGGCACCAGCCTGCACAAGGCGGGGGAGGCGCTCTTCTCCGTGCACATGCTCGGCAAGCGGCGCGTGGACTTCGAGTACTGGAGTGACGCGGCCGTGGAGCGGCTCGCCGCGAAGCTGGCCTCGCTCGACCTGAAGGAGGGGGGGCCGGACAACGTGATGATGGAGCGGCGGATGACGGAGGACGAAATCGTCTTCCTCCACCGCGTGCGCACCGGCGTCGCGCTGATGCACGACAGCCGCCTGGAGCGGCTCCGCGCCCGCTTCGACTTCCCTCGACTGTCGCGGTGGTTGCAGGAGGTGAAGATTCGCGAGGTCGACGACGCGCTCGAGGACCTCTACGGGATGATGGAGCAGCCGGACGTGGCGCTGATGCGCGCGCGGGAGCTGCTCAACTCCACCTGCGACGCCTTCTGTCACGCGCGGGGCAGCACGAACATCCGCCGCAAGTGGCGCACGCGAATCCTGGGGCAGCTCGCCGCGGGCGGTGACGCGGAGGCGCGCGCGTTCGAGCAGCGCTTCTGGGAGCTCCAGTTCCCCGACGGCGCGCGGTTGAGGGCGCAACCGGAGGCGCTCAAGGCGTACTTGGAGACGTGCATCCGGCTGTGCAACCAGCTCACGGATGTCATCGAGGGATGAGCTCCATGGACCTGCTCGTTCCGGTCACCCATCTGCGCGTGCGGCGGCGCCGCGCGGAGGGCCAGGTGCACCTCATCCTGGACAACTACTACTTCGACCTGGACGAGGGCACCGATGCCGTCTGGCGCGCCTGTGACGGCGTGAGGACGGTGGCCCAGGTGGCGGAGGTGCTGCATCGCGAGCGGGGCTGGGACCTGGAGCTCGCGCTCGCCGTCACGCGCCACACGTTGGGCGCCTTCGTTCAGCAGGAGCTCGTCTCGCTCGTGGCTCCTGCTTCTTCTTCCAACCCTTCAGCAAGCGGTGAGAACCATGAGTGACAGCAACGGCCACCTTCCCATCATCGGACGTGCCTGGCATCCCTCGACGCGTGAGCCCGGGCCGCTGCATCCCGCGATGCGGCTGTCCCTGGCGAGCTGGGTCCGTCCCGACGGGCTCGCGCGGCGCGAGCTGGTGCTCGGTGGGGCGCAGGGCGAGCCCTGGGAGGTGATGACCATCGACAGCGAGAGCGCGGAGAAGGCCTGGCGCGTGATTCCGCTGTTCGACGGGCAGCGCACGCTCTCGGAGCTGGCGCGGGAGACGAAGCTGGGTCTGGAGCTGGTGTCGTCGGTGGCGCAGGACCTGTATCACCGCGCGGTGTTGGTGCAGACGAGCGCGTTCGAGGTGGACGCGCTGGCGTACTACGAGCACCTGCGCTCGCTGGCGGGCATCGCGCAGCAGCGCTGGGGGCCGTCGGCGATGTTGCACCGGTTCTGGACGGGGCCGGTGTCGCGGCGCCTGGCGGTGGGGTACCTGCTGGAGAACTACCACTTCGCGCTGGCGGCCTCGTCGCACCAGAGCGCGGCGGTGGCGTCGCAGCCGACGGAGCGGCTGAAGACCATCCTGAGCGAGCACCTGTCGTTCGAGTACTGGCACCACGCGTGGTTGAAGCGAGGGTTGCTCGCGGCGGGGTTGACGGAGGTGGATTTGGAGCGGGCGTCTCCGCTCATCTCGATGCAGGCGCTCATCAACCACCTGCGGTGGTTGGGCATGGCGGATCCGCTGTCGTACTCGGCCTGTATCGGCGTGGGGGAGGGAGACCCGACGGCGCTGGCCACGGTGGGGAAGTTCTGGGAGCGCTTCACCGAGCACGGGGTGTTGCCGGTGGAGGCGTACGGGCCCTTCCGGGACCATGACGTGGGGGACTGCAGTGATGACCACGACCAGTTCGGGCGGGAGCCATTCGCGGACTCGGGGCCGTTGACCGCGGCGGACCAGGCGCGCATCCGTCGCAGGCTCATCACGTTCTGCAGATTGACGATGGCGTACCACCGCGAGCTGCTCGACTTCTACGGTCCGGACGAGGGGCCGCTCGTCTTCACCGTGGAGGACTGAGTGGCGGCGCCATGAGCGTGCTCGCGGACAGCGTCGAGACGTTCTCCCTGGATGCACGACGTGTGTCCGGAGTGCTGCGCATCCTGCCGCAAGAGGTCCGTCGACATCTGGAGCGCGCGGGGCGCATCCGTGTCTTCGCGCCGCAGGAGCTGGTGGCGACGCACGGACAGCCTTGTGACTCGGTGCTCCTGGTGCTCGAGGGGATGCTCGTGATGGGGCACCTGGGCGCGAGCCACGGTGCGTTCCTCCGGGTGACCCACGTGGCGGCGGGCGAGCTGTACGGCACGCACGCGCGTGACGCGGGGGCGACGCACGGGTTCGATGTGGTGGCGAGCGGTGGCGCGAGAGTGCTGGAGGTCCCTGGCGCAGCCTTCACGGAGGCGCTGGCCCTCGACGAGACGGGCGGACTGAAGGCGCTGCTGTGCCCCGCGCTGCGCCGGGCGTTGCTGGACCTGTTCGTGGAGGACGTGGAGCCGGAGGGCGCGCTGCGGCTCGCGGCGTGCTTCCGGGAGAGCACGGTGGCGGAGGGCACGGTGCTCATGCCCGCGGGGGCCACGGCGGCGGAGTGGTGGGTGCTGCGCCAGGGCTCGGTGCGCTACGGCGAGCGGGCCCTCGGGCCGGGCGAGGACTTCGCGCTGGATGCGCTGCTCCTAGATGCGCCTGTCTTCGCCGCGGCGACGGCGCTGGAGCCGAGCACGCTGTTGTCCGCGCCCCGAGGTGCCACGGCGGAGGTGCTGCTGCGCTACCCGGGAGTCCGCCGGGCGCTGGGGCGGCGGGTGGCTCGCAGCAGCGCGCAGTTCAACCGGTGGCCGCACGTGGTGCTCACGGACGTGAGCGCGGCACCCGAGGTGCCCCCGGAGGAGGAGTCCTCCCTGGAACTCCCCGAGCGACCCGGCTCCGCGCCGAGCTGGAAGCCCGTGCCGTTCTACCGACAGCAGGAGCACATGGACTGTGGGGCCGCGTGCCTGCGCATGGTGGCGCGGTACCACGGCCACGAGCTGGACTACCCCTCGCTGATGAAGCTGGCGGGCGTGAGCCGCTACGGCACCAGCCTGTTGGACCTGTCGCGCACGGGGGAGCAGCTCGGGTTCATCACCACGGGCATCCAGGCGGATTGGGAGCTGTTGCGCTCGGTGGACCTGCCGGCCATCGCGCACCTGCAGGACCGGCACCACTTCGTCGTGGTGTGGCGGGTGACGCGCAAGGGTGTCGTGGTGGGGGACCCGTCGTTCGCGACGCGCACGATTCCGCGAGAGGCGTTCGAGCGTTCGTGGAAGGGGATGTTGCTGCTGCTCAAGCCGTCGGACCGGATGACGACGGCGGTGGCGCCGCTGGCCCCGAAGCAGCGCGAGCAGTCCGCGCTCGGGCGCTTCTCGGTGCTGCTGCGCCCCTATCGCTGGGCCATCGCGGAGCTGGTGGGACTGTCGCTGTTGTTGCAGGTGCTGGCGCTGGCGTTCCCGCTGGGGAGTCAGGTCGTCATCGACCGGGTGTTGATGCGAGCGGACACGGCGTTGCTCGACGTGCTGCTCGTGGGGTTGCTCGGGACGGCGGTGGTGTCCGGGGTGTTGTCCTATGCGCGCAGCTATCTGGTGCTGGAGGCGTCCACGCGCATCGAGCGCGACGTGGTGGAGACGCTGTACCGGCGCATCCTGGATGGGGCCTCGGGCCTCTTCCAGCGCTTCACGACGAGCGACATCCTCAACCGGTTCCTCGAGGTGGGGTTGGTGCGCGGGTTCATCGTCGACAACGCCATCGCCATCACCATTGACGTGGCGTTGGTGTTGAGCACGGCGGCGGTGCTGACGCTGTACTCGCCGGTGCTGGCGGTGCTGGCGTTGGCGCTCATGCCGTTGCACCTGTTGGTGTCGGCGGTGGTGGGGCGGCAGGTGCGCAACCACACGGTGGCGTATCTGTCACAGCATGACCTGTACCAGACGCACCTGATGGACTCGTTCAAGGGCTTCGAGTCGCTCAAGGCGCACGCGTTGGAGCTGCCCTTCCTGCGCACGATGCAGCGCCTGTTGGCGCCGTCGCTGCAGCACGGCTTCAAGGCGGCGATGCACGGGGCGATTGGCGCGAGTGTGTCGCAGACGTTGGACCTGATGGGTAGCGCGCTGGTGCTGTGGGTGGGCTCGAAGGCGGTGCTGCGAGGAGAGCTGACGGTGGGAGCGCTCATCGCGGCGACGCTGTTCGCGCGGCAGATGAGCGGGCCGTTGGTGCGACTGGCGACGCAGTGGCGGGACTACCAGCGGGTGCGAGCGCACCTGGAGCGGGTGGGGGCGGTGCAGGACGTGGCGGGGGAGGGGGACAAGCGGGCCTCGGCGGTGTTGGAGCTGCCGAGGGTGAAGGGGCACCTGCGGTTTCGCGGGGTGAGCTTCCGCTATGGGAGTGGCAGGGAGTCCAACACGTTGGAGCGGTTGGACTTGGAGTTCGCGCCGGGCGAGGTGGTGGCGCTGGTGGGGCCGTCGGGGTGTGGGAAGAGCACGCTGGTGCGGCTGCTGTTGCGGTTGCATGACCCGAGCGAGGGGACGGTCTCGATTGACGGCTACAACCTGCGGGACGTGACGCCCGAGTCGGTGCGTGGGCAGATAGGGATGGTGACGCAGGAGACGCAGCTGTTCTCCGGCACGGTGTTCGACAACATCGCCTGTGGGCGTCCGGTGACGGAGCAGGCGGTGGTGAGGGCGGCGCAGCTCGCGGGGGCGTACGACTTCGTCACGGAGCTGCCGTACGGGTTCCAGACGCTGGTGGGGGAGCGCGGGTTGACGTTGTCGGGAGGGCAGCGGCAGCGGGTCATCATCGCGAGGGCGTTGGTGACGGACCCGCGCATCCTCATCTTCGACGAGGCGACGGCGGCGCTGGACCCGCTGGCCGAGCAGGCGATTCACGACCGGCTGCGAGACATCGTGCGAGGGCGGACGACGCTCATCATCAGCCATCGGCTCCAGACGTTGCAGCACGCGGACCGCATCGTGGTGATGAACGAGGGGCGCATCTCGCAGATGGGGACGCACGAGTCGCTGATGTCGGCGCAGGGCAAGCTGTACAGCGCGCTCGCGCAGGCGACGCCGAACTGGAAGCGCCATGGCACGGAGGTGGGTCATGGCGGTGAGTGAGGACACCTATCGCGAGCTGCTGCCGGTGCTCGACTTCCCGAGAACACGGCACGTGTTGCGGACGCTGTACCTGGTGTGCGCGGGGCTGGCGTTGCTGGGCTTCGGCGCGTTGTTCTTCATCGAGCTGGACGTGGTGGTGCGAGCGCAGGCGGTGGTGGCGCCGGTGGGGGAGACAGCGCGAGTGCAGGCGCAGCGCTCGGGGGTGGTGGCGGACATCTCGGTGAGGGAGGGGCAGCAGGTGGAGCAGGGGGCGGTGCTGCTGCGCCTGGATGACGCGCAGGTGCGGACGCGCTTGAAGCTGCTGGAGCAGCAGGTGGCGGAGGCGCGAGGACGGGTGTCGATGTTGGAGGCGCTGGTGGCCTCGCGAGCGGACGCGTACGGGGTGCAGGTTCGCGTGCGGAAGGCGACGGCTGTGGAGACGGTGGCGAGGCTGGAGGCGGCGCGAGCGCAGGTGAGCGCGAAGGAGCGAGAGGCGGAGGCGCGAGCGAGGGATGCGCGGCAGGCCGAGCAGCTGAAAGCGAAGGAGTTCGTGGCGCCGGTGGAGGCGGAGAACGCGGCGATGGAGGCGGAGGTCGCGCGCTCCCAGGTGGAAGCGGCGAGAGCGGCGGCGCGCGAGCTGGAGGCGAGCCTGGGGCGGCTGGAGTTGGAGCAGCGGGGGTTGGAGGGGGACGCGAGGGTGGCGTCGTTGGCGGACGGGGCCGCGTTGGCGGCGGCGAAGGTGGAGTTGGAGCGGTACGAGGGGGAGCTGGAAGAGACGCGGCTGGAGGTGGCGAGGTGGGAGGTGGTGGCGCCGCGAGCGGGGACGGTGCAGGGGCTGACGGTGTTCGACCGGGGAGACGTGGTGCAGGCAGGGAGTGTGTTGGGGTTGGTGGTGCCGTCGGAGGATGCGTTGGTGGTGCGCGCGGCGGTGACGTCGGAGGGAATCACGTTCCTGCGAGAGGGGCAGGCGGTGCGCATCAAGCTGGACGGCTATCCGTTCCAGGATTTCGGTGTGTTGTTGGGGGAGCTGTCACGCGTCGCGGGGGACACGACGCGGAGGCAGGACGACACGCTGGGGGTCTCGCCCTATCGAGTGGACGTGAGGGTGCCGCAGGCGCCGCGTTCCACGGCGGGAGTGCCCGTGAAGCTGCGTCCAGGGATGACGGGCACAGCGGAGTTCGTGGTGCGCCGCGAGCGACTCGTCTCCGCGCTGATGCGCCCGCTGCGGGGCGTGGACAGCCTGGGGCACTGACGGGTTTGACAGATGTCATACGGCTGTTTAAATCAGGTTGGCGAATTTAGCGATTTTGAATCGAGTCGAGTGATTCAAACCCCTGAATAAACAGGGATTCCTTTGCTGCTGTAGCGGAGTGCCCGCATGCTGACCAACCTCGACGACCCCGTCGCGCTTCCTCCCGAGAAGCGCCCTATCGCCGAGCAGATCCATCGGCAGCTCACCCAGGGAAAGGCCGCGTCAGGGGCTCGCCCGAAGTCGCCGGTCCTGCTCTTCCCGAACGGCGCTCAGGTCGAACTGCCGCCAGAGGCCGCGGAGTTGCTGCGCACGCTCTTCGCCGCGCTTGCCAAGGGAGAGCCGGTGAGCATCGTGCCTTCGAGGAAAGCGCTGACCACGCAGCAAGCAGCGGACTTTCTCAACATCTCACGCCAGGGACTCGTCAATCTGTGTGAGTCCGGGAAAATCAAATACACCCGAAGCGTCAAGCATCGACGCATCCTTTTCGAGGACCTCCTGCGCTATAAGCAGCAGCGGGACGAGGCAAGGGCGAGTGGTCTTCGAGAGCTCACGCAGCTCAGTGAAGACGACGAGGATTACTACAGCTAGGGCCGGTCGAAGCACGCCGGCCCGCTGCGGGGTGGGGGCGTGTTCCCAGCGGTCTTTCGGGTGTTCATCGACGCGAACGTGTTCTTCTCGGGAGTGACGCGCGACACCCTGTTGCGCGTCGCTTCGGCCGGTCTCATCCAACCGTATTGGAGTGACCGCGTCCTCGAAGAGTTCCGACGGAGCCTGATAGCGAAGAGGAACCGCACCCCGGAGTCGATCGACAGGACGCTCGCCCTGTTGGAGCTGCATTTCCCCGACTCGAGGGTGACAGGCTACGAGCACCTGGAGCCCAGCATGAGAAATCATCCGGGGGACAGGCATGTCGCCGCCGCGGCCTTCAAGGCGCAGGCGCAGGTCCTGGTGACCAACAATCTGAAGCACTTCCAGAAGGAAGACCTGCCCGACTTCATGGAGGCGCAGTCCGCTGACGGCTTCCTGCGGAATCTCTTCGACCTTGATAGTGAGACGCTGCTCCAGATTCTCCGACAGCACTCCGAGGAGAAGAAAAAACCTCCGCAGACCTTCGAGCAGCACCTCAATGCGCTGTCGAAGCCGCTCCCGGGTTTTGTTCAGGACGTGCGCGACTATCTGCGCTTGCTCGACTCCGACCCGGATGGAAGCGCATAGCGCGCTGCCTCAATCCCTCGCCCTGCGAGCCTCCTCGAGCAGGCTCAAGTCCACCAGCCCGCTGATGTCCGACGCGGGGATGAAGTGCAGCTCCTGCGCATGCCGCGCGGCCGCCGCCAGCGCGGAGCCCACCGGGTCCAGGCTCGGCTCCAGCCGTGAGAACGCCCCCTGCAGAATCGGCGGCTTCAACGGCTTCTTCGTCAACTGCCCGAACGCCGCGTTCACCGCCGTGGCGAACGCCTCCGGCTCCTGCTCCCACCGCTCCGTCAGCTTCACGTGCGCGCGCAACAGCGCGACGATGCGCGGCCGCTGCGTCTCGATGGCCTTCCGCGTCGTCACCACCACCGTCGTCGGATACCGCCCACCCGGCCACAGCGACTTCTCATCCACCAGAACCTGCCCGCCGCCCCCCGGCTCCAGCAGCATGCGCGTGCCCCACGGCTCGGGCACCCACGCACCCTCGATTCCCCCGCGCAGGTACTGCACCAGGATGTCCGAGTTGCTCAGCGGCACGATCTGCAAATCCCCCGTGCCGTCCAGGTTCGTCTCGATGCCCTGCTGCTTCAGCCAGTAGCGCAGCGCGATGTCCTGCGTGTTCCCCAACTGCGGCGTGGCCAGCTTCTTCCCCTTCAGCTCCGCCGCGCTCTTCGCCGTGCGCGTCACCAACACCGCGCCCCCGTTCACCGCGCCCGCGATGACCCGCAGCTCGCGCCCCGCCTTGAGGAACGTGTTGATGGACGGCCCCGTGCCCACGTAGGACACATCCAACGAGCCCGCCACCAACGCCTCCATCGCCGCGGGCCCCGCGTTGAACTGCTTCACCTCCAGCTTCCCCACCCCAGGCTCCGACGCGAACGTCCCCTCCGCGTTCCCCACCAGCGCCT
This sequence comes from Myxococcus sp. MISCRS1, assembly GCF_026626605.1. Lineage (NCBI taxonomy): Bacteria > Pseudomonadati > Myxococcota > Myxococcia > Myxococcales > Myxococcaceae > Myxococcus > Myxococcus sp. MISCRS1. The sequence continues at coordinate 5,400,305 of NZ_JAPNKB010000001.1, forward strand.
GCGCATGCGTGATGTTCGGGAAGAACCCCAGCCGCAGCGCATCGTCAGGCCCTCGCGCCGACTCGCGCTTGCACCCGACGCCCATCAACACCACGACCGCCAGGAAACGAAGAAGACGCATAGGCACCCAGCAGAAGGACGCGAAGCCAGCACTGGCAACACGTGTCACGACACGAGCGTCGGGCGCTTCACATCGCCGGCTGCAAACCCCAGCGCCGGCGCAGCCGCCCCTCCACCGTCTGGAAGAAGACACGGTCCACCGTCACGCCGATGAGCACGATGGCCACCATCACCGCCATCACCTGCGGCACGTCCATCAGCTCGCGCCCCACCGTGAGCAGCTGCCCCAATCCCCCGGACACGAACAGCAGCTCCCCCGCGAGCAGCGCGCGCCACGCGAAGCTCCACCCCAGCTTCAACCCCGTCACGATGCCCGGCAGCGCCGCCGGCAGCAGCACCCCGAACTGGAAGCGCAGCCCGCGCACCCCCAACGTGCTCGCCACACGCAACAGCTGCGGGTCCACTCCCTGGATGCTGTCCTCCGTCGCGATGGCGATGCCCAGCACGCTGCCCATCACCACCACGAACAGGATGGCCCCGTCCGTCAGCCCGAACCACAGGAGCGCCAAGGGCAACCAGCAGATGGACGGCAGCGCCTGCAGCCCCATCACCACCGGCTTCACCGCGTTGCGGAAGAACGCCAGCCTGGCCATCAGCAGGCCCAGCGGCACGCCGATGCCCACCGACATCACGTACGCGCGCCCCAACCGTCCCAATGAGCGCAGCGTCGCGCCCCACAGCTGCCCGCCGGACGCCAGCCGCCAGAGGCTCTCGGCCACCGTCATCGGCCCGGGGAACAGGTACGAGGACCAGATGCCCATCCGGGCCACGCCCTCCCACACGCCGAGCAGCAACAACACCAGCCCCAGCTTCTGGGAGTAGTTCTTGAGCGCCGAATCACGCTTCATGGCTCACCTCACCGGACGAGGCAGTCCCGCCACGGGCAGCGCGGCGGAAGGCTCCTGGGCGCGCGGGGGCTCGGGCTCGGGCTCGCTCTCGCGCTCCACCTCGCGCAAGAGCCCCTGGATGTGGCGCACCATCTCCGTGAGGGCCGCGTCGTCCGGATGACGCGGCATGGGCAGGTGGACCTCCAAATCCCTCACGATGCGCCCGGGCCGCGGAGCCATGAGCACCACGCGCGAGCCCAGCATCAGGGCCTCGTGCACGTCGTGCGTCACGAACACCACCGTCTTGTGCGTGCGCATCCAGATGGACTGCAACAGCTCCTGCATGTGGATGCGCGTCTGCGCGTCCAGCGAGCCGAACGGCTCGTCCATCAGCAGCACCGTCGGGTCCACCGCGAGCGCCCGCGCCAGGCTCGCGCGCATCTTCATGCCGCCGGAGAGCTGGTGGGGCAGCGTGTCCTCGAACCCCTGGAGCTGCACGCGGCGGATGTACTGGTCCGCGCGCTCCTTGCGCTCGGCGCGAGGCACCCCCCGGGCCGCCAGGGCGAAGGTGATGTTCCCCCGCACCGTGAGCCACGGGAACAGCGCCGCCTCCTGGAACATCAGCAGCCGGTCCGGACCCGGTCCGCCGATGCTCTGTCCATCAATGGACACCGTGCCGCCAGTGGGGCGCACGTGGCCCGCGAGCGCGTAGAGCAGCGTGGACTTGCCGCAGCCGGACGGGCCCAGGAGGCAGACGAACTCACCCGAGCGGACGTTCAGGTCCACGTCCTTCAAGGCCACGACCTTGTTGCCGTAGCGATGCCCCAGCTGGGTGACGGAAATCTTCGCGCGCGCGGCGCTGACGTCGGCCGGACGCAAGAAGCGCAGCGAGCTTCGCCATCGGCCGAGGAGGGCACGCAGCATCGGCCACAAGCTAGGCACATGTACGCAAGACGGAAGGGGGTGTGGGCTGCCTCGGGGGCACCCGTCACCCTGCTTCCTCGCTCGCCGGGAGGGGAGTGTCGTCTCCTCCACACTCCGTCATCGGCCTCCGGACCTCTTCGCCGGACGTCCGAAAACTAGGGATGCCTCCGCCGCTTGCTTTCCGCGCCTGCTCGACCGCCTTAGACCCGGGGGCATGCTGAGTGTCGTGACCGATGTGCTGGGGGACCTGGTGGTCGGGGTGCTGTCGGTCTTCGCGAAGGACAAGCGCGGCGGCGCATGGGCCCTGGTGCTCTACCTGCTCCTGGGGTTGGGGCTGGGGGGCCTCAGCGCGATGTTCTGGCCGGAGCCGCTCGTCGACGACTTCGAGGGCGCGCTGCTGCTGGGGTTGGCGTCACCCATCCTGGCGGGCGCGCTGGTGGCGGGCTTTGGGGGCGTGAGCGTCTGGGATTGGCGCTATGCGTTCGACCGGGCGCGGTTCGGCCTGGGCTTCGGCGTGACGCTGGGCGTGGGGCTGGGGCGCGTCATCGGGTTGCTGGTGTCCTAGCGTCCGGAACGAGGGGGGTTCCTTTCCCGGGGGAAGCTGGGGGAACCTGCGCGCAATGCACGTGGGGAGATATCAGCTCGTCCGCAAGCTGGCGACGGGCGGCATGGCGGAGGTGTTCCTGGCGAAGGTGGCCGGGCCCGGGGGCTTCGAGAAGACGCTGGTGCTCAAGCGCATCCTCCCGCACCTGGTGGAGGACCCGTCCTTCGTGGAGATGTTCCTGGAGGAGGCGCGGCTGGTCGCGCAGCTCAACCATCCCCACATCGTCCAGATCTTCGACTTCGGTGAGGCCGAGGGCAGCTACTTCCTGGCGATGGAGCTCATCGACGGGCCGAACCTGCGCCGCTGGCAGCGACAGGCCGCGTCGAGAGGACGCGGGCTTGCGCCCAACATCTGCGCGAAGGTGGTGGCGCTCGCGGCGGAGGGGCTCGCGTACGCGCATGACTTCGCGGACCCGGGCACGGGGCAGCCGCTCGGGTTGATTCACCGGGATGTGAGCCCGGACAACATCCTGGTGTCGCGGCAGGGCGCGGTGAAGGTGGTGGACTTCGGCATCGCGAAGGTGGCGGGGCAGAAGCACCGCACGCAGACGGGCATCGTGAAGGGCAAGGTGGCGTACATGCCACCCGAGCAATGTCAGGCGGACCCGCTGGACCGGCGCGTGGATGTGTATGCGCTGGGGGTCGTCCTGTATGAGCTGCTCACGGGGCGGCTGCCCTTCGAGGGGGCCACGGAGCTGGCGATGATGCAGGCCATCGTCTCGCGTCCGCCGGTGCCGGTGAGTCGCCACCGCGCCGATGTCCCGAGCGCCTTGCAGGCCATCCTCTCCACCGCGCTCGAGAAGGACCGGGAGAAGCGCTATCCCGACTGTCGCGCGCTCCAGGCGGACCTCGAGCGCTTCGTGTTGTCGACGGGCGAGCCCGTGGGCGCGTATCAGATTGCGCAGTCCGTGGAGCAGGTGGTGGAGGAGCGCGCCACCGCGACGCCCGCGCCCATCACGAACCGCGAGGCCGAGCGCACCGCGCCCTCGGGCCCCGCGCGCGAGAAGCGGGCCGAGGCGAGAGACGCGGCCGTGTTCGAGCAGCCGACCCAGCGGCGGCCTCACAAGGACGTGGGCGCGACGCGCGGGAAGAAGCGCGTGCCGGCGGCTGTCGCGGGCGCGGTGCTGCTCGTCGCCGGTGGTGGCTATGCGCTGCTCGGGAGAGCGCCGTCCGGGCCCGTGGCGCCCGAGGTCTCGGTGAACAGGGGTGTCACGACGGAGGCACTGCCCGTTCCCTCCGACGCGAGGCTCGCCGAGACGACGCCCACGCAGGGAGCGCGACCCGTGCCTTCCGAGGTGAAGCCCACGCAAGGAGAACAGCCCGCGCCCTCCGACGTGGAGCTCGCCCAAGCCGAGGAGGTCGCGCCACGGCCGACGCAGCCCTCCGCGCCCGAGGCGGACGATGGCCTCCTCGCACCCGTGACAGGCAACACCGAGGGCACGCAGCGCAAGGGCGGCTCCGCGCGAGCGGTGACAGGGACGGTGGAGTTCCGCATCCGCCCCTATGCCGTCGTGTATCTCGATGGCAAGAAGCTGGGCGAGACGCCACTCGGCATCATCGATGTGGCCGAGGGCAACCACACCATCACCGCCGTGAACTCACGGCTGGGCAAGCGCGTGACGCGCAGCTTCGAGGTGAAGGCGGGGACCGCGAACGTCTTCAAGCTGAACCTGACGCAGGAGTGAGCGACGTCGAGGCCTGTCGAGTGCTCGGGCGAAGTCCCCGCTCGTGGACCCGCCGTGGAAGGTCTCGACGCGCGCCGGAGTCGCGCATCGCCCTCCCGCCAGCGCACGCCACCCCGCGCTACGGCTCGTCCTTCTTCGCCACATCCGGGGACGCGGGAGGAGGCTCCTCGGGCTTCTTCTTCGAGCCCATCACCGAGTCGAGCGCCGAGCCCAGCGCGTTGCCGACGTTCTTCCCCAGCGTGGACCCGGCGGCGCCCAGCTTCGAGCGCAGGTCCTTCTTCTGCGGCGCCTCCGGCTCCGGCTCGGGCGCGACGGGGGCGGGGGCTGGCGTCTCCTGGACCGCGACGGCTGGGGGCACCTCGGTTTTCGCAGGGGCCTCGGGCTCCTCCACCTTCGCGGGAGGCGCGGCCGCGGAGGCCGTGCCCCGCTGTTGCCGCACCTGCTTGCGCACCGACTCGAAGTCCCGCTCCACCTTGGGGCCCGTGGCGGCGGGCAGCACGGCATCGGGCTTCAGGGACAGGCCCGCGCGGAACTCCTCCAGCGCCTGCTTCCTGCGTCCCAGGTCCGACAGGACCAGACCCCGGTAGAGCGCCACCTCGACCTGCTCGTCGGGGGTGGAGGCCACCTGCCTCGCCTGGGTCAGCCAGTGGAGGGCCTTCTCGTACTCCAGCGCTTCGTACTGCGCGCCCGCGCGCTCCATGCGGCGGCGGAACGGGCCCACGTCCTCCGCCAGGGCCAGCCCCGGCGCGAACCAGGCCCACAGCACCATCACCCATGCCCCCCAGCTTCTCAGGGTTCTAGACGCTTCCATGTCTGGCAACGCTAACACGGAGTCCCCGGACAGGAACCGGCCCGCCCCCGGGGCGATGTCCACCCGTGCTCACGTCATTCCGAGACGCGGGCTGCTTCCAGGCGTCGGTGCATCCGCGTGCGCCACGCGAGCCACAGGCTGAACACGAGCAATCCCACGCCCACGCCCGTGAAGGCGCCGCCCACGCGCAGCGAGGAGCGCCGGTCATCCCGCGTCACCTCCAGCGACTGCGAGGCGGGCGAGGCGAGGTAGCGCTCCACCTGCTCCTTCACCGCGGTGGCCTCGCTCTCGACGGTGGCCCACTGGGCGAACAGGGGCAGCTTGCCCTGCGTCGTCATCAGCTCCGGCCGGAAGATGGGCACGGACTTGCGGCGGGCGCTCTTGGTGCGCTCCACCTTCACGGACTGAATCGCGTCCAGCGGCAGCGTGGCCACCGGCTCGCGCGTGAGCCAACCGGACTTCGTGAGCGTGCAGGGGCCGCCCGGCGCGCAGCGCAAATCCATCCGCGACTTCCCATCCAGCAGCCACAGGCCGAGCACCAGGAACGGCAGCGCGAGGATGAGGAACGCCACCGTCCCAATCGCCGTGGAGCGGCTGGCCAGGGGCTTGTCGTCGTCGATGGGGATGGCGGGGGTGGGCTCGCTCACAAGCTCCACTCATAGACCCGCGGGCCTCCGGCTGGCAGCGGTTTCGTGCATCCCTCGCGTCGGAAACAAGCCCCCAGGCGGCGAGCGAGCGGGCGCACCGCGCCTTCCACCCCGAGCCCCCTGGTGTCACGGCCTCCGGGTGAACACCTCACACAGGATTCCGCACCCGCCTGTCGCAGGAGCCGCGCATGAAGGCCGTCGCCGTCTTTCCCGGGAAGCGAGAGGTGCGCGTCATCAACGACGCGCCCGAGCCCCAGCTCCAATCGCCGACACAGGTGAAGGTGCGCACCCACGAGGTGGGCGTGTGCGGCACGGACAAGGACATCGTCTCCTTCACCTACGGCTCGCCGCCGCCCGGCCTGGACTACCTCATCCTCGGCCACGAGTGCCTGGGTGAGGTCATCGAGGTCGGCTCCGCCGTGAAGGGCGTGCGGAAGGGCGACCTGGTGGTGCCCCGCGTGCGCAGGCCCTGTCCCCACGCCATCTGCACCGCCTGCCGTGGCGGCCACCCCGACTACTGCATCACCGGCGACTTCACCGAGCGCGGCATCAAGGAGGCGCACGGCTTCTGCTCGGAGTTCTTTGTCGAGGACGTGGCCTACGTGCACCGCGTCCCCTCGGAGCTGCGTCAAATCGCGGTCCTCACCGAGCCCCTCACCATCGCCCAGAAGGGCCTGCGCCAGCTGGGCCACATCCAGGAGCGCCTGCCCTGGAGGCCCGCGCCGGGGCGCGCGGTGGTGCTCGGCGGCGGACCGGTGGGCCTCTTGGGCATGCTGGCCCTGATACGGCGGGGCTTCGCCACCACGGTGTACTCGCACAAGCGGCCGCCCAACCCGAAGGAGGCCATCGCGGGCGAGGTGGGCGCGCCCTACCTGTCCACCCAGGACGTGTCCGCCCAGGAGCTGGTCCGCCGCGTCGGCGCCGCGGACGTCATCTACGAGGCCACGGGCGTGGCGAAGGCCGCCGTGGACGTGCTCGGGGCGCTGGCGCCCAACGGCGTGCTCATCCTCACGGGGGTGCCGTCGCACGGCGAGGAGCTGACGGTGGACGGGGCCGCGCTGCTCAAGCAACTGGTGCTCCACAACCAGGTGGTGTCCGGCACGGTGAACGCGGCGGCGCTGGACTTCGACATGGCGCTCGAGGACCTGAGCCACTTCCGGGCGACGTGGCCCGGCGCGGTGGAGCGGCTGCTCACCGGACGGTATCCTCCCGAGGCCTTCGTCGACGTGGTGACCGGCAAGGTGTCGGGCGGCATCAAGAACGTCATTTCCTTCCGTTGAAGCGAGGTGCGCATGGGGGTGGGAAGAAAGGCGGTGGCGGGGGATTCGGTTCCCATCGAGGACCACGGCGTCATCGGCGACCTGCGCACGGTGGCGTTGGTCGGGAACGAGGGCACCATCGACTGGCTGTGCTACCCGCACTTCGACAGTCCCAGCATCTTCGCGTCGCTGCTGGACCCGAAGAAGGGCGGCCACTGGAGCATCCGCCCCGAGCGGGACGGCGTGCTGCACAAGCAGTTCTACTGGCCGGACACCAACGTGCTGGTGACGCGCTTCTACACGGCGGAGGGCGTGGGGGAGCTGGTCGACTTCATGCCCATGGAGCACAAGGGCATCAAGCAGGTGCGCGAGGTCATCCGCCGCGTGCGCGTGGTGCGCGGTGAGCTGTCGTTCGAGATGGAGTGCTTTCCGGCCTTCAACTACGCCCGGGACTCGCACCAGACGCACCTCATCGGCGGAGGGGCGGCCTTCGAGTCGAGCTCGCTGCAGATGACGCTGTCGTCCTCGGTGAAGCTCGAGCGGGCGGAGCGGGGCGTCACCGCGCGCTTCAAGCTCAAGGAGAACCAGTCCGCGGTCTTCTCGTTGCGCGAGGGCCTGCGCAAGTCGTGCGAGGACCTGGTGCACGACCACGCGTCCTCGGAGTCGCTGTTCCGCGACACGGTGGACTACTGGCGCCACTGGCTGTCGAGCTGTCAGTACACGGGCCGCTGGCGGGAGACGGTGCAGCGCTCGGCGCTGGCGCTCAAGCTGATGACCTTCGAGCCGACGGGGGCCATCGTCGCGGCGCCCACGTGCAGCCTGCCCGAGTCACCCGGTGGCAGTCGCAACTGGGACTACCGTTTCTGCTGGCTGCGCGACGCGGCCTTCACCGTCTACGCGTTCCTGCGCATCGGCTTCAAGAAGGAGGCGGCGGCCTTCATGCGGTGGGTGGAGGCGCGGTGCGCGGAGCACGGGGACGGGCCCCTGCCGCTGATGTTCTCGCTGGACGGCAGCCCGGTGCCCCAGGAAGAGGAGCTGTCGCACCTGGAGGGCTACGGCGGCGCCAGGCCGGTGCGCATCGGCAACGCGGCGGCGGACCAGCTCCAACTGGACATCTACGGCGAGCTGATGGACTCGGTGTACCTGTCCAACAAGTACGCGGCGCCCATCTCCTACGACTTCTGGATGCACCTGCGCCGGTTGGTGGATTGGGTGTGCGAGCACTGGAACCAGCCGGACGAGGGCATCTGGGAGATACGCGGAGGCCGGCGGCACTTCGTGTACTCGAAGCTGATGTGCTGGGTGGCGCTGGACCGGGCCATCCGGCTGGCGGACAAGCGCAGCTTCCCGGCGGACCGGGCGCGGTGGCTCGCGACGCGTGACGCCATCTTCGAGGAGATCATGGTCCAGGGCTGGAGCGAGAAGCGCGGCTCCTTCATCCAGGCCTATGGGAAGGACACGCTGGACGCGGCGAACCTGTTGATGCCGCTGGTCTTCTTCCTGTCGCCGGTGGACCCCCGGATGTTGTCCATGCTGGACCACCTGCGTCAGCCGCCGTCGCAGGGGGGCCTCGCGTCGGACGGGCTGGTGTACCGCTACGACGTGGAGGCGACGCTGGACGGCATCCCCGGCAGCGAGGGGACGTTCAACCTGTGCAGCTTCTGGTTGGTGGAGGCGATGACGCGGGCGAACTCGGCGCGGCCGGACCTGCTGGAGGAGGCGCGGCTGATGTTCGAGCGGATGCTCGGCTACGCCAACCACGTGGGGCTGTACGCGGAGCAGACGGGCATGGGGGGCGAGTCGCTCGGCAACTTCCCCCAGGCGCTCACCCACCTGTCGCTCATCAGCGCCGCCTACAACCTGGACCGGACGCTGGGGCGCAAGGACTGACGGCGAAGAGAACCACTCGTCGGCGGCCTCCGTATTGAGGGAGAGTGCCCCCCCACCGCGTCTGGTGGGTGTCCCTCTCCCCAATCCTTGCTCATGGCCGAACCGACCGTCTCCGCTCCCTCGTCGTCCCCCGCACCCCGCGCGCTCGTCGCCCGGGGGCTCAAGGCCGTCATCGCCGTGGTGGGCCTGGTGGCGCTCGCGCTGGTCGGCGTGCGGCTGCGCTACGGGGGAGGCGAACCGTACCCGGACGTGACGGGCATGCCCCTGCTCCCGGACAGCGCGCTGGAAGAGGTGGTGCGCAGCCCCGAGCCCATCGGCAACGTCGCGGTCTCCTCCACGGGCCGCGTCTTCTACACGCTGCATCCGGAGAGCCGGCCCCAGGGCGCGAAGCTGTTCGAGTGGGTGGACGGCAAGGCGGTGCCTTTCCCCTCGGAGGCGGTGCAGGCGCGGCTGTTCGACACGGTGCTCGGCATCACCATCGACCGGCGCGGCTGGCTGTGGACCATCGACCACGGCAACCACGGGCTCGGTGTCCCCCGGCTGCTCGCCTTCGAGCTGGCCACCGGCCACCTGGCGCACGAGTACGACGTCCCGCCGCAAATCGCCCCGCCGGGCTCGTTCCTCCAGGACCTGCGCGTGGACGCGCGTGGCCAGACGGTGTTCATCGCGGACGTGGGCTTCTGGCGGCGCTCCCCGGCGCTCATCGTCCACGACGTGGCGACGAAGGAGTCGCGCCGCGTGCTGGAGAAGCACGACGCCGTGTTCCCCAAGGACTTCATCATCCGAAACCCCATCAAGGACATGGTGTTCTTCGGGGGGCTCGCCGCGCTCAAGTGCGGCGTGGACGGCATCGCGCTGGACCCCAGCGACGAATGGCTGTGGTTCGGCGCGATGAACCACGACACGATGTACCGCGTGCGCACCGCGGACCTGAAGGACCGCGCGCTCGATGACGAGGCCCTCGGCACGCGCCTCCAAGCCGTGGGCAGAAAGCCGCTCAACGACGGGCTCAGCGCGGACACCGAGGGCAACGTGCTGGTGACGGACGTGGAGCACGGCGCGGTGCTGCGCATGAGCCCGGATGGCCGGTTGGAGACGCTGGTGAAGTCCCCGCGCCTGCGCTGGGCGGACGCGCTCAACCACGGGCCGGACGGCTGGCTCTACGTGGCCGACAGCGCCATCCCCCACCACATGCTCCAGTCCAAGGCACACATCGCCGCGAACGCGCCGTACTTCATCTACCGCTTCAAGCCCGGCATCGGCGGCATCGCGGGCATGTGAGCCGCCAGGCAAGGGGGGCCCGGAGCTCGCGCGGCCTCCGGGCCTCCTCGCGAATCACTGCACGTTGAAGTGGTAGTTGTTGCCGAAGTTGGAGTCCCACGCCTGGCAGCCCCAGCGGCTGGTGTTCTCGAACCAGATGGCCAGGTCTCCGCGCGTGTTGAGCGGGATGGACGGCGCGGGCGGGTTGGGCGTGGAGGAGAACCCCGCCACCCAGAAGCTCTGCACCGGCCCGTTGTTGAACTGGTAGTGGCCCGTAATGGTCCACCCCGGCGTGGTGGCGTTGATGTTGCCCCGGCACTGCGTCAGGCGCGACACGTCGAAGACGATGCTCGCCGTGGCGCCGAAGGGCAGGGGGTTGGATGACGCGAACACGTTCCAGCCCTGCGAGGGCGACTGGAAGGTGATGCTCGGCGTGGACTGCGACCAGGCCACCGAGGCGACGAGCAGGGAAGCGGCGGCCAGCAACCAGCGGACATGACGACGCAGCAAGGCGTGACTCCTTGTCGAGTGGGGGACGGCACCTTGGGATACGGAGCGCGCCCGCGACCTGGCGCGCGGCTTTGCTCCGCCTCGGGCCCCGGAGTCTTCTACAGTCCCCCCTCCCACTCCTTACGCTCCGCGCCATGGCCGACTTCAGACCCGCCTTCTACCGACTCGCCGTCCGCGTCGACGCCCGCTATGACGCAATGAGCCGGAGCCTCCGCCGCTCGCTGGGCATCGCCCCGCCGCTGCGCATCCTCCCGTACCGGGGCCACGGCACCCCCGAGCGCGCGGTCATCAAGGCGCGCGTGCTGGAGGACCGCCACATCCAGCCGCAGCAGCGACGCCACACGGTGTGGAGCAGCGCGGTGGCCTCCTACAAGCGCTACATGACGCGCGAAATCGCCGGCGCGAAGGTGGCGGTGCGCTGGGGCGACAAGCGCTGGGAGGGCACCACCGACGAGGAGGGCTTCCTGGAGCTGTTGGTGCCCCCGCCCGAGGGCGTGCGCTCGGGCTGGCACATGGTGGAGCTGGAGCTGCTGTCGCCCGAGCCGGAGGGCGTGCCCCGCGTGGCCGCCCCCGTGCGCGTGGCCGGGACGAGCGCGCGCTACGGCGTCATCAGCGACATCGACGACACCGTCATCGTCACCGGCGTGACGGACCTGCTCAAGCGCGCCTGGGCCCTGTTCCTCACCGAGCACCGCGTGCGCCTGCCCTTCCCGGGCGTGGACGCCTTCTACGCGGCGCTCCAGGCGGGCGCGGACGGCCAGGGCGACAACCCCATCTTCTACGTCTCCAGCAGCCCCTGGAACCTGTACGAGCACCTGGACGAGTTCCTCGCCCTGCACCACATCCCCACCGGGCCGCTGCTCCTGCGCGACTGGGGCCTGTCCAGCACGGGCTTCGCCCCCGGCGGCGGCCACGGCCACAAGCTGGAGAAGATTCGCGGGCTGCTCACGGACCTGGACCACCTGCCCTTCATCCTCATCGGCGACAGCGGCCAGGAGGACGCCGAGCACTACCGCACCATCGTCCGCGAGTTCCCCGGCCGCATCCTCGGCGTCTACATCCGCAACGTGCCCGGCCACCCCCGCCGCGCCCGGGAGCTGGAGGCCATCGCCGCCGACATCCGCGACGCGGGCAGCCAGATGCTCGCCGTGGACGACACCACCAGCGCGGCGCGTCACGCCGCCCGCTCCGGGTGGATTCAGTGGAAGGAGGTCCTCGAGGTGGAGGCCCACCGCCGCGAGGACTCCGAGCGGGGCCCGGGGTGAGTCAATTTCAGCTCTGACGGCAAATTGTCGTTAAGGCTTGAATTCGGGCCTGCAACTGTGGCAGAGGCGCGCCTGATTCTCCGGTCTTTCCTCTGTTTCCACACCCCTGAAGGAAGCGAGGCCCCCGTGGCCAGCAGGTCCATTCGTTTCGCCGGACGCTCCCCGCGTTGGTACCGGGTGCGCGCCATCGCCCGGAGTCCGAAGCCCCCCAGGCTCCTCTCCTGCGCCCCGCGCGCGCGCCCACGCCCTCCGGCGCGCCCTCCGCGCGGCAAGGCCCGGTGCTCCTGGTGGACGGCGAGGTCCACCTCGGCGCGCTGAGTCGGGGCCTCAGGGCAGGGGACGGGCCCCGGGGAACTGGGCGGCCCGCGTGGCGCGCTCCATGATTTCGCCCTGGGCCCAGCGCTTCTCTCCGCCGGCCGGTGGCACCAGGCGCTTCCAGGTGCCATCGGCTTGCAGCTCCCACGCGTGGGTGTTGTCCGCGAGGCTGCGCTCCAGCGAGTCGCGCACCTGCGCGGCCAGCGTGGGGTCCTCCACCGGCGCGAGAATCTCCACCCGGTGGTCCAGGTTTCGAGGCATCAGGTCCGCGGAGCCGATGTAGCAGCGCAATTCCTGTCCCCGCTCGAAGAGGTACAGGCGCGCGTGCTCCAGGAAGCGGCCCAGCGTGGACACCACGCGGATGTTCTCGGAGACGCCGGGCACGCCCGGGCGCAGGCAGCAGATGCCGCGCACGTTGAGGTCCACCTTCACGCCCGCGCGGGACGCGTCGTAGAGCGCGCGGATGATGATGGGGTCCACCAGCGCGTTCATCTTCATCTGGATGCGCGCGGGGCGCTCCAGCGTGTGCGCGACGACGGTGGCCTTGATGTGCTCGAGCAGCCCCTCGCGCATGGTGAGCGGCGCCACCAGGAGCTTGCGGAAGCTCTTGGGCCGGCCGAAGCCGGTGAGGTAGTTGAACAGGTCCGCCACGTCCGCGCCGATGTCCGGGTCCGTGGTGAACAGGCCCATGTCCGTGTAGAGCCGGGCCGTCTTCGGGTTGTAGTTGCCCGTGCCCACGTGCACGTAGTGCCGCACCCGCTCTCCCTCGCGCCGCACGATGAGGATGGCCTTCGCGTGCGTCTTGAGCGACGGAATCCCATACACCACGTGCACGCCCGCCTCTTCCAGCGCGTTGGCCCACTTGATGTTGGTGCGCTCGTCGAAGCGCGCCTTGAGCTCCACCATGCACACGGCCTGCTTGCCGTTCTCCGTCGCGGTAATCAGCGCGGGCACCAGCGGGGAGCTGTCCGACGTGCGGTACACCGTCTGCTTGATGGCGAGCACGTCCGGGTCCGCCACCGCCTCCGTGACGAAGCGCTCCACCGACGAGCCGAATGAGTCGTAGGGGTGGTGCACCAGCAAATCCCCCCGCCGCATCGCCGCCATCACCGTCGTCCCCTCGGGCGCGTCCGAGTCCGGGCGCAGCCGGGGCTGGGTGACGGGCGTCCACGGCGGGTCCTTCAGCTCCGGGAAGCCGGGCGCGAAGGCGATGGCCTGCAAGTCCCCCAGCCCCAGGAGCCCCTGCTCCTCGTACACCTGCCGCGACTCCAGCCCCAGCGCCTCCACCAGCGGCTCCAGCAGCTTGGGGCTCATCCCCGCCTGCACCTCCAGCCGGATGACGTCCCCGAAGCGCCGCTGCCGCAGCTCCGTCTCCACCGCCTTGAGCAGGTCCTCCGCGTCCTCGGACACGGTGAAGTCCGCGTCGCGGGTGACGCGGAACAGGCTCCAGCTGAGCACCTCCATGCCCGGGAACAAATCTCCCAGGTGCTGGGCGATGACCTCCTCCAGCGGCACGAAGACGTTGTTCTTCAGGGGCAGGAAGCGCGGCAACAGCTCCTTGGGCACCTTCACCCGCGCCACGCTCTCCTCGCCCGCGTCCGGGTCCCTCAGGAGCACCGCGAGGCTGAGCGACAGGTTGGAGATGTACGGGAAGTGTCGGCCCAGGCCGATGGCCAGCGGCGTGAGCACGGGAAAAATCTGTTCCTTGAAGCGCTGGTCCACCTGCGCGCGCTGCTCGGCGTCCAGGTCCTTGGCGGAGAGGATGCGCAGGCCCTTCTCCGCGAGCGCGGGCCGCAGGAGCTTCTCGAAGATGGCGCTGTGGCGCTTGCTCTGCTCGAAGATGCCCTCGTGCAGCTTGTCCAGCGTCTGGCCCGGGGACGCGCCGTCGGGGACCAGCCGGGCCACGTTGCCGCGCACCTGCTCGTGCAGGCGGGCGACGCGAATCATGAAGAACTCATCCAGGTTGCGCGCGTAGATGGCCACGAACTTCAGCCGCTCGAGCAGCGGCTCGTCCGCCGACTCGGCCAGCTGGAGCACCCGGTCGTTGAAGGCCAACCAGGACAGCTCGCGGTTGAAGAAGAGCCCCTCCTCCGGGTCGGTCCCCGCGGGCAGGACGTCTCGCTCCAACGGCTTCTGGGTGCTGCGTCCGGCGGCCCCTCGCTTCGCCATCTCTCACGGCTCCTGGGTTCCTACCTCGGCGGGGGATGTAGCAGGACGGCAACCCCCGGATTGTGAACTTCCGTGTCACGAAGGGCAGCCCCTCCACCCCCGATGTAAGGCCTGGGAAGGCGCCGGGCAGGCGTTACCGGACAGGACGCGTGGAGTTTCTTGCATCCGGGCTGTTGGAACGGCATGTCAGTCGACGTGAGCCCGACAGAGAACCCGCCGAACGCCGCCCTGGTTGCCGAGCCAACGGATTCGAGCAACCTCTTCACGGCCTTCCAGAAGGAAGGCAAGGCCTCCAAGGGCCGCTGGGCCGTGGCGCTCGTCGCGGCCCTCATCCCCGTCACGCTGGCGGTGGGCTTCTGGGGGCTGGCCCGCGAGCAGGAGAACACCTTCCGCGTCGTCACGCCCCATGGCTTCAAGTCCATGCACGGGGGCATGACGTCGGACCAGGTGGTGGCGCTCCTGGGCCGGCCCATGACGCGCGAGCAGGACGCCACGGGCGCGGACTGCTACCGCCACGGCACGCCGTCGATGGAGAAGGAGTTCTTCCTCGTCTATTCCGTCTGCTACCAGGACGGGAAGCTGAAGGACGTGAAGCAGCAGAAGTTCTCCGCCTGGTCCGTGGACCCGGAGACGGGCAGCTTCGAGGCGCCCTCCGGTGGCGAGGCCCCGTCCTCCCCCGCGCAGGCGCCCGCCGCCCCGGGGACGACCCAGGGCTGAGCGCCCACGCCCGGGGTGTCGCCTGACTGGACGTGAAGTGCGACCCAGTCGCATGATGCGGCCATGCGTCGGGCGTCTCATCCATCCATGCTGGGCCCCGAGGGGCTGAACCGTGCGCTGGAGCATCTTCGCGCCTTCGTGCGGCGCAAGGGGCTCAAGAGCTCGCTGGTGCGCGAGTCGGTGGCTCGCGCGGCGTTGGAGCACGTGGGGCACTTCACGGCGGAGGAGCTGGTGCGCTCCGTGCGGGAGCGGGGCGCGGAGGACGTGCATCCCGCCACCGTGTACCGGGTGCTGCCGCTGCTGGTGGAGGCGGAGCTCATCCACCAGACGCTGGTCTCCGGTGGGGAGGGCCAGCGCTACGAGCGCGCCTTCGAGCGCGAGCACCACGACCACATCATCTGCTCCTCGTGCGGCAAGGTGGTGGAGTTCCACTTCGAGGCCATCGAGCTGCTCCAGAACGACGTGGCGAAGAGCCTCGGCTTCCGGCTCACCGGGCACATCCACGAGCTGTTCGGGGTGTGCTCGGCTTGCGAGCCCCTCGCCAGGACGTGAGCCGGCGCCTCCCGGATTGACGGCCCCGGGCTTCTATGCGACTGATTCGCAAGATTGCCCCCAGCATCGATGCTGACGCTCCGTTCATGGATGGGCTCTCCCACGTGAGTGATATCCGGAGCCGCTGAGACTGTTCACGCGTGAGCGCGTCGGCGCTCCTCGGGTGGGGGTGTAGGCGCGACCTGCGTGTCCTCACCTTAGGGCCTGTCCGGAGGGGGGCGGGTGTGGGGCGGCCGTGGACGTTCTTCCAGCGCGTGGGCGCTGGTTTCATCGCGGCCCTGCTCGTCGCGCTGGTGCTGACGTGCACGTTGGCCGTGGAGCTCGTGTCCGCGCGCTCCAATCGCAGGGCGAACCTCCTGGCGATGTCGATGGACCGGCTGGAGGTGGAGCGCCTGCGCAGGGCCTTCACCGACAAGGTCTCCAGCGAGCGGAGCGTCGTCCTGTCCGATGACGCGTTCTTCGCCGAGGACCGGGTGCGCTCTCGCGAGCGCTTCATCGTCACGCACGAGCGGCTGGTGTCTCGAGGGGTGACCCCGCCCGCCGCGGCGCTGCTCGCGTCGGTGCTGCGAGCGGAGCAGGAGCACGAGCAGGCCGTGCGGGAGTGGGTCGCCATCCACGCCACGCGCGCCGCGCACTCACGACGCGAGGCCCTGTTCGAGGAGCGGGCCCGGGACACACGGCTAGCCACCTACGCGACGCTCCAGCAACTCTCGACCCGGATGGAGTCGCAGGTGGGCACGAGCCTCCAGTCCGTGGTGGAGACGGACGAGCAGGTCCTGCTGCTCTCCCTGGTGACGATGAGCCTGGTCCTCGTGCTGGCCGCGACCTCGGGGGGACTGTTGCTGTCCCGGCTGCCACCGCCACGTGCCGAGGCCAGCCCCCCGCGAATCAAGCCGCGCGCCGAGAGCGTGCAGGCCGCGAATGGCGTCTCGGAGAGAGTCGACGAGGCCGCGCGTCCACGCACCAGGGCCGGCACCTTCTTCTTCGCGGAGGCGCTCATCGACTCATTGCTCGACGAAGACAGTCCCTCGCGCGGTGAGGCCGCGAGACCCGGCGATGGCTCCAAGACCCCACCGCGCGGAAGCCCGGAGGTGGACCCCCGGGCCGCGCTGACGGTGGAAGAGGCCACGCTCCGCAGCGACGCGCACGAGATGATGGCGCGCATCGGCGTGAGGGCGCACGACCTGGGCATCCCGTTCGACACCTTGCAGTGGCTCCTGCGCGGCCTGGAGCGGGTGGACCCCTCCTCGGAGCCGGACCGCGTGAGGGACGGAGTCGGCCGTGCGCTCGAACAATCCCGCCGCCTGGGTCAGTTGCTCTTGAACCTGTGGGACGTGTCGAGCCAGCTCACGGGTCGCCAGGTCGCGGAGCCGGTGGACCTGTCACACCTGGCGCGCGAGGTGATGGAGCGCTTCACCGAGTCCGCGACCCGGGCAGGCAGCCCGTTCCTCCTCGACGCGGAGCCGGGGCTCGTGGGGCGATGGGACCGACTGGGCTTGGAGCAGGTGCTGACCCACCTCATCTCCCACGCGCTGGAGCTCGGAGCGGGGCACCCGGTGCGGCTCCGCGTCGAGCGCGTGGGGCGCACCCGCGCGCGAATCGTGGTCGAGGGCATGCCCCTTCCCGACGGTGGCGCCGGGCTGGGCCGCCACCTGGTCCAACAGTGGGTGGACGCCCACGGAGGCACCCTGCGCATGGAGGGCACACCCGGTGACGGCGCCACCTGCACGGTGGAGCTGCCGCTGCTCGAACAGCCCCTGGAATCGGCCCCCGCCTGAGTCCCCTCAGAACGGGTGGACGTGCTCCTCGGGCGGCGTGACGAACGCGCGGAAGGCGGAGGTCTCCGTGTGCTTCTCGCGCGACTCCAGCCGCTCGAACTCCAGCGAGTCGTGCGCGCAGAACACCGTCACCTCGTCCTCGTGCAGGCGCTTGAGCTGACGCAGCCGTCGCTGGTTGTGCAGCCGCATGGGCCGGTCCTTCTCCATGAGCCGTTGATACGCGCGCAGCCCCGGCGTGCAGCGATAGCGCCCCGAGTCCATCTCCCCGTGGAAGAAGTACGCGTCGCCCGCGTGCAACAGCCACCCGCTCCCCGAGCGCACCGCCACACCCGCGTGCCCCAGCGTGTGCCCCACCAGCGGCACCAGCAGGATTTCGGGCGGCAACCCCTTCAGGTCGCGCACGCAGTCGAACCCGAACCAACGCTCACCCACCTGTCCCGTGGGGTACGTCACCCAGTGCGACTCGTGCATCCACTGCTCGGGGCGGTAGCGCTGCCGGTCCAGCGGTGACGTCCGCGCGGTGGCCGCCAGGTACTCGTCCGCGAGCAGGTGCACGCGCGCATGCGGGAAGTCATCGAGCCCACCCGCATGGTCGAAGTCGAGGTGGGTGAGGACGATGTCGCGCACGTCCTGCGCCTTGAAGCCCATCCGCTCGATTTGCCGGATGGCCGTGGCGCCCTCGTGCAGTTGGGGCCGACACAGCATGTCCAGGAAGAGCGGGCTCTGACGGACCTGGGGATGGAGCACGTCCTGCAGGCCGAAGCCGGTGTCCACGAGGATGAGCCCGTTCGCTCCCTCCACCAGCAGGCAATGGCAGGTCAGCGCCGCGGGACCTCGGAAGCCCCGGCGCCCGTCCATGAGGCGGCCCCCGGGTGGACACAGGGTGGTGCAGTTCAGGTGATGGATGCGCATGCCGACACGTCCCAGGCCGCGAGGCCGCTCGAGTCCGTGTCTAAGGTGGGACGTGCTTCACGGACGAGGAGCCCGGGCTGCTCGCCGCCTGGAGCGCTCGCTCGTCCGGGAGACCTGCGGCCATGAGCCCGGCGCACCTCACGGGCGACCGGCCCCTACAGGTGCTCCAGTGGGTCCGCCGTGCACTCCTCGCGCACGTTGCCCGTGTGGAGCGTGGAGGCGGGCTCGAAGAGCAGCACGTGGACCTCCTCCTCCGCCACGGGCCGATGCTCCACGCCGCGCGGGATGATGATGAGCTCGCCGGGCGCCACCTCCACCGTGCGCTCGCGCAGCTCCATGCGCAGCTGGCCCTGCAGCACGAGGAACAACACGTCCTCGTGCTCATGGTGGCGCCACGCACACGGGCCCGACAGCTTCGCCAGCCGAACGTGCCGCCCGTTGAGCTCACCGATGGGCCCGTGCTCGGAGAACAGCGCCAGCTGCTGCGCCAGGTTCACCTTGCCGACGGACGGCATCGAGGGCGCGTCGCCCACCTGCTCACCGTCCGCCACGTTGGCGGGCTCCACGCGGCGGCGCGAGTCCCACCGGGGCG
Organism: Myxococcus sp. MISCRS1; assembly: GCF_026626605.1. NCBI lineage: Bacteria > Pseudomonadati > Myxococcota > Myxococcia > Myxococcales > Myxococcaceae > Myxococcus > Myxococcus sp. MISCRS1. The sequence continues at coordinate 5,419,141 of NZ_JAPNKB010000001.1, forward strand.
GGCGGGCAACGGGGACGGTGGGGCTTCGGGTGGGCGCGCTCATGAGGACGAAACCTTTGCATCCTCCCCATGGGATGTCTGTCTTCATCCCCGGGCATTGCCTCTCACGGACACCCCGCGCCCGCTGGGGTTGGGTATCCGACGAAGCGAGGCCGCCGCTTCAGTCGGGATAGAACATCGGGTCGCGCGTGGTGACGAACGAGGAGATGACGGACGCGACCTCCTCGGGCAGGCCGGTGAACTGCACGCCCACGCCCGGCATCAGCTCCGGCATCTTCGGGTTGGCCTCGCGCACCCAGCGCACCACGCCCGTCACCTTCATGGGGCGTCCACCAGGCAGCGTGAAGTCCAGCTCCACCTGCGTGCCGCGCGGCACCGCGTCCACCGTGGCGATGAAGACGCCGCCCTCGCTGATGTCCATCGAGAAGCCGGTGAAGAAGTTGGAGTCGCTGCGCATGTCGATGGACGTGTGCATGCGCACCCGACCGTTGCGCCGCGCGTCCGCGCCCTCCGAGCCGGAGGTCCGCGAGGGCGCCGAGGGCAGCGGCTGTCCCTTCTCGCGCGCGGCCTGGGCCGCCTTCGCCAGCTCCGCCTGCCGGGCCTTCGCGGCCTCCTGCTGACGCGCCTTCGCCCGAGCCTGGGTGGCCTCCTGCTGCTTCAGCGCGGCCTCCGCGTCCGCCACCGCGCGCGCCACCCGGGCCGTCTGCTCCTGCTGGATGCGCAGCGCCGCCTGCACCTCCACGCCCATCCGCTTGCGCGCCTCCAGCGCCTTCTCCCGCGCCTCCAGCGCCTTCTCCCGCGCCTCCAGCGCCTTCTCCCGCGCGGCCTCCACGTCGAGTGAGGGCACGGAGGATGCCTGGAGCCTGGACGCCTGCTCGCCCAGCTGGGGGTCGGCGTCGGGCTCCTGGTGGGCGCGGGCCAGCGCGGCGCGCACGGCGTCCAGACGACTGGAGAGCAGGGCCGCGTCGGCCAGGGCGCGCGTCACCTGCTCGGCGAGTCGGGACTCCTGGGTGGACAGCTCGCTCTCGGCGCGAGCCAGCTCGGCCTCACGGAGGCCCGAGGCGGGCGCGCGGGAGGCAGGGGACGACGAGGTCATGTCGTGGGACTCCGGAGGGGGGCCACTGTAGCAGGCCCCCCGGAAAGTCCACGTGCCACGGCGTGTGGGTCAATCCGCGCCCTTGATGCAGGCGACCGGCTTGAGTCGGTGCGCCACCCGGGCGAGCCCCGCCATCTCCACCGTCTCCAGCACGTCATCCAGGTTCTTGTAGCAGGGGCCGGACTCGTCCAGCGGTGTCTGCCGGGTGTTGAGGATGATGCCGGCCTCGGCCATGCGCGCGTCGGTGGCGTCCTGCTTCAGCACCCGCCGCGCCTCGCCTCGGGACAGCCGCCGCCCCGAGCCGTGGTTCACCGAGTAGATGGACTTGGACGCGCCCTCCTCGGCGAAGAGGATGGCGCTGCCGGTCTCCATGGAGCCGGGAATCAGGATGGGGTGGCCGGTGCCCTCCCAGGCCGTGCGCTTGAGCGCGGGGTGGCCGGCGGGGAACGCGCGCGTGGCGCCCTTGCGGGCCACGAACCTGCCGGCCTCCTTCTGGATGAGATTGTGCGAAATCTCGTAGTAGACGCTCGCCGTCCCGCCGAACACGTCCTCGAGCGCGGCGCACACGGCCTCGCCGATGATGAGCCGGTTGGCCACGGCGAAGTTGGCCGCCATGTTGTGCAGGTTCCAGTACTCGCGGCCCAGCGCGCTGTCGGCGTCCAGCCAGACGAAGTCCTCGCTGCGGCTCTTGAGGCCCAGGTGCGCGGCGCCCTGCACGAAGAAGTGCTTGGCGATGTTCCAGCCGAAGCCGCGGCTGCCGGTGTGGAGCATCACCCAGACGCGGCCGCTCTCGTCCACCTGCATCTCGGTGAAGTGGTTGCCGCCGCCCAGGCTGCCCAACTGCCCGCGCTTCTCGTAGGCGCGGTCGGGGATGTCCACCCGGTCATCCTCCACGGGGATGAAGTCGCGCTCGGTGACGGCGGAGCCCCGGCCCAGGGCCTTGGCGCCGTGGCGCACCACCTCCGCGAACGAGCGATCCGACACCTTGCGCTGGTGCTGCGCGCGGCTGGCGCCCACGCCCACGGCGATGCGGCGGGTGACCTGGTCGATCCACTGGCGGCGCTTGGCGGGGTCGGCGACGTCCTCGGCCATGAGGGAGGTCTGCAACTGCACCATGCCGCAGCCGATGTCATAGCCGGCGGCGGTGGGGAGCAGGACGCCGTCGGTCTCCACGACGGTGCCGATGGGCACGCCGTAGCCCACGTGACAGTCGGGGGTGACGGCGACGCGGGTGACGCCGGGGAACGACGCGGCGTTGACCACCTGGTCGAAGACGGTGTCCTCCAGCCCGGGGACCTCGGGGCCCTCGCCCCACAGCAGCTTGTCCGAGAGGAACAGGTCCGCGTCGACCCGCATGCTCTTGGTCTTGGGCAGGACGTAATGGCCCTCGGCGGCCTTCTCCAGACGTTGCTTCCAACTCATGGCTTTCCTCCCCGGACAGGGGTGAACACGCGCGAGCGACGCAAACGTCCGGAACAAGCTGACTGTCCGGACCGGGTACGCCAGGGACCACCGAGGATGAGGGTGGAGCGGGCGGGAAGGCGAGCGAAATCCGGGGGTTTCCCTCGGGAGGAGCGGGACGCGACGCGGCGCGTGGGAGGGGCCTGCCCCGGACCTGGGGACGAGGTGAGGGGGGTGGTGTTGTTGCCGTGCTGACGTCCTGGACGCAGCTTGGAGGGGTGTTGCGGCGGGTGCGCGCACACGCGGACGTCCGAGCGAAAGTCGGCTCGCGTGCGATGCGCGGCAATTGGATCCGCTCGGGGCTTGCCTCATTCCCTCTTCAGTCCCATCCATTTCCCATCCAGGTAGGGGGTGGGTGATGGGTTTCCTCGGCGGGGTGTTCCTGGCGATGGCGTTGCAGGCGGTGCCGGCGGATACGGTGGCGGGTCCGGTGTTCAATCCGTCGATTTGCGCCAAGAAGCGGGTGGACGCGTGTGGTTGTCACCACGTGTATGGGATTCGGCACTGCCACCCGAACCGGAAGGGTGAGCACTGCGAGGCGCCGGTGAAGGCGCAGGTGTCGGAGGAGAAGGCGGAGGCGCAGGCGGCGGTGGAGGGCCGCGAGCCGGAAGCCACGCCGACGGAGCAGGTCCAGCCTGTCCAGGTGCAGCCGGCTCCCGAGAAGAAGCGCTTCGACCCGAAGAAGTCCGTGCCGATGTGAGGCGGGACGGGCAGGGCCTCCGGACGTGAGGCCCTCCCCCGCGTCCAGTGACGGTGAGCCAGGAGGCTCGGGCCCGTGGGGCTCGAGCGGTCCGGCGCGGCTGTGCGCGTACTCGGGGTGGGACGGGAGCTCGGGCGGTGGAGTGCTCCAGTGAGTCCGACTCGTGAAGGGGCTCCGGAGTGCGCCGAGGTCCAGGTCCGCCCGATGTGGAGAACTTGTGGAGCGCGAGCGGACCTGAAGCCGCGATGTCGCGAGCGTGCGCATCCGCATGCGTGATGCGAGAGCCCGCGCGAGGCTGTGCATGCACGCGTCCACGACAGGCGTGAGGCCGCGTCAGCGCATGGGCGCCACGGAGGTCAAGGCCAGGTCCGAGCATGCGTGAGGCCGCGTCGGCGCATGGGCGCCACGGAGTTCACGGAGGTCGCGGCCAGGTCCGACCAGGCGTGGGGCCGCGTCAGCGCGTGGGCGCTACGGAGGCCACGGCCAGGTCCGACGCGGTCAGACGGGAGTCCTCGAGTGACTCGGTCGCGAGGGTCTCCGCGCGGCTCAACGACAACGGACCCTCGGAGCGGATGATGACCCAGCGGGACTGAGGCGAGACCCTCAGCGCCACCGCGTTGGGACTGAGCCAGCGCAGCTCGGGTCGATACGCCGTCACGGGATTCACCGTCACCGGTCCCCCCGTGGTCCACAGGCTCGCGCTCACCTCGACCCGCTGTGGCTCGCGAGAATCCCGCGCGCTCAGCGCCTGCGCCGGAGGCGAGATCCGTGCCGTGGCCTGAAGCGCCTGCGCGGGTGACGCGGTCGGGGGCGACTTCGCCCGAGCGCATGAAGGGTCGGGAGCCCCGGCCGTGCGAGGCGCGGTGCCCGTCTGCGTCCACCGAGGCTCGAGCGTGGGCGGGGCCTTCGTCGTGCTTTCGTGACCGTCGGGCTGACGCGGAGCAGACGCAGCCTGGGGAGCCGAAGGCGCACCGGCCTGCCGTGAAGCGGTACCCGCGCCCATCGGCCGCGCCTGATTGCGTTCCGTGGACGGAGCACGAACAGCGCCGCCCGTGTTCTGCGCCGCGCCGCGCGAAGGCGTCACAGGCGCGGGAACAGTCCGCGGAGCCTCCACCTGCCGAGGCGCCACGGCACCCCGAGGAGGAAACGACGTCAGCGTCCGCGCGGGAGCCGCGGGCACGGGCAACCGCTCCCCCACGAGGGCGAGCTCATATCCACGCGGCGAGGAGACCTCGGGAGCCCGTGTCTCCGGAACAGGAGGAGACGACTTCGGCGACCGTGACGCGGGTAGCTGGATGGGCGTCGACGCCAGCAGCTCCGCGAGGAAGTCCGCGGTAGGCACCTCATCGAGCAGAATCCCCATCACGGTGGTGGGCGCGGGCATCGCCACGGGCTCCACGTCGATGTCGATGGACACCTCGTCGACCAGGTCGAGAACAGACGACTCATCGTCATCGGGCACCGGCGGAGCGCTGGGCGCCACCAGGGCGCGCACGCTCACCGGAGCGATGGAAGGAACCGAAGGCAGCGGTCCTCGGACCCGAGCCTCCTCCGCCGCGCGCAACACGAACGCGGGAGGAGGAGGCGGCGGAGTGCGCGTCCTCGACTCCACCCGAGGCGCCTCCTTCTCCACGGCGAGCCCGGCCACATCCCGATAGAGCCGCTCATCCTCCAGCGCCGTCGAGGGAGGCACCGGCGCCTGTCCCAGCCGCGCGAAGTCCGAGGTCAGCTCCGCATCCCGAGGGTCCAGCTCCAGCGCGGCGCGCAGGGCCGCGCGGGCCCGGGCCTCACATCCCTGCGCGAGCAGCAGCGACGCCGCTGTCCGATAGGAGGCGATGGCCGCGCGCAGGTTCCCCGCGCGACGACACGTCTCCGCGTGTTGCACGCGCGCATTCGGGTCCTTGGGCACCAGGCGGAGGATGCGCTCCAGCTCCTGTGCACACTCGCCATACCGTTCCTGGAGGAACAACGACCGCGCGGATTCCTTCAACGCTCTCAACTGGGCCCGCGCGTGCTCGCTCATCGTCCTGTCCTCCGGAACGGATGCCCTGCGGGGGAAAGCAGGGCCCATGCCGAGGTGCGCGCACGGCCGCGTTGAATCCAGTGCTCATCGGAGACACTGGCCCATGGCGCGAAAGCCCGTCTTCGGGCGAGCATCACCCCCGGACTCCAGGCAGGCCCGTCAGGCCTGGAGACGCGCGAGGACTCCGAGCGAGCCTGTAGAAAAGGCGCCCCGCGCTGTAACAAGGAAAGCCACCGCACCGGTGGGTGTTCATCCCGAGGCGTGCATGTCGAAGCAGCCGAGTCGCTCCCACCTCTTCCTCCAGCACCTGCCGCCCCAGGCGCGGTGCTACGCGGAGGTGCCCGGGCTCGACGCGCTGTTGGACTCCTGGCTGTCCATCACGAGACAGGCGTGGCCGGACGTCATGCTTCCGGAAGAGGACTTCCTGCGCCACGTCGCGACCCGGCTGAACCCCAGCGACGAGCCCGCCGCGATGCTCGCCGCGCTGCCCGTGGCGGACCTCTATCTGGCCTGCGCGTGTGCACGAGGACTGCCCACCGCGCACGCCGCGCTGGAGCGACATCTGCTCCCTCGTGTGGCCAGCGCGCTGACGCGGGTGCGAGGTGGCGGCCTGGACACCGCGGAGGTCCTCCAGCAATTGCGTCAGCGGCTCCTCGTCCCCCAGGGTGACGCCGAGCCGAGAATCGCCGAGTACCAGGGCACGGGCCCGCTGGCCGCGTGGCTGCGCGCGGCGGTGGTGCGCACGGCCTTCAACCTCCAGCGCGCGGAGGGCCGACGCGCCAGGGCCGAGGAGGACGCGGAGGCGGAGGGCTCCGCGTGGGTGGAGCGAGGCGGAGCGGGCGGTGACGTCGAGCTCGACTACCTGCGCCGCCGCCACCAGCAGGACTTCCGCGAGGCCCTGGCGGGAGCGTTGGGGAGCCTGTCCCCGCGCGAGCGCACCGTGCTGCGGCTGCACGTGGTGGAGGGCGTGAGCCTGGAGCGCATCGGCGCGATGTACCAGACGCACAAGTCCACGGTGTCGCGCTGGATTTCACAGACGCGGAGGACGGTGCTGGAGGGCGCGCGCGAGCGGCTGGCCGAGCGCCTCCAGCTGTCCGCGGACGAGCTGCGAAGCCTGATGCGGGTGGTGCACAGTCAGCTCGACGTGAGCCTCCTGGGGCTGTTGAAGGAACCCGGTTAGCCCCCCGCGAACTTTTTCGCGGCCCGCGTGCAACACGTCCTGGTGGCCGGTGTCACCCCGATGAAGGCAGGCGAGGACGCCTCGCTCTCATCCTGAAAGGACCCGAATCATGCGGAACGCACTGAAGAAGCTGGCCCTGGTGGCGCTGACGGTGGTGGGCACGACGGCGCTGGCGGAGGAGCGCATCGAGCTGAAGGTGGGGGACAAGCACGTCATCACCGTGAAGGACCTGACCCGCGTGGCGCTGGGGAACAGGGAGACGGCGGAGGTGAAGACGCTGGGGGGCGGGAAGCTCGAAATCACGGGGCTGGAGGCGGGCACCACGCGGCTGCTGACCTGGACGCGCGGTGGGCAGCAGGGTGACTACGCCGTGGTGGTGACGGACCCCGAGCAGGCGGCCGCGAAGTAGCCCGAGGGACCCGCTGCCTTCCCACCAATGAGGGCAGCGGGGATGATGTGACACGCGCCCATGAACCCACCCGCCTCTCCCATGCCCGAGGTGTGCCCGGACGAGAACGTGCTCGCCGGCTTCGTGAGCGGTGTGCTGTCGGGCGCGCGGGTGCCGGAGGTGGCGGCGCACCTGGATTCGTGTGAGGACTGTCGGGCCCTGGTCGCGGTGGTCGCGGCCGAGGCCTCCTCACCGGGCGCGGGCCCGCTCACGCGTCCAGACTCGGAGGGGATGTCGACCCGGGGAGCACGCCCGTCCCCAGCAGAGCGATTGCCGGAGGGCACGAAGCTGGGGAGCTACGTGCTGCGCGAGCTGTTGGGCGAGGGCGGCATGGGCGTGGTGTACGCGGCGGAGGACCCGAGGCTGGGGCGCAAGGTGGCGGTGAAGCTGCTGCGTCCCATGCGCGAGGGTGTCGAGACGGAGAGCCGCGCCCGACTGCTGCGCGAGGCGCAGGCGATGGCGCGCCTGTCCCATCCCAATGTGTTGCCCATCTTCGAGCTCGGCTCCGCGGAGGGGCGGGACTTCCTTGCGATGGAGTGGGTGGAGGGCCCGACGCTCGCGGGTTGGCTGCGCGAGCAGAAGCGTCCCTGGCGCGAGGTGCTGGAGATGTTCCACGCGGCGGGCCTGGGGCTCGCGGCCGCGCATCAGCGAGGGCTGGTGCACCGGGACTTCAAGCCCGCCAACGTGCTGGTGGGCCGGGACGGACGTCCACGCGTCACGGACTTCGGGCTCGCGAGGAGGTGGCGGGAGCCAGCGGCGTCGAACCCCACGACGGGCGACCTCACCACCGCGCCGCTCGGCGTGGAGGCGGAGGAGACCGCGCTCACCCGCGAGGGCACCGCGCTGGGAACCCCCGCGTACATGTCACCCGAGCAGCGGCGCGGGCAGCCCGTGGACGCGAGGAGCGACCAGTACAGCTTCTGCGTCGCGCTGCACGAAGCGCTGTACGGCGAGCGGCCCGGACCTCCGACGAAGCACGGCGCATCGGTGAAGAAGCCGCCCCGACTGCCAGGCCACGTGCGCGCGGCCGTGGCGAAGGGGCTCGCGAGTGAGCCCGAGGCCCGTCATCCCTCGATGGAGGCGCTGCTCCAGGCGCTCTCGAAACAGACACCTCGCGAGAGGGTGTGGTTGGGCTGGGTCGCGGTGCTGGGCGTGGGGGTGCTGGGCGGGGCCGGGGCCCTCTGGTGGAAGCCGGGTACAAAGCCGCCACCATCGGTGCAGGACGCGACCTTCATGGCGCAGGTCGAGGAGGCGAGGAGGACGGGCGGCAACACGTTCTTCCCCATGGTGATGGGCACGCCGCGCGAGCTGAGAATCGAGGGACTCTCACGCATCGCCATCGGTCGCACGGACCTGGTCGACATCAAGTCGGAGCCCGGCGTGTTGCTGCTTACACCGCTCGATGTCGGCGCGGGCCAACTGCTGGTGTGGACCCGCGACGGAGAGCGAAAGCTCTACACCGTGTCCGTCACCCGCGACTGAAGCACGGTGTCACTCAGCGCGCGCCGCGAGGGGCCTGCCTCGCCTGACGCGGCGTCTCCTGTCCGAGCAGCCGGTACGCGGCCTGACGATGTTGCTGGAGCTGGGGCAGCAGGTTGTCGAGCAGCGCCTTCAGCGACGTGTTGCTCGCGAACTGCTGCTGCGCGGCCATCACCTTGGCGATGTCCATGTCGTGGTCCCCGACCATGTCGGCCAGGTACGCGCGGTCGAACGGGGTGCCCTGGAGCGCCTCCAGCTTCTTCATCGTCGCGTGCTCGGCCTCCTGCATCGCCTGGGCGAGCGTGGAGTCCGCCTTGGGCTCCTCGAGCGTGAGGTTCTTCGACTTCGCATACGCCAGCAGGTTCTCGTCCGCCTGGCCGTGCTCGCGCTCCATGCGCGCGCCGAAGTCCTTCACCGCCTGGGACTCGCCGTTCTTCTGGGCGAGCCGTCCCATCTGGACCTCCATCTGGTTCGCGTGGTGCAGCTCCGCCAGGAACGCCTTCTCCTCGGTGGGCACGGGCAACAGGCCCCGCTGCATCCACTTCGCCGCCTGGGCGTCGCCCTGCCCCGAGCCGCCCGTGCCGGGCTGTTCATCCCCCAGCTTCTGGAGGTCCTCACCGTGGTCGATGGCCTCCGATTCGCCCATGCGAATCATTCCCTGACTGTCACCGGTGCCATCCTGGGTGGCGACATCGTCATCCTGTGCGCCCGCGGCGCCGCCCAGCACCAGCGAGCCGACCAGCATCCAACCGCTCCATCGCTTCATCGCCTGCCTCCGAGAAGTGTGAATCCGAACCTCTCGAAGGTGGCGACGGCGAAGCAGGCGCGGCCAGGGCACGACGGCCGGACGGACGAAGGCTGGGGTCAGGGCTCGGCGAGCAGGAACAGGGCGTGCGCGCTGGCGATGGGGCGGGTGCGGTCGTCCTGCCAGGCGTCGACGCGCACGTTGGCCACGCGGCGGCCCTGGCGGGTGATGATGGCGCGCGCGAAGGTGTCCTGCGGCTTGCCCGAGCGCAGGAAGTCCACCGTGAGCGAGATGACCTTGGGCACGCGCGGCGTCTCCGTCTTCAAGAGCAGCTCGAAGATGGAGGCGGACTCCAGCAGCGCGCCCAGGGTGCCGCCGTGCAGCGCGGGCAGGAAGCTGTTGCCGATGAGCATGGGCTGGTAGCGCATGCGGCACATCATCTCGCCGGCCAGGTTCTCCACGCCGATGCCCATGAAGCGCGTGTAGGGGATGGCGTCGGTGAGGCGGCTGTACTCGCGCGTCTTGCGCACCTCGAGGACCAGCTCGGCGATGGCGGAGGAGGGCTTGGTGTCATTCATGGAAGTCATTCCTCCGTCAGCATGAAGGTGCCCTGCGCGGAGGCCACCGGGTGGTTCTTGTCGCCCTGATGCACCAGCGCGCGGACGAAGGCGACCTGGCGCGTGGTGCGGTAGCACTCGGCCACGGCGGTGAGGGTGACCCCGGGGCGCGCGGGGCGCAGGTAGTCGATGCGCAAATCCAGCGTCACCATGGGGGTCATGCGTCCCAGCCGGAGCATGACGGAGGTGCCGCACGTCGCGTCGATGAGCGTCGTCACCGGGCCGCCGGCGATGACGCCCGTCTCCGGGTTGCCGACGAGGAAGTCCGCGTAGGGCAGCTCGACGGTGGCCTCGGTGGGGGCCACGTCCACGAGCTTCAGACCCAGCGCGTGGTTGTGGGGAACGATGTCCGAGTAGAACAGGGAGCAGCGCTCCATCCGCCCGGCCTTGTCTTCGGGAAGCTTGAAGTCGTCCGACATATGGGGATGCGGATAACAGAAACGTCCCGGGATGGCGCGTGACGAATCGCGTCGAGCCCTCCGCGGCCGCTCAGGAAGAGGCCTGGCTGTCCCCCTGTTCACGTCGCGCCGGGCGTGTCCCCGGGGAGCCGGATAGTGTGGCGCCCCGCAAGGCCGTGTCTCGCACAGTCCCCCCACACGAGGACCTCTGGTGAAACGACTGACCTCCGCTCTCTGCGCCCTGCTGCTCGTCCCGGGCGCGCTCGTCGCCGCGCAGCCCGCGCAGACGCCTCCCGCCGCCCGGCAGGACCCCACTCCCCCCATCCCGGTGAAGAAGGATGACGCCGCCCGTGAGGCCGGCCGCGCCGTGGAGGTGGACCCCAACGCCCCGTCCGACACCGAGTCCCCCAAGGCCGACAAGGACAAGGACGCGTGGAAGGTGGACGCTCCCGGGTTCCCGGCGAAGCAGGTGTCCATCGACGTCTCCGAGGGGACGTGGATGAACGTGGACGTGAGCCCCAGCGGGGACGAGCTCGTCTTCGATTTGCTGGGGGACATCTACGTGTTGCCGCTGGCGGGCGGCGAGGCGCGGGCGCTGACGTCGGGTGTGTCCTGGGACATGCAGCCGCGCTTCAGCCCGGATGGGAAGTCCATCGCCTTCACGAGTGACAGGGGCGGGGGCGACAACATCTGGGTGATGAAGCGGGATGGCTCGGACGTGAAGGCGGTGACGCAGGAGAAGTTCCGCCTGCTCAACAGCCCCGCGTGGAGCCCGGATGGACAGTTCATCGTCGCGCGCAAGCACTTCACCGCGCGCCGCTCGCTGGGCGCGGGCGAGGTGTGGATGTATCACCGCTCCGGCGGCGAGGGCGTGCAGCTCACCGAGCGCGCCAACGAGCAGAAGGATTTGGGCGAGCCGGCGTTCTCCCCGGATGGCCGCTACGTCTACTTCAGCCAGGACGTCACGCCGGGCCGGACGTTCGAATACAACAAGGACCCCAACGGCGAGATTTATGCCATCCAGCGGTTGGACGTGGAGACGAAGGAGATCGACCCCTTCGTCACCGGGCCGGGAGGCTCCATCCGTCCGACGCCGTCGCGCGATGGCAAGCAGCTGGCGTTCATCCGTCGGGTGCGGACGAAGACGGTGCTCTATGTGACGGACGTGGCGTCGGGGGCGGAGCGCCCGCTGTACGACGGGCTCGACCGGGACATGCAGGAGACGTGGGCCATCCACGGCGTGTACCCGACGCTGGCGTGGACGCGCGACGACAAGGCGATTGTCTTCTGGGCGGGCGGCAAGCTGCAGCGCATCGATGTCGCGACGAAGCAGGTGACGCCCATCCCGTTCCGGGTGAAGGGCACGCGCACGATTTTCGAGGCGGTGCGCTCGCCGCGAGCGGTGGCGCCGGAGCGCTTCAACACGAAGATGCTGCGCTGGGTGCAGGTGTCTCCGAAGGGGGACCGGGTGGTGTTCCAGACGCTGGGCAAGCTCTACGTGAAGGAGCTGCCGGGTGGCACGCCGAAGCGGCTGACGAAGCAGGAGGAGCACCTGGAGTTCTACCCGTCGTTCTCGCGGGACGGACGCTCCATCGTCTACACGACGTGGGACGACGAGAAGCTGGGCGCCATCCGCGTGGTGTCGGCCACGGGCGGTGAGGGCAAGGTGGTGTCGACGCGGCCGGGCTACTACGTGGAGCCGGCGCTGAGCCCGGATGGCAAGTCGCTGGTGTATCGCGCGTCGGGGGATGGTTACCTGATGCCGGGACAGTGGAGCCGGGAGACGGGGCTGTTCGTGCAGCCGGTGGCGGGAGGCACGCCGCGCAGGCTGGCTCGGGATGGAGAGCAGCCGCACTTTGGCGTGCGCTCGGACCGCGTGTACTTCCTGCATGTGGAGTCGAAGGAGAAGGAGGACGTGCGCTCGTTGAAGAGCGTGGGTCTGGACGGGAGCCAGGAGCGCACGCACGTGACGAGCGCGGAGGCGACGGAGCTGAAGGTGTCTCCGGACGAGCGGTGGGTGGCGTTCCGGGAGAACTTCAACGCGTTCATCACGCCGTTCCCCAAGGGGGCGAAGGCGGCGGTGGTGGGGCCGGACGCGAAGGCGTTGCCGGTGGCGAAGGTGAGCCGCGACGCGGGCGAGTACCTGCACTGGGCGGGCAACAGCCAGGGGCTGCACTGGGCGCTGGGGCCGGAGCTGTTCACGCGGGAGCTGAAGCAGGCGTTCACCTTCGTGGACGGCGCGCCGGAGAAGCTGCCGCCGGTGCCGGAGAAGGGCGTGGACCTGTCGTTCCTGGTGAAGGCGGACGTGCCGGAGGGGACGCTGGCGCTGGTGGGTGGGCGCGTCATCACGATGAAGGGTGACGAGGTGCTCGAGCAGGGCGTGGTGGTGGTGAAGGGCAACCGCATCGTCGCGGTGGGGCCGGTGGGCAAGGTGCAGGTGCCGGCGGGGGCGAAGGTCGTGGATGTGAAGGGCAAGACGTTGATGCCGGGCCTGGTGGACGTGCACTGGCATGGGGCCATGGGGGTGGATGGGCTGATGCCGGAGCAGAGCTGGGTGCAGGCGGCGTCGCTGGCGTATGGGGTGACGACGTTGCATGACCCGTCGAACTCGTCGGAGGAGGTGTTCGCGGCGAGTGAGCTGGGGAGGGCGGGGGCGTTGGTGTCGCCGCGCATCTTCTCGACGGGGACCATCCTGTATGGCGCGGCGGGGGTGGGGTATCGCGCGCCGATTGAGACGCTGGACGATGCGCGCTCGCACCTGCGGCGGATGAAGGCGATGGGGGCCTTCAGCGTGAAGAGCTACAACCAGCCGAGGAGGGACCAGCGGCAGAAGGTGCTCCAGGCGGCGCGGGAGCTGGAGATGCTGGTGGTGCCCGAGGGTGGCTCGTTGCTGCAGCACAACCTGACGATGGTGGTGGATGGGCACACGGGCGTGGAGCACGCGATTCCGGTGGCGCGCATCTACGCGGACGTGAAGCAGCTGTGGGGGAAGAGCGGGACGGGCTACACGCCGACGTTGGGGGTGGCGTATGGCGGCAACTGGGGTGAGAACTACTGGTACCAGAAGACGAACGTCTGGGAGGACCCGCGGCTGTTGTCCTTCGTGCCGAGGCGGGTGGTGGATTCACGCAGCCGGCGGCGGACGATGGTGCCGGACGACGAGATGAATCATTTCGACGCGGCGCGGACGGCGAGGGAGCTGAATGAGGCGGGGGTGAACGTGCAGCTCGGCGCGCATGGACAGCGCGAGGGGTTGGCGGCGCACTGGGAGCTGTCGATGTTCGGCCAGGGCGGGATGAAGCCGTTGCAGGCGCTGCGCGCGGGGACGCTCGGTGGGGCGCGTTATCTGGGCATGGATGGGGAGATTGGCTCGCTGGAGGAGGGGAAGCTGGCGGACCTCATCGTGTTGGACAGGAACCCGCTGGAGGACCTGATGAACAGCCGCTCGGTGCGCTACACGATGGTGAACGGGCGGCTGTACGACGCGGCCACGCTGAACGAAGTGGGCACGCGGCAGCGCCAGCGCGCGAAGTTCTTCTTCGAGAAGGACGGCAACGAGGGCTGGAGCCCGAAGGCCAGCGCGCATACGCACACGCACTCGTGTGACTGAGTGAAGCGTGGCGTCACGGTGAGCCTCGGTGCGGGAGCTGCGTGGACCCGCACCGGATTCCTCCTCGAGGGTGAACGACTGGAGCCCGGTGGACATGACTCGGGACCGGGGCTCACTGGGATGCACTGCCGTGAACTGGGACGCTCCGGGTTGCAACACAGGAGGCGTCACCATGCTGAATCTGATGAAGCGGTTGGCGGGAACGTTCGTGCTGATGATGGCCGTGGGCTGCGGACCCATGGACCCTGCCGAGGAGACGGCGGCTCCCGAGCCTTCACCTCCCGCCGACGCCCCGACTGTCGAGGCCGCCGGTCTCCCTGAGTTCCTCGCGTGTCTCAATCCGGCGACGGAGCAGGCTCGCGCGTGCATCGTGACCTGCGTGGAGTTCTCACCCGTGTTGAGCCTCGTCCCCTGTCTGGGGAGCTGTGGGCTGCAGCTCACCGCCATCACGACGTGTCTGCCCGCGCTGGCCCTCTAGCGCACGGCTTCTCGCGCGCATGACCCACGACGGGCTCCGGAACGAACCTCCGGAGCCCGTCCCTCACGTCAGGGGATGAGCGTCAGCACCAGCGTCTGCGTGCTGGTGTACTGGGCGAGCCCCTCCGGAGAGGCGCAGGCGTTCTCCAGGTCCGCGACCACGAACACCAGCGTCCGCACCGCCGTGGCCCCCGCGTACTTGCCGGACACCACGGTGCCAATCTGCTGCGTGGTCCGCGTCGTGGTGCCACCTTGAACGACGACCTGGGTGAGCGAGAGCTGCGACGTCTCGCCCGTGTTCCACGTCACCGTCACCGAGCCTCCACTGATGCCGAGCAGCGAGTCGCAGGTGTAGTTCCTGCGCAGCGCCGGAGCGAAGCCGGTGGTGCCCGAAATCACCGGGTCCGCCAGCACCGAGACGCAGTTGGTGAGCGTCCCGCTGCCGGACACCGTCGTGTCCCGGGGCTCGTTGGTGATGGGCGGCGAGAAGGAGATGGTCGTCGTCCCGAGCAGACAGGTGACGGTGCCGAGCAGCGGCGCCTCACTCGACTCCAGCGCGGACTCCTCTTCGAGCACCGGGCTGCCCTCCGTGCCGCAAGCGGAGAGCGCGCCGGAGACCACGATGAATGCCATGAACCACAGCCAACGAATGTGCGTGTGCATGTCCACCTCGGGGTTGAAGGTGGAACCACGGTAGTGACGGCCGGTGCCGCGCCGCCGCCCCGTGCGTCGACCGTGATGGCTGTCGAGCAATGGACGTGTACCCAGGTCCAACGGGCGATGCGCGCCCCGCTCCGGTGCGGGCCCGTCGTGCGGGCCCAACTCGAGCCACATCGCCGAGTCCTGCGCTGAGCTGCCTTCTAAAGGCCGTCTGGAGACGCTGCTCCCAGACCTGTACGTTCGAGCCACGCCCGAATCGTTTCCAGCGCTTCATCGAGCGTCTTCCTCGAGCCCCAGAACATCCGACCGATGGCCTCGTGTGCTGCTCGGATGTCGTCCGTCCTCTTACAGGGAGGCAGCTGAAGAGCAGGCGCATCGGGTCGTGGCGGCTCGATGATTTGCTTCTGTGCCACCATCTCCGACGCGAGCGCGTGCACGCTGGGATAGTCAGGAAGCGTCGGCAGCCGTGACTCCGCTTCAATGATTCGTGCGGCGTCTTCGTAGTGCCTGACGAAGGATGCTGGCTCTTTCTCGTCGTGAAGAGCCTTCCGCTGAAGTGCGTCGAGTTTTTCGAGCAGTGTGACGAGCGGGTGTACGCAGCGCACAGCCTTCGGCCGATTGTCGTCGTAGTCCCCGAGTTGGCCTCTTGCTTCGAGCGCTTCATGCACGAAGGACGTCATGTCCCGATGCACGAAGGGTGTGACCCGAGCGCTGCCAATCTCGAGCAGGACGAATGGGCGGAGCACATCCGCGAGGTCACCGAGGTGCCGAGCAGGATAGCTCACCTGGATGTTCCCGGAGCGCCAGCGCTTTGTGTCCGTCGACCGCAGGTCGAGCGTGGCGCTCGTCCCTGGAATCTTGACGAGGGTCGGGAGGGCCTCGAAGTAGGCCTTCCTCTGTCCTGTCACCTTCGTCCCATCCTTGGTCCAACTCGAGACCTCGGGCAGAGAGACAGTTCCGGGCTCGAGCTTGAGGTCCAGGTCCTCGGAGAATCGACGGATGAGGTCGAAGCCCTTGGAGAGCGATGTTCCCCCTTTGAACCAGACCTGGAATCCCGTCGCATGGAGAGCCCACAGCGTGTGGGTGACCCAATAATCCTTCTCGACCAGCGCGACCGAGAGGCCTCGGTCTTTCGCGACGATTCGGAGCAGGTCGTCGAAATCGGAGTCGTCGTGAATGAAGTTCAAACGAAGTCAGCTCGGAGCGCCGTGTTGATCAGGTCTCGCGTCGGTCTTGTTCCGTAGCGCCGGGCCATGGTGCTCAGCAGCTCGCGGTCGAAGTCGCCGCGCGAAAGCGCATGCGTCAGCGCCTCGGCCATCTTCGCACGCGAGGCGCCAGCCTGCTCCGCGTTCTCGAAGAGGTCCACCACGAACCACTCCTTGGGCGCCGGCTGGGGGAAGGCAATGCGCCGCAATTCGAAGCGGCGAAGACCGAACTCGACGCGCCCGGAGCGCTTCGTGTTGTAGACGAGCGGCACCGCGAACACGGCTGTCGCTCCCAGCCCCAGTGCGTTCCAACGCTCGGGACCGGTGAACACGAAGGGGCTGTCCTTGAGGAACGCCCGCATGAGCGCATCGTCGGTAGGTGGCACCACACCGAACTTGCCGCGCTTGGGGACGGCGAACAGACCATGCGCGACCGGGACCAAGACCCCCTTGTCGACCAGCGCCTTCGCATACCTAGGAGGGTTGGAGGTCCAAGGCTCGAAGTCCTGTGTACGGTAGACCCGACCTTCTTCGAGCTGTGGGAGAACCATGGTCGCCATTGTACTTTTTCTCCGGAGAAAAAGTACAAATGGCAGCTCAGGCCCGCAAGGCCTCGTTCTAAGTCACTGGAATCCTTGAAACGGGGTTCCACCGCAGGGTGGGATGGCTGAAGCGGAGGTTCACTCGCCGCCTGCCTGCTCCTCTGCTGGGGTGGGGCAAGTCACGGATCCTCAGCGAGGCCCGAACTTCACGGCACTGGCTTGGACACCGCCGCCCCGCACTTCGCCTCGTAGCGCTGGAGCCGCTCGCGCAAGTCCTTGCGGAACTCGGCCGAATACGCCTCGTGCAGCATGTCCACCGCGCGGCGCTGGAAGCCGACGGCCTCCGCGCACCGGTCCAGCTGGAAGAACAGCGCGGCCTGGACCGCGAGCCCGAACGGATTGCCCGGGGAGAGCTCCACCGCGCGCTTCGCCGAGGGCAGCCCCTTCTGCGGCTGGAGCGTCATCATGTAGTGCTGGGCGAGGCTCGTGAGCATGCGCACGTCGTGCGGCAGCAGCCGCGCGGCCGACTCGCGCGCCTGCTCCAGCGCCTGGGGCTCGTCCTGGTCGCTCAGCATCTCCGCCAACAGGTCCCACCCGCGTCCGTCCTCCGGGTGCGCCTTCACCAGCTCCCGAGCCCGCGCCAGGTGCTCCTGGCGGTTCGAGGACAGCTGCGTGGCGAGCACTGCGGCGCTCACGTTGGTCGGGTCCTCCGTCAGGGCCTGTGCCAGCTCGGCGCCGGCCTTCTCCTTGCGCTGCGCCTGGGTCAGCTCGCCCGGGGCGCGCAGGAACATGAGCCCGCGGTTGGCGTGCACCTCGGCGCTGCCCAGCTCCCGCACCGCCACCTGGGTGGACACCGCCGGCAGCGGCAGCGTGAGGTACGCCGAGCGCCCGCTCATCAGGTACGTGCGCAAGTCACCGCCCAAATCACTCACGCCCTGGAAGGACTGCGCGAAGGCGCGCTGCGGGTCCTCCGCGCGGGCCAGCCGCGTCTGGAACGCGTCGAAGCGCTCCGGGTGCATGTTGATGAGGTAGTGCACCCAGAGCCACGCGGAGGCGTAGTGCTGCTGGCTCTCCGCGTCGCTGAGCAGCTCCTTCTGGTCCCACTCCCACAGCTCGTCGATGCCGAGCCAGCCGTTGCGCGTCACATAGTTGCGGCTGTTCGCGTTCACCCGGCCGAGCACCGCCTCGCCCGTGCTGGGCTTGATGTGCGTGGTCTCCAGGTACTGCGCCAGTCCCTCGGCCAGCCAGCGCGGCTGCCGCAGCAGGACATGCTGGCTCAGGTAGTGCGCCAGCTCATGTGTCTGCAGTTGCAGCTCGGGGCCGTTGTCCAGCAGGTAGCCCTCGCCCGACATGACGAGCAGCGGGCCACGCTCCGTGGTGGACACGAAGCCGACGTAGCGGCCCTGGGTGAACTCCGCCAGCTCACTCGTGTTGCGCAGCAGGATGACGTCGAGCGAGCCCGGGGGATTGAAGTCCGTGCCCCACGCCAGCAGCAGCGCCCGGCGCAGCTTCTCCAACTCGATGGCCGACTTCGCCGCGACCTCTGGCGACAGGTCCGTGTGCATGCGGAAGTGCTCGCTCCTCACCTCCGACCAGGCCCGGCCCCCCTCGCGCGGACACAGCGCCCGCGAGCCCGCGCAGCCCGAGAACACCAGGAGCCCCAGCAATCCCACCCACACCTTTGACATTGGCATGTGGGGCTTCTGGCACATCCTCTCCACGATTCCCACGGACCCCGGGGAGGGTTCATCCCTCTCTCATGATGAGTCCTTGGAGCCCATACAGAGACATCAGGGGATGGGAGGCTTCGGGCTCAGCGAGGAGGCCGGTTGGCGTTGCACTTGCGCTCGAAGGTGCGCAGCCGCTCTTCCATCGCCTCGCGGAAGTCGGCGGTGGTGGACCCATCGAGCAGGTCCCGGACCCGGTACTGCAGGCGCTTCGCCTTGGAGCAGCCATCGGAGCGGAAGGACAGGAAGGCCAGGGACGTCAGCGCGGCGGGGCTGCGAGGGGCCAGCTCCAGGGCGCGGCGGGCCGTGGGCAGGCCTTCCTCCAGGTTGCCCGTCTCGTTGTAGCTGTCGGCGACGCGGACGAGGGTGGAGACGTCATCGCGGGCCAGGCTGGTCGCGCGCCGTCGCGCATCCGCCTGCGCGCCCGGCTCGAGGGACGGGTCCAGCAGCTCCGCCAGCAGCATCCAGGCGCGCGCATCGTCGGGATGGTCCCGCACCAACGCATGGGCTCGCTGGAGCTGCTCCGGCGTGTCCTCCGACAAGCGCGCGGCGAGCGTCGCCGCGTCGACATGGGTCGGCGCTTCGCCCAGGGCCCGCTGGACCTCGGCGAGCGCCTCCGCCCGCGCGTCCTTCCCTGGCGCATGCATCAGGACGCGCGCGCGCAGGACGTGGACATCGGCGGAGCCGAGTGCGCGCACGGTGACCTCCTCCGGGATGGCGGGGAGCGGTGACGCGCGAGGGACATACCGCTCGCGAGAGGCGTGCCGGCGCACACCGCTCCGCAGCGCGTCCAGGTCTCCGAAGGTCGTCTCCCACGTGGCGCGTGAGTCCTCGCCCTGGGCCAGCGACGCGAGCCACTTGCCGAAGCGCGCCGGCTGCTCCTGCGCGAGGAAGTGCACCCAGAGCCACGCGGAGGCGTCGCGCCACTGCTGCTCCTCGGGGCTCGGCTTCAGCACATGCTCCTGTTCCCAGAGCGCGTCGATGTCGAGCCACCCCTTCTCGCGGACCCGCTCCAGGCTGGGCGCATCCTCCCGCCCCAGCACGGCCTCGCGGGTGCCGTGCTCGACGCGCACGGTCTCCAAGTAGCGGGCGAGCCCCTCCGCGAGCCACCGGGGGCGGCTCTGCAACACGCGACGGCTCAGCTCGTAGCCCAGCGCGCGGGCCCGCGTCCTTGCTCCTCGCTCCGAGTCCTCCTGGGTGATGACGAGCAGCGCCCCTTCGGCGGACATCGCGGAGAAGCCACCGGAAGTCCCAGGGACGAGCGCCTCCAACTCGGCGGCGTCGCGCAGGAGCACGACGTCCATCGCGCCGGGGATGTCCTCGTCCCCGCCCCACAGCCGCGACACGGCGCCGCGGAGCGTCTCCAACTCGAGCGCGGCTCGCGTGGCCTCCTGGGGCTCCACGTTCGTCAGGACGCGGAAGTGTCGGCTGCGGACCTCGGTCCAGACCGCGTCATCCTCGCGAGGAGACGGCGCGCGCGTGCTCGCGCAGCCCGACACCATCGCCAGCATCCACCCCACCCAGAGAACCCGGAATGCCATCCCGGATTCTTGTCATGGCCGCGAGGTGGGACGCGAATCATTCCTCCGCGGGGCCACCCAGGATGCGCGGCGCGGCGGCGCGGTGGAAGCCCTCGTAGGGCTTGGACGCGCTGGTCTCCTCCAGCGGAAAAATCTTGGTGTTGCAGGACGCGCCACCGTCAATCTTGATGACCTCGCCGGTGATGAACGCGGCCACGTCCGACAGCAGGAACACAATCGCGCCGCTCACCTCGGCCTCGGTGGCGAGCCGGTGCAGGGGCACCTCCTGCTTGAGCATGGGGATGAGCGCCTTGACGCCCTCGTCCTGGTAGCTGTCCATGCCGCTGGAGGCCACCCACCCGGGCGCCACCGCGTTGACGCGCACCCCGGCGAAGGCCCACTCCACCGCCGCCGTCTGCGTCAGGTTGAGCATGCCCATGCGCGCCGCGCCTGAGTGCCCCATTCCCGGCATGCCGCCCCACGCATCCGCGAGCATGTTGACGATGGAGCCTCCCGTCTGGCTCATCGACTGGTTGAACACCTCGCGCGCCACCAGGAAGCCTCCCGTGAGGTTGGTGGCCACCACCGCCTCGAAGCCCTTCTTCGAGATTGCCGACAGCGGCGAGGGGAACTGCCCGCCCGCGTTGTTCACCAGCCCGTGGATGCGCCCGCGCGCCGCGACGATGCGCGCCACCGTGGCCTTCACGCCCTCCTCGTCGCGGATGTCCACCGTCTCCAGCGAGCACTCGCCGCCGTCCTCGCGGAGCTCCGCCGCCACCTTCTCCAGCTTGTCCGGCTTGCGGCCCACCAGGATGACGTGCGCGCCGAGCGCCGCCAGCTCGTGCGCCGTACAGCGGCCGATGCCGCTGCCGCCTCCGGTGACGATGATGTTCTGTCCCTTGAACAACCCCGGCGCGAATACGGAGCGGTAGCCCATGTGCTCTCCCGATGTGGCCCCGCCCGAGTGTCGTCGGGGCGTGTTGTCGCGAACGTCGCGGCCCGTCAGTCCTCCGCCTTGCGCCCGGACCGGGGACGCAGCGCGTCCTCCAGCGTGAGCGCCCAGCGGTGGAGAATCTTCTTTCGCCGCGCGCTGTCGTCGCGCAGCAGGTTCGCCAGCCCCAGGCCGCGCACCAGGTCCAGCGTCGCCTGCACCAGCTCGCGCACGCCCGGCTCGCGCTCGTCCACGCCGAGCAGCGACACCGTCAGCCGGTGCACCTCCCGCCCCACCTTCGTCTCCACCGGCACCAGCTGCGAGCGCAGCTCCTCGTCCGTGCTCGCCGCCACCCACAGCTGCACGGCCGCGACGAACAGCGGGTGCGTGTAGAAGCCCGCCAGCATGTGGAGGATGCTCTCCGTGCGACGCTGGTCCGCTGGCAGCCGGGCCGCCCGCCGACCGAGCTCCTCCATCTGCTGATGGCCCACGTACTCGACCGCGGCCGCCACCAAATCACCGCGCGTGGGGAAGTGGTGCTGACAGGCGCCGCGGGACACGCCGGCCCGCTCGGCGATGACCGTCATCGTCGCGCCCGCCCACCCCAGCTCCGACAGGGCGCTGATGGCCGCCTCCATCAGTCGCTGCCGGGTGACGCGGCTGCGCTCCTGCTCCTGTCTTCCTGTCGCGGCCGGTGCCTCGCTCACGAGGTCAGCTTGGAAGCCGCCCTGGAAAAAAGCAAGCGCGCTTGCTTTTTTAGGCATGGCCTCCCACACTGCTCCGCATTCAGGCAGGACGTGGAGAGCGCATGAGCGAGTCCCCCCTCCGTATCGGCAACGCGTCGGGTTTCTACGGTGACCGGTTCTCGGCCGTCCGGGAGATGCTCGAGGGCGGCCAGCTGGACGTCCTCACGGGCGACTACCTGGCGGAGCTGACGATGTTGATTCTCGGTCGGGACCGGATGAAGGACCCGGCCACCGGCTACGCCAAGACCTTCCTGCGGCAGATGGAGCAGTGTCTGGGATTGGCGCTGGAGAAGAAGGTGCGCATCGTCGCCAACGCGGGGGGCCTGAATCCGGCCGGGCTCGCCGAGGCGCTGCGAGCGCTCAATGACAAGCTGGGACTCAAGGCCCGCATCGCGCACGTGGAGGGGGACGACCTCTCCGGCAGCGCGGACGCGCTGGGTCTGGGCTCGCCCATCACCGCGAACGCGTACCTGGGCGGCTGGGGCATCGCCGAGTGCCTGCGCGCGGGCGCGGACATCGTCGTCACCGGCCGCGTGACGGACGCGTCCCTGGTGGTGGGGCCGGCGGCCGCGCACTTCGGCTGGAAGAAGGATGACTGGGACAAGCTCGCGGGCGCGATGGTCGCGGGCCACGTGCTGGAGTGCGGCACGCAGGCCACGGGCGGCAACTACTCCTTCTTCAAGGAGATCGACGTGCGCCGTCCGGGCTTCCCGCTGGCGGAGGTGTTCGCGGACGGCTCGTCCGTCATCTCCAAGCACGCGGGCACGGGCGGCGCGGTGACGGTGGACACGGTGCTCGCGCAGCTGCTCTATGAAGTCACGGGTGCGCGCTACGCGGGGCCGGACGCCACGGCCCGCTTCGATTCGATTGCCCTGACGGCGGACGGCAAGGACCGGGTGCGCATCAGCGGCGTGCGCGGCGAGCCGCCTCCGCCCACCGTGAAGGTGTGCCTCAACCACCTGGGTGGCTACAAGAACGAGGCGACGTTCGTCCTCGTGGGCCTGGACATCGAGGACAAGGCGCGGCTCATCCGCGAGCAGATGGAGGCGGCGCTCACGCGCAAGCCGAGCGAGGCGCACTGGACGCTGGTGCGCACGGACCGCGAGGACGCGGCCACGGAGGAGCAGGCCGCCGCGTTCCTGCGCGTGGTGGTGAAGGACCAGGACCAGAAACTGGTGGGCCGAGCGTTCAGCGGCGCCGCGGTGGAGCTGGCGCTGGGCACCTACCCGGGCTTCACCATGACGGCGCCGCCCTCGGATGGCGCGCCGTATGGTGTCTACACGCCGGCCTATGTCGACGCGAGCAAGGTGGAGCACGTGGCGGTGCTGCCCGACGGCACGCGCACCGCCATCACGCCGCCCGCGCAATCTCAGGCGCTGGCGCCGGTGGAGCCGCTCCCGTTGACGGAGCCGCTGTCCTCGGGGCCCACGCGCCGGGTGCCGCTGGGTCGGCTGGTGGCGACTCGCAGCGGTGACAAGGGCGGCATGGCGAACATCGGCGTGTGGGCGCGCTCGGATGAGGCGTGGCGCTGGCTGTCGCGCTTCCTCACGGCGGAGAAGCTGAAGGAGCTGCTCCCGGAGGCCGCGGCCTTCCCGGTGGAGCGGCACGTGTTCCCGAAGCTGCGCGGGTTGAACTTCGTGGTCGATGGAATCCTGGGCGAGGGCGTGTCGTCGTCGACGCGCTTCGACCCGCAGGGCAAGGCGCTGGGCGAGTGGCTGCGCTCGCGTCACGTGGACATTCCCGAGTCGCTGCTGCGCGAAGGAGAGGGGTGAGGCCGATGCCGAGAATCACTTCCAAGGTCAACCCGGGCTCGGAGACGTTCCAGGCGCAGCGCGCGGACATGCTCGCGAGGCTGGGCGAGCTGCGCGGCGTCGAGGCCAAGGTGCGCGCCACCGAGGAGAAGGCGCGCGAGAAGTTCCACAAGCGCGGCCAGATGCTGCCCCGCGAGCGGCTGATGATGCTGCTGGACCGGGGCTCGCCGTTCCTGGAGCTGTCCACGCTGTGTGGCTACGGCTACCACGACGACAGCGACGGCTCGCTGGCGGGCGGCAACAGCATCGCGGGCATCGGCTACGTGTCCGGGGTGCGGTGCTTCGTCTTCGTGAACAACTCCGCCATCAAGGGCGGCACCGCGTCGCCGTGGGGTGTGCAGAAGGCGCTGCGCGGGCAGGCCATCGCGCTGCAGAACAAGCTGCCCATGGTGTCGCTGGTGGAGAGCGGCGGCGCCAATCTGATGTACCAGCAGGAGATCTTCATCCCGGGTGGAGAGACCTTCTACAACCAGGCACGGATGTCCGCGGCGGGCATCCCGCAGGTCACCGTGGTCCACGGCTCCAGCACGGCGGGCGGCGCGTACCTGCCGGGCCTGTCCGACTACGTGGTGATGGTGAAGAAGAAGGCGAAGGTGTTCCTCGCGGGCCCGCCCTTGCTCAAGGCGGCCACGGGCGAGGTGGCCACGGACGAGGACCTGGGCGGCGCGGAGATGCACGCCACCGTCGCGGGCACCGCGGACTACCTGGCCGAGGACGACGCCGACGCCATCCGCATGGCGCGCGAAATCGTGTCCAAGCTCGGCTGGAACGAGCGGCTGGCGGCCCAGTCGAAGGCGCCCTACGCGGAGCCGCTGTACTCGCCGGACGAGCTGGCCGGCGCGATTCCGGCGGACTACCGCAAGCCGTATGACTGCCGGGAAATCATCGCGCGCATCGTGGACGGCTCGGAGTTCACGGGCTTCAAGGACGCGTACGACGCGCACACCGTCTGCGGCTGGGCGAGCCTGTTCGGCGGGCCCATCGGCATCATCGGCAACAACGGGCCCATCAGCCCGAAGGGCGCGACGAAGGCGGCGCAGTTCATCCAGCTGTGCTGCCAGTCGAACACGCCCATCGTGTACCTGCAGAACACCACGGGGTACCTGGTGGGGACGCAGCCGGAGCAGGGCGGCATCGTCAAGCACGGCTCGAAGATGATTCAGGCGGTGGCGAACGCCACGGTGCCGCAGGTGACGCTGCTGGTGGGCGGCTCGTTCGGCGCGGGCAACTATGGCATGTGCGGACGTCCGTTCCACCCGCGCTTCATCTTCGCGTGGCCCAACGCGCGCACGGCGGTGATGGGCGGCGAGCAGGCGGCGAAGGTGATGTCCATCGTCTTCGGCGAGAAGCTGGCGCGCGAGGGCCAGGTGGTGGACGAGGAGGCCATCCGCGCCTTCACGCAGCCCATCGTCGACCAGTTCGACAAGGAGTCGCATCCCTTCAACGCCTCGGCGCGGCTGTTCGACGACGGCATCATCGACCCGCGCGACACGCGGCGGGTGCTCGGGTTCGTGCTGTCCATCTGCCGCGAGGCGGAAGCGCGGCCGGTGAACCCCAATAGCTTCGGCGTCGCACGCCTGTGAGAGGAGCGGACGGGATGGAGCGTTTCAACAAGGTCCTCATCGCGAACCGGGGTGAAATCGCGGTGCGGGTGATTCGCACCTGCAAGCGGCTCGGCTTCCGGACGGTGGCGGTGTTCTCGGAGGCGGACCGGGGCGCGCCGCACGTGCTCGCCGCGGACGAGGCGGTGCCCATCGGCCCGTCGCCCGCGAAGGAGTCGTACCTGGTCATCGAGAAGCTCATCGGCGCGGCGAAGGCGTCGGGGGCACAGGCTATCCACCCGGGCTACGGCTTCCTCTCCGAGAACGCGGCCTTCGCGCGCGCGTGCAAGGACGCGGGGCTGGTGTTTATCGGTCCGGACGCGGAGGCCATCACGCTGATGGGCAACAAGCGTCAGGCCAAGCTGCGGATGATTGCGGCGGGCGTGCCGTGCATCCCGGGCTACGAGGCCTCGGACGCGGACGACGAGGCACTGGCGAAGGAGGGCGAGCGCATCGGCTTCCCGCTGATGGTGAAGGCGGCCGCGGGCGGCGGTGGTCGCGGCATGCGACTGGTGCACGAGGCGTCGCAGCTGAAGGCCGCGCTGAAGGGCGCCCGCTCGGAGGCGACGAACGCGTTCGGCAGCGGAGAGCTCATCCTGGAGCGCGCGGTCATCAACGCGCGGCACGTGGAGATTCAAGTCTTCGCGGACGAGCACGGCAACGCGGTGCACCTGGGCGAGCGCGACTGCTCGGTGCAGCGGCGTCACCAGAAGATCGTCGAGGAGAGCCCGTCACCCGCGGTGCACCCGCTGCTGCGCGAGAAGATGGGGCAGGTGGCCGTCACGGCGGCCAGGGCGATTGCCTACAAGGGCGCGGGCACCATCGAGTTCCTGCTGGCGCCGAACGGCGAGTTCTACTTCATGGAGATGAACACGCGTCTCCAGGTGGAGCACCCCGTCACCGAGCAGATTACCGGGCTGGATTTGGTGGAGTGGCAGCTGCGGGTGGCTTCCGGTGAGAAGCTGCCGCGCGCGCAGGAGGACATCACCTGGACGGGCCACGCCATCGAGGTGCGGCTGTGCGCCGAGGACCCGGCCAACCAGTACGCGCCGCAGGCGGGGAGGCTGCTCACGTGGCGGCTGCCTTCGC
Source organism: Myxococcus sp. MISCRS1 (assembly GCF_026626605.1). Classification (NCBI taxonomy): domain Bacteria; kingdom Pseudomonadati; phylum Myxococcota; class Myxococcia; order Myxococcales; family Myxococcaceae; genus Myxococcus; species Myxococcus sp. MISCRS1. The sequence goes on from NZ_JAPNKB010000001.1 coordinate 5,445,207, forward strand.
GTGAAGGCGTGCGCATCGACCACGGCGTGCGCGAGGGGCAGGACATCCCGCCCTTCTACGACTCCATGCAGGCGAAGGTGATTGCGTACGGCGCGGACCGAGAGATGGCGCGGCGGCGGCTCGTGGAGGCGCTGCACGAACTCACCGTGTTCGGAGTCACGACGAACAAGGACCTGCTGCTGCATGTGCTGGAGGATGGCGCGTTCCGCTCGGGGGCATACGACACGGGCTTCATCGGCAAGCACGCGGACGGCGCGACGCTGGAGCGGCTGTACCGCACGAGCGCTCGCGAGCGGGCGCTGGCGGCGGTGGCGCTGTTCCATGACGAGGCGCTGCGGCTCTCCAGGACGAGCGGAGTGGATGCCTCGCTGGTGAACTGGAACACGGCGTATTCGCACGCGGTGACGATGACGCTCGAGGACCGGAGCGGCGAGGCGAAGGTCTCCGTGCGCCCGGTGACCTCCGAGCAGTACGAGGTCGTCACGGGCGAGGAGAAGCTGGAGGTCTCCGTGCTGGGCCTCGCGGAGGGTGTGTTCGACTACGCCGTCGCGGGGGCTCGGGGGCGCGGGCGGTATCTGCGCGCTGGGGACTCGCTGTGGCTGGACCTGGGCTCGGGGGCGCGGTGCCTCACGGACGTGACGTTCCGTCCGCCGAAGTCGGCGGAGGGCGCGGGGACGGGACGGCTGCTCGCGCCGATGGACGGCCGCATCCTGCGCGTGGAGACGAAGCCCGGGGCCACGGTGAAGCCGGGGGACGTGCTCGTCGTCCTGGAGGCGATGAAGATGGAGTTCCAGCTCGTCGCGGACATCCCGGGCACGGTCGAGGCGGTGAACGCCTCGGTGGGTGGTCAGGTGAGCGCCAAGGCGTTGTTGGTGGTGCTGACCCCGGAGGCGAAGCCGAAGGAAGCGTGAGGTCGCGAGCAACGGAGGCTCGCTCGTGCCTCTGTGTCTGGCGCCCTCGGTGGTCAGCACGCACAGCGCGTCGAACGAATGGGTGATACGAGGTGCGATTCAGGAGGAAGTGATTCTGTGCGCGCGCCGCCGTGCCAGCACCATGGCGGTGGCCAGCGCGCACAGCGTCAGGGCGCCCACCCACAGTCCTGGCACCAGTCCGGGCGTCCGATAGCGCATCACCACGAGGTGTTCCCCCGCGGGCACCTCCACCGCGCGCACCGCGACATTGGCAGGAAGGATGGGCACGGACGCGCCGTCGAGGGTCGCGGACCAGCCGGGCTGGAGGGCGTCGTTGACCACCAGCACCGCGGGAGCGGCGGCCTCCACCTTCACCTCGAGATGCTCCGGTGTCACCCGGTTCACGGTGACATGGCCCGTTCCCGAGCCCTCCGCCACGGGCAGCGGCTCCGCGCACTCGATGACCGCCACCTCGCGACGGGGCAGCTCGGGCGCGCTCATGCGCAGCAGCGCTTCCTCGACCGAAGGAACGCACTCCGGTCGAGCCAGATGGATGCGCGGCGGCGCGTCCGGGTGGGTCAGCAACGTCAGCCCGAAGAGCGGGTCCTCCGCCGCAACCTGCGCGCGCGGCGGCAGTCCGCCCGACAACTCCTCGGTGCGCGCCAGCGAGAACGGCGTGGACAGACGAGGAGCGAGCACTCCGAACCAGCGCTCCAGATCTCCCTTGAGCTTGCGTACGCGGAGGCTCTCTCCGGGCAGGTAGCCCCCCGCGCTCTCGATGCCCCAGAACACCGGGGTGTCCGGCGCGAGCGCCGCCGTCTGCGCCAGGCTCAGCCGGTCCTTGTAGTCGTAGCCCTGGAGCCGTGGAGCACCATAGGACTTCACTCGCGTCATCACCCGCACGGGTTCCCCCGGGGGGACGGAGGCAAGGACCTGCTGGGCGAAGGGAGGCGGCGTCTCCAGGATTTCCGCGGGTGACACCTGATAGAGCGGTCCGTTCTCCAGGAAGAGTGCCACGCCCTGCACCACGACAAGTCCCGCGGAGAGGCGCGGGCGCCACGCCACCAGGGCGCACAAGAGCGCCAGCACCGCCGCTGTCGATGCCATCCGAACCACGTTGTGGGACAGGCCTTCCAGGGCGGGAGCGGGAATGTCCGGCCAGTGCGGCAGCACCCAGCCGTGTGTCCAGAGTCCGCCGAGCGACTCTCCCAACGCGATGGCGCCGCAGACGGCCGCCACCGAGCCCCCCGCGATGATGACCGCGCGCGCGTTGCCTCCCGGAGACAGGCACTGTCGCCAGCCCCACCCCGCGGCCACCGCGAGGCCCAGCACGAGAAAGGGGCCCAGCTTCTCCGGGTAGCGGAAGGGCCGCCACAAAGGCAGCACCTGATACACCCAGCCATAGACGGGCAGCGCCTGCCCCAGCGCGAGCAGCAATAGCAGCACCCACGCCGCCACCAGCACCCACGAGCGTCCCCGCCGCCACGAGCTCCCCACACCCGCCAGCGCCAGGACGAAGGCAGGCGTGCCGACGTAGAGCGAGTCCACCCACGCCCGCGTGAAGCCCCCGACGTAGACGAGCTTGCGCACCACGGCTTCCGGGATGCCGCGCATGCCCTGTGCGTCGGTGAGGAAGGGCCCGACCCACAGCTCGGCGAGGCGCAGTGGGTGCAACGAGAAGCGTTGTGCCTCCACCACGGAGCGGGCGCCAGGCTCGCCGCTCGACACCAGCCCCGCTGCGGGAAGCAACTGCGGCGCCGCCAGCAGTCCTCCCGTGACCACCAGCAGCAGACACGCTCCCACGCGTCGCGGCCACGTCTCCGAGGCGCGCAAGGGCTCCACGCACGCGAGCAGCACGCCCAGCGCCTGCACCACGGCGAACGCCTGTGCGTCTCCGGCAAACGCGACCAGGGCGAGCAGCAGACCGCCCGTCGCGAGCCGCCCCGGAGTCTGCTCTCGAATGAATCGCAGCACCCCCCACAGGGCCACGGGCAAGGCCGTGGCGGACAGGAGGTAGGTCGGATTGTTGGTGATGCAGACCAGGTATCCGCTGAAGGTGAACGTCAGCGCGCCGAACAAGGCCCCGGCCCGGGAAACGCGCAGCTCGCGCAGGAGCGCTGTCGTCCCGAGGAATGCGAGCGTGAAGCTCAGCATCATCGTGACCTTCACCGCGGTGCCAAGCGGCAGCAGCAGGTGGAGGAGCGTGGTGGGGTGGAAGGCGCCCGAGATGAAGATGGCGGGGAACGACTGGCCGAAGCCGTCGAAGGGGAACCAGTCCGGAAACTGTCCCTGGGATACGCGCGAGGCCCAGTAAGCGCGTATCGGATAGAAGACCCGCAGCGTGTCGCCTGCGAGGAAGACATCGCGCGAGAAGGTTGCCCGGAAGAAGAAGACCCCGGGCAGCGCGAGCGCCAGCACTCCGAGCAGCCAACCCCAAGCGCGGCGGTCATCGTCCGCCCGGTGGGGCGTTTCCATCGAGGCTCCCGAGAGGAGGTTTCTGTGTCGCCATCGTCCGCTGTTCCCGTCTCGACGCCAAGCGCCCTCTGCGCGCCGCGCCTCCGGGGGGGAGCTGGGAATGCGTCTCAGCGATTTCTCCCCGGGAGCAGTATCAGCAGTCCGGTGACACAGAGCGCGGCGCCCGCGGCGCAGACGCCCGTCCAGCCGGCGTGGGTCCACGCGGTGGTGCCGAGCCAGGAGCCGGCCGCGCCGCCGGCGAAGTAGGTCACCATGTAGAGCGTGTTGAGGCGGCTGCGAGCCTCGGGGCGCAGGGCGTAGACGCGGGTCTGGTTGGAGATGTGGTTGCCCTGAACGCCCAGGTCGAGCAGCACCACGCCCAGGGCGATGCCCCACAGCCAGCGCCCCAGGGGCCACATCACGACGAAGGACAGCAGCAGCACGCCGATGGCGAACATGTTGATGCGCCGGCCTCCGTGCGAGTCCGCGTAGCGACCGACGACGGGGGCGATGAGCGCGCCCACCACGCCGACGACGCCGAAGAGTCCGGCGACCTGGGGGCCGTAGTGCTCGGGGAGGCTCTCCAGATACAGGGCGAGCGTGGACCAGAAGACGCTGAAGGCGCCGAAGGTGAGGGCGCCGAGCACCGCGTGGATGCGCAGCACGGGCTCGGTGCGCGCCAGGTGCACGAGCGAGCGCATCAGCTCCGGGTACGGCATGGCGGCCACGGGCGGCTGCGAGGGCAGGGTGAAGCGCAGCACGACGGCGAGCAGGAGCATGAAGCCCGCGGCGAGCCAGAACATGGCGCGCCAGCCCAGGTGGGTGCCCACGAAGCCAGCGGCGGTGCGGGACAGGAGGATGCCGATGAGCAGGCCGCTCATCACGGTGCCCACCACGCGGCCGCGCTGCGCCGCGGGGGCGAGGTGCGCGGCGAAGGGGACGAGGAGCTGGGGGACGACGGTGGTGGCGCCCACGAGGAAGCTGGCGATGACGAGCCAGGGCAGGGTGGGAGCGAGCGCGGCGCCGACGAGGGCGAGGCTCACGAGCGCGGACATGGTGACGATGACGCGGCGGCGCTCCAGGCTGTCGCCGAGCGGGACGATGAGCAGCATGCCCGCCGCGTAGCCCACCTGGGTGAGCGTGGGCACCAGGCCGAGCATCCCGCCCGAGGCCCCGAGGTCCCGGCCGATGTCTCCGAGCAGGGGCTGGTTGTAATAGAGGTTGGCGGCGGTCGCGCCGGAGGCGGCGGCCATGAGCCACACGAGTCCGGGGCTGAGCGTGGCGTGCGGCGATTCGGAAGGTGCTGACGTGGACATGGCGGACGCGGCGCACTCTCCACCCGGGGGCAGGTCGGGTCCAGCGCCGTCATGCTCGCTTGCTCTGGAGGTGCCACACACGGTCCGAGTGCGGGCCGGTATAGGCTCCGAGCATGGCTGGAGTCCCCTCGTCTGGAAGTCTGCCTGTCATCGAGATGTCCCCGCTGTTCGACGCGTCCCGCTCCGAGGCTCGGCGGCAGGTGGCGCGAGACATCGAGCAGGCGTGTCGTGACACGGGCTTCTTCTACGTCTCGGGGCACGGTGTGCCCGACGCGCTCCTCGCGCGCATGGAGGATCTGAGTCACCGCTTCTTCGCGCTGCCGCGTGAGGCGAAGGAGGCGATGGACATGGCGCGGGGTGGCGCCGCGTGGCGAGGGTGGTTTCCGTTGGGTGGAGAGCTCACGTCGGGCAAGCCTGACCGCAAGGAGGGGCTCTACCTGGGCACGGAGCTGGGGCCCGAGCATCCGCGCGTGAAGGCGGGCTGGCCGTTGCACGGCGCGAACCTGTGGCCCGTGGATTTGCCGGAGCTGCGCGGCGTGGTGCTCCGCTCGTACCGCAGCAGCCCGTGGTCCTCGGAGGCACAGCCCATCACGAGCCACAACACCACCACCATCCATCGCGCCATACCCATCCCAAAGCAAAGGGCCCGTCACCCACCCGGATGACGAGCCCGCTCCAACCCAGACGAACAGCCGCTTCAGCGCGACGTCGGCGCCTCACCTCGGGGAATCATCCGTCCCCCGAGCATCGTGATTCGCTTCGCCGCCAGCCGCTCCCGGGCGTCCGGGTGGATGTCCTGCGGCGTCCACTTCAGGTCGTGGTCGAACTCCACGTGCACGGACTCGACACCCTCCTGGCCCGTGAGCCGCTGCTCGATCTCCCGCATGAAGTACGCGGCCATCATGCACATGGGCGAGGTGATGTGCAGACGCACCGTCACCTTCCCTTCCTGATGAACCACGCTCTCGATGAGCCCCATCTCCCCGATGCCCAGCGGCACGCCCGTGGCCAGGCTGCACGGGTCCGGAATCCCCTGGATGCGCTCGCGCAGCGCGCTCTCCACGGGCGTCACGGCCGCCCTCCCTGGTAGCTGTACGGCTGGATGTTCCCCTTCGCCTTCTTGCGCGCGAACTCGTCGTTCGCGATGCGCTTCTTCACCGCCTCCACGTCCACGCCCGCGTAGCGCGCGTAGTTGTCGCAGAGAATCATCCGCTTCACCTCGGGCGTCACCTGCATGCCGCACACCTGGGTGAGCTCCTCGGGCAGCTGGAAGTCGTTCCAGAACTTCTCCAGCGCCGGCTGCGGGTGGCTGAACACCGTGCCGGAGCCCCACATGATTTTCGCGGGGCCCGCCCACTTGAGCAGCTGCGCCAGCGACTCGGCGAACCAGCGCTCGCGCTTCACCAAGAGCGCCCCCGTGACCTCCAGGTTCACGTACACGTTGGGGAACAGCGACAGCTGCATGCCCGTCTCGTCCAGGAACGCCATGCCGCCGTGGACGATTTCGAAGTTCAGGTCCGGGAACGCATCCGCCGCGCCGCCGATGTCGTCGACCTTGTACGCCTCGATGGGCACCGCCCCCATCGGCAGGCCCTTGTGCACCGCGATGTTCTTGATGCCCAGCTTCTGCGCCCGCTCGAACAGCGGGAACGCGATGCGCGGGTCATCCATCCGCCAGCCCGTGTGCTTGAACGAGTCCCCCAGCCACGCCGCCGGATAGAGCTTCAGACCCGTGGGCTTGAGCTCCTCCACCTGCTTCTCCAGGTCCTCCAGCGCCGCCGTGCCCCGCAGCGGGTCCACGCCCGCGTACACCAGGAAGCGGTCCGGGAAGCGCCGCTTGATGTCGAGCGTCTTCTCGTACGAGCACAGCCCGTCCGTGTAGAGCGTCTGCAGCGGCAGCACGTGGTGCACCGCGAGGTCGACGTCGCTCTCCACGAAGAGGATGTGGGCCAGCTCGTCCACGGACCAGTCCTTCATGAACTGCTCCGGCTTCACGACACGGTGCGTGTCGCCGGACAGCCCCGAGTGCAGGCCGAAGATGAGCTGGGCCAGGGATTCGGCGTACTTCCCGGCACGCCAGTTGGACGGGTGCAGGTTGTACGCGTGCGTAACCGCATCGATGACGAATCCGCCGCCAATCACCAGGGAACTCCCTTCAGGGGCGCGCCGGGACATCCGGCGCGGTGGTTTCACTCCAGGCCGGAGACATCACCGTCAACTCCGACGGCCAATACCTCTCCGACCAGCTGCTGAATCATCTGCGCGTCGAACGGCTTCTCGATGCGCGGGTTGGGGATGCGCTCCAGGAACTGCCGCGCCCGGGCCGTGTACGAGCCGCCGGTGATGAAGATGAAGCGCAGGCTCAACCCCGGCTCCCGCTCGCGCACCCGCTCGTAGACGTCCATGCCGGTGATGCCTGGCATCATCAGGTCACAGAAGATGGCGTCGAAGGGAGCGCCCGAGTCCAGCTTCGCCAACGCCTCCTCGCCGCTGCTCACCACCGTCACCTGGTGGCGCTTGCCGATGATGCGCGCCAGTGAGCGACCCACCGCGGGCTCGTCGTCGATGACCAGCATCCGGCCGGCGCGCTCGGACGAGGGCGGCAGCAGCACGGGCACCTCGCGAGGCGCCGCGTCCGCGGGCGCGGGGGGCAGCAGCACCGTGAAGGTCGTCCCTTGGCCCGGCTCGCTGCGCACCGTGATGTCGCCGCCCAGGCCGCGCATGATGCCGTGGCAGATGGACAACCCCAGGCCCGTGCCCGAGCCCACCGCCTTGGTCGTGAAGAACGGGTCGAAGATGCGCGCGAGCACGCTGGGCGGCATGCCGCTGCCCGAGTCGCTCACGTCCACCGCGACGCCGCCATGCGGCCCCGGGCGCACCCAGAGCGTCACGTGCTGGTTCGTCGGGTCCCCCTCGGGGATGGCCTGCGCCGCGTTGACGACGAGGTTCAGGAACACCTGCCCCAGCCGAGACGCGTCCGCGTGCACCAGCGGCACGTCCTCGTACTTCTTGATGACCTGGGCGCGCGGGCGCAGCTCGCTGGAGGCCAGCTTGAGCGAGAACTCCAGCGACTCGCGCACGTCGAGCAGCTCGCGCCGCTCCTCGTCCTGACGGGAGATGTACTTCAGGTCCCGGACGATGTTGCGCACGCGGGTGGCGCCTTCGTGCGCCTCCTTGAGCAGCTCCACCGTGTCCTTCAGGGTCATGGACCAGCTCGGCGCCAGTGCGCCGTCGGGCAGCATCCTCCCCAGCTCGCCGCCCAGCCGGTGCATCGCGTCCAGGGCCGACTCCAGGTTGGCCATGACGTAGGTGAGCGGGTTGTTGATTTCGTGGCCCACGCCCGCGGCCAGCGTGCCCGCGAGCACCATCCGGTCCGATTGGAGCAGCTGGGCCTGCATGCGCTTGCGCTCGGTGATGTCGCGCGCCATCACGACGACAGCGCCCACGCCGTCGAAGTCCACGGGCAGCCCCGCGCTCTCCGCGTCGAACCAGGTGCCGTCGCGGCGCAGGTAGCGGATCTCGCGCAGCGGGGCCAGCTCGCCCCGGGCCACCACCGCGTGCACGCGCTGGCGCACCATGTCCAGGTCGTCCGGGTGGACGATGGTCCAGATGGACCGGCCGATGAGCTCGCTGGCGTGCTCGTACCGCAGCGCGCGCAGCAGCGTGGGGTTCACGTAGACGAAGCGCTGGTCGCGGTGGACGAAGATGACCTCGGGCGCCGTCTCGATGAGCTTGCGGAAGCTCTCCTCGGAGCGGTGCAGGGCCTCCTCGGTGCGCTTGCGCTCGGTGACGTCCTCGAAGGCGAACAGCCGGTAGCGGGACTCGTCGCCGCTGGCGCCCATGGGCGTGGACAGCCGGCGCAGGGTGCGGCCGTTGGTCAGCTGCGCCTCGTCCGCGTGCAGCGGAGGCGGGGTGTCTGCCTCCGTCGGGGAGACCAGGCGCAGCACGCTCGCGGCCTCACCCGCGCGCAGGCAGTGGCCGAGCACATCCTCGTGGGTCACCTGCCCCTTGCGGATGGCGCTCTCCAGCGACTCGATGCCCCACAGCTGGCAGAAGCGGCGGTTGGCGTAGAGCACCGCGCCCGTGCGCACCTCCACCACGTAGAGGCCCAGGGGCAGGCTGTCGCTCATCGCCCACGGCGGCAGCGGACCGCCGGGCTCGGAGGTGGTGGGGCCGGGCTCGAGCGCGGGAGGCGACTCCAGCCTGCGCACCGTGCAGTACAGCGGGCCGCCCACCGCGGAGCAGGCCACGCTCCACACCAGCCACGCCCACGTGCCGTCCCGACAGCGCCACCGGCAGGAGAAGCGGGTGGTGCCCATCCTCCGCGCCAGCGACTCCAACCGGGAGTCCACCTGGGCGAGGTCCTCGGGATGGATGAAGCCCCGATAGCCCTCCAGCCGCAGCTCCGTGGGAGACCAACCCACCGTCACGTTCCAGGCCGGGTTGGCTTCCAGAATCCGTCCCTGCGAGCCCAGCACCGCGAACAGCTCGGTCGAGAGCTCGAAGAATCGGTGAGCCCACTGCTCCATCAACATTGCGTTCCTTCGACGTCCTGAGGCTCGACACACCACGGCCCTGGGGGGAGGTCATGGCGTCGCTGGGGTGCGTGACGGGGACTAACGTGCCTTCAGCGACATAGACACCATTTCTGGAAAAAATGCATGTCCGTATTTCTTTGACCCAGGGGAGTGAGTGGGTGCCCGGGTGCAGGGCAACCACAGGGCCGAGCCCTGACGGTGGGGCTCAATTCCTGTCGCATTCCTGGAACCGCGCGAGCGCTCAAGTGGGGCGGCGCAACAGATAGAAGACGTAGCCGTAGGCGTGGCCATGGTGACGGTAGAGGTCCGTCTCGCGGTGGGCGCCGGCGATGACCTGGCGGAGGGGCTCGTCGGCGGTGGGGGCGAGGCGCCGGGCGCGCTCGAGCAGCGGGGTGTAGTAGTCGTCCCACCACGCGGAGGGCGGGAGGGTGAAGGTGTCCAGCACCTCCATGCCCGCGGCGAGCGCGGCGGCGCGGTTCTCCTCGACGGTGCCCATGGTGGGGTAGCCCTCAGTCCAGAACTCCACGGCCTCGGCGGGGCGGGTGTCGGTGAGCCAGGTGCACTCGGTGATGGCGGCGAGGCCGCCGGGTGCGAGCAGGGGCCGCCAGCGCGTGAGGCCGGGGCCGAAGCCCAGATGGTAGATGGCGCCCTCGGACCAGAGCAGGTCCACGGATTGGTGGGGGAGGTCGAGCGCACCCATGTCCTGACAGCGTGTCTGGATGAAGGCTTGCAGTCCTCGCGCGCGGGCGTCCTGCTCCAACTGCTGGAGGAAGGGTGGGTGGAGATCCACCGCGAGGATGTGGGTCCGCAAGGCTTCTGCGAGCGCCAGCGTCTGTCTTCCGTTGCCGCAGCCCAGGTCCACGACGCGGGGGGCGGGTGGCAGGGAGGGGAGGCGTCCCAATGCCTCACGTGTGCAGGCATCACTGCCAGGGCCCAACCGTGGCAGGTCGCTGTAGAGGGTGAAGAAGGCTTCGTCTGTCGTCATGGGCTCGTTCTTCGCTGAAGACCACAGTTGCCCACCCGTGGATGGCGCTGTGGCTGTAAAATTGAACCACTTCCTGGGAAAAGATTGTCCGCTTGTACGCTGAGTGAGGTGCCGGGCTTGACGGCGTTGCGAATGATCTTCAACATGCCCGCCACGTTTCCTCCCAAAGAGTGAGACGCAGCGGCGGCTATCGCCTCCCCCAAAAGCGATACCGCCGTATGAAGTCCCAGTTGAGCCCCGCGCGCCGCGTTCCCCCTCTCGGCGCGCGGTGGCCCCTGGGATTCTCCGAAATCCTCTCCAGCTTCACCAGGCAAGCGTCCGTGACTCGCACGGTGCGTCGAGCGCATCTGGCTTGCGAGCCCTGAGGGCCGGGCGGAGAGTGGGCGCCTCTTCCGGAGGTCCTCTTGCCCGTCTCCACGCTCATCCTGTCGTCATCCCTGGCGCTGCAGCTCGTGTCGGGCGCCGCCCCCGCCGCTCCCGCGAAGCCCCAGGCCCCCGCGAAGTCCGCCGCGCCCGCGAAGAAGGCGTATGCGCCGCCGCTGGCCGTGGCGGAGAAGCTGGTGGGCCCCGCGCTGACGGAAGGACACTCCTACGCGCGGCTCGCGGAGCTGACGGATGGGATTGGCCCGCGCCTGTCGGGCTCCGAGGGCGCCGCCGCCGCGGTGCAGTGGGCCCTCAAGAGCTTCAAGGCCGACGGCGTGAAGGCATGGACCGAGCCCGTGAAGGTGCCTCGCTGGGTGCGCGGCGAGGAGCGCGCGGAGATTCTCCCTTCCGCCACCACGCGCGGCCATCCGCTGTTCATCCTCGCGCTGGGTGGCAGCCCGCCCACGGCCCCCGAGGGCCTCACCGCCGAGGTGGTGGAGGTGACGTCGCTGGAGGCGCTCGCCACGCTGGGTGACTCGGTGAAGGGGAAGATCGTCTTCTTCAACCACACCATGTCGTCGCCCGCGGACTACGGCCGCTTCGCGGGGCTGCGCGGCCGAGGCCCGGCGCTCGCGGCGAAGGCGGGCGCGGTGGGCTCGCTGGTGCGCTCGCTGGCCACGGCGTCGCTGCGCACGCCGCACACGGGCTCCACCCGCTTCGATGACGAGGGGCCTCGCATCCCCGCCGCGTCGGTGACGACGGAGGAGGCGGACCAGCTGCACCGCCTGCTCGCGAAGGGCCCGGTTCGCGTGAAGATGGTGCTCGGGTGCTCGGAGCTCCCGGACGCGGACTCGCACAACGTGGTCGCGGAGATTCGGGGCCGCGAGAAGCCGCAGGAAATCGTCCTCATCAGCGCGCACCTGGACTCGTGGGACGTGGGGACGGGCGCGCATGACGACGGAGCGGGCGTGGTGATGGTGATGGAGGCCGCGCGGCTCATCGCGAAGCTGCCCCAGGCGCCCCGGCGCACGGTGCGGGTGGTGCTGTACATGAACGAGGAGAACGGCCTGCGCGGTGGCCGCGCGTACGCGGAGGCGCACGCGGCGGAGCTGTCCAAGCACGTGGCCGCCATGGAGATGGACTCGGGTGGCGGGCGGCCGGTGGCGGTGAGCCTGCGCTCTGGGCCGGGTGGCAAGGAGCTGCTGGAGCCGTGGCTGTCGCCGCTGGTGGCGCTCGGCGCGGCGCAGTTCTCCCCGCGCGAGGCCGGGGGCGCGGACATCAGCCCGCTGCTCCCCGCGCGCGTGCCGTTCTTCGGCGTGGAGGTGGACGCGAGCCGCTACTTCGATGTGCACCACACGCACGCGGACACGTTGGACAAGGTGGACCCTCAGGACCTGGCGCGGAGCACGGCCGCCACCGCGTGGGTGACGTATGCGATGGCCGAGTCCCCGGACACGCTCGCGCGGCCGGAGGCTCCGGCTGCGCCCCCGGGTGGCGGGGCTCCCGTGGCCGCCCCTGCGAAGGCCTCGTCGGGGCACTGAGCAGGGGAGGGGCTCGGGACTCCGGGCCCCTCCGTGGCGCCTGGACGGGCTCTGGGTGTCCGTGACTTAATTTTGTCGATAATCGAGTGATAGCTATCAGCGAGCTAGCTGGTTGCTAGGAATCGTAGCAGTATCGACAAAATTGAATGAAGCCCGATAGACCCCACTTCAGGGAAGAGTTCTGGAAGGACCCGCCGACGCTTCCGGCGGGCGTGGAGCTGGTGCGTCAGGAGGGGTTGATCATCCCGCGGACCGGTCCGGGAGGGGAGTCGGCTTATGACCTCGCGGAGGTCCGACTTCCGGAGGCCAGGGTCCCGGTGCTGTTGAGCTACCGCGCGCCCCTGTTCCCCGCGCAGGTGGTGGCCCAGAAGGACAAGCTGCTGTCGCTCCGCGAGCAGCTTCGTCACCGGGAAACGGACTTCGACAAGCTGCCGACCTTCCGTGTGCCGATGCTCGTCACCGACTCCGCGTCGCCTCGCGTGGTCGAGGCCTGCGCGAACGAAGAGCTCGCGCTGGTGGATCAACGCGGCACGTTCTTCCTGCGCACCGGGAGCACCTTCATCCGGATTCAGGGGCGCGGCTCCTCGAACCGCGTCCCTCGCGAGCCGGTGTTCCACGGCAAGGGCAGTCGCATCGTGCGCGCGCTGCTCGAGTCCCCCGGCCGTCGCTGGACGGTGCGCGCCCTCTCGGACCAGACCCAGACGAGCTACGCGTATGCGCATGGGGTCATCAAGCGACTCACCCAGGAGGGACTGGTGGACGTCAGCGGCGGCGTGCGCCTTCGCGAGCCCGTGGGGCTGCTCAAGACGTGGATGAAGCACGGACGTCCCACGGCCATCTCGAAGGAGGGGTTCAACGCGCCCTCCACGACGTCCCAGGCGCTCGAGGCGGGGTATCGGAGGCTGAGCTCCCAGGGGATTCGCTCCATCTTCTCCCTGGCGAGTGCCCTTGAACCCGAGGAGCGGTTCGTCTCGGGGCTGCCCCACGGGCTCTATCTCTCCGGTTCGCAGGAGGCGGCCATCCGCGCCTTCGAGCTGCGCCGGATGACGCCGCACAACTTCTGGATTCTCCGCGCGGAGCCCTCCGCGGAGACGGAGGTGGGAGGCATCTATTCCAGTCCGCGCGCCCTCCCGCATGGCCCGGGCGTGGCGCTCCCCCAACTGGCCGTGGACTTCCAGCACAGCGGCGGGCGTGGTGAGGAACAGGCGGACGAGCTGCTGCGTCGCTTCGCGAGGTCGTTGCCGCTCGTCGAGGACTTCGAGTGACCGACGAGGAGCGGTTCGACGAAATCCTGGGCGAGCTCCGGGAGCTGTTGCTCGACCTGGGAGCGCTGTCGACGCCCGTGATGCTCATCGGTGGACAGGTGCTCGCGTTGGAGTCGAAGCGCCGCGGAGGCTCGGGGGTCATCGCCGTCGAGACGGACACGGGCGTGGCCGTGGAGCGGGGGTTCTCGTTCGAGCCCGACCTGCTGTTCGACATGGACGGCTCGGAGTTCATGGCGGGCCGGCTCCCCGAGGTCTTCTCGGAACGAGGCTTCTCCCGACGCTCGAAGGGTTATCGTTGGTCGAAGGACCTGCCCAGTGGTCAGCGCATGGACCTGGACCTCTTCGCGCCAGGGGATGTGGAGGTCGACGCGCTCCCCACGCAGATGACGCCGCTGCTGGACTCTCGCGTCGCCCTGCGTCGGAGCCAGCAGGTGTCGCTCACCGTGGGCGGAAAGTCCCTGGCGATTCTGTTGCCCGACGCGGTGGGCTTCCTCACGATGAAGGAGCGCGCCAAGCGTGAGCATCGTCCCGAGAAGTCCAAGGACAGCTTCGACATGTTCGTCTACGTCAAGCTGGTGGGCGCGCAGTCCACGCGCGAGGCGCTCGACTCGGCGGGTGACGAGGGTGAGCGGCTGCGAGCGCGGCTGAAGACGCTCTTCTGGAGCAGGGACGCGGCGGGCGTTCAGGATGTCCTCACGTACGCGTCGCAGCATTCCTCCGACGAGCAGGAGTTGTTGGCGCAGGCCGTCGTCGACCTGTTCGACGAGCTGTGAGGTCCACGCACACTCGGGGGAGGGGCGGCGGGGACAGGCACCCGCCCGCTCGCTCTCCGAGGTCTCCGTTGACGCTCCGGGTTCGTCATGGTTGCTTCGCGCCCGGCCCGGCTCGGCCCGCCGGGGGGTGGTGAGTGCCTCGTGAAAGTGAATGCCGGAGACTCGCGAAGCCTTCGCGACCATGCCTTCTCCTCCGTGGTGGGCTGGCTCGCCGTGGAAGCAAGGCGTCTGCCCAATCCCGTGCCGCTGCTGTCGGGCCTGTGTGAACGGCTGACCGCGTGCGGTGTGCCCGTGTCGCGCGCCTCCATCGTCCTCTTCACGCTGCACCCGCTCCTGCACGCCCGGAGCTTCCGCTGGCGCGTCGGACATGGCGCCACCGCCGAGGTCCACCCCCACGGCCTCCAGCACCTGCCCGCGTTCTCGAAGAGCCCCTTCAAGGCCCTGCGCGAGGGGCTGCCCGTCATCCACCGCCGCCTGGAGCAGCCGCTCCCGGACGGCGACTTCCCCATGTTCACCGAGCTGCGCGCCGAGGGGCTCACCGAGTACCTCGCGCTGCCGGTGTGCTTCAGCGATGACTCGCGCCACGGCGTCTCCTGGGCCACCTCCGAGCCCGGGGGCTTCACGGACGCGCACCGCGCCCTGCTCCACGAGCTGCAGCCCATCCTGGAGCTGGTGCTGGAGGTCTTCGCGCGCAAGGACATGACGGGCGTGCTGCTCGACACGTACCTGGGCCGCGACGCGGGGCGCCGCGTCCTCCAGGGACAGATTCGGCGCGGCGACGGCGAGACGACCTCCGCCGTCATCTGCCTGAGCGACTTGCGCAGCTTCACCGCGCTGTCGGATGCGCTGCCCCGCGACGCATTGCTCGAGCTGCTCAACGCCTACTTCGAGACGATGGTCGGCGCCTTCCACTCGCACGGCGCGGAGGTGCTCAAGTTCATGGGCGACGCCGTGCTGGCCATCTTCCGCATCGACGACCACGCCCTCGTGGAGGACCGCTGCGCCGCCGCCGCGCGCACCGTGCACGAGGCGGTGCGTGCCAGCGAGCAGGACAACGCCTCGCGCCGCCGCAGGGGCCTGCCCACCTACGAGTTCGGCGCGTCGCTCCACGTCGGCGACGTGATGTACGGGAACATCGGCGCGTCGGACCGGCTCGACTTCACCGTCATCGGCCCGGCGGTGAACCTGGCCAGCCGCATCGCGGGCCTGTGCGCGGGGCTCAACGAGCCCGTGCTCCTCTCCGAGTCCTTCGTCTCCCACTACCGTGGCGACGTGAAGGACCTGGGGCACCACCCCGTCAAGGGCGTGCCCCACCCCGTGCGCATCTACACGCTCGACTCGGAGTCCTCCGCGCTCACCGCCGCGTGAGCCCGGCGCTGTCCCGTCCGTGGTGGTGATGCCCGGCACACCGCCCCGGTGCCCTCGCGCACTGGCGTGTGTACCGGCGCAAGGCCCGGTCCGCCTCCGTGCGCGTTGCGCGCCGCCGAGCTCATTCCGTGGGTGCCGGTGCCCGCGCGCGCCCGCGTTGCAGGGGTTGTTCGGGCAGCCGCAGTGTCACCAGGAACGCGAGCAGCGCGACGAAGATGGCGCAGCGGTACACCGCCTCCACCGCCCGCGTGAAGGACTCCTTCAGCGCCAGCGCCGTCCGGTCGACCGCCTCCAGCGCCCGCTGTTCCTTCGCGTCCACAGCGGAGAGCGCTGACGCCGCGGCAGGCTGCTCGCGCGCATCGGAGGGCGCCGTTTCCTTCGCACGTTGCTCCCGTACCTCCGGGCGCTGAAGGGCCTGCCGCTCGGCCTCCAGCTCCGCGCGCACGCGCTCCTTCACCTTCTCCGCCTGGAAGGCCGACTGCGCGGGGCCCGCCTCGCTCCCGTCGACACCGGGCACCGCGGACGCCAGCTCGGCGCGCAGCTTCGGCTGCAGTCCCTCCGTGGCGCTCGCCACGCGGGTGCCCAGCTGATGCGACAGCGTCGTCGCGAACACCGCGCCGAGCAGCGCCACGCCCAGCGTCATCCCGAGCTGACGGAAGAACGTGGCCATCGCCGTGGCCACGCCGATGCGCTGGGGTGACACCGCGTTCTGGATGGCCAGCGTGTAGAGCGGAATCGACGGTCCCAGGCCCACGCCCACCAGGACCATCTTCACCGTGACCTCCGTCTGCGTCGACGTGGGCGTCAGCGTGAACCCCATCACCGTGAAGCCCACCATCAACACCACCAGCGAGCCCAGCATCAGCCCCTTGTACCGGCCGATGCGCGACACCAGCTGACCGCTGAGGATGTTGCCCGCCACCACGCCCAACGTCAGCGGCGTCAACGTCAGCCCCGCGTGCGTGGCCGACAGCCCCACCACGTTCACCATGAACAGCGGCAGGAACACCACGCCCGACAGGAACACCGCGCCGATGACGAACACCGCCGCGTTCCCCAGCGCGAACGTCCGGTCCTGGAACAGCTTCAGGTCCAGCAGCGGCTCCTGCGCGCGCCTCTCCTCGCGCAGGAACAACACCGTCCCCACCGCCGCGAGCGCGAACAACCCCAGCACCTGCCACGAGCTCCACGCCCAGCCGCCACCGTGCGCCACCTGCTCCGCGCCACGTCCCAGGCTGAGCGCGAGCAGGAGCGGCACCACCGCCAGCGCCAGCAGCACCGCGCCCGTCACATCCAGCCTCCCGCGCGAGGCCCCCGGCGGCTTGAGCGCCGGCATGCGCGAGAGCACGAGCGCGAGCGCCACCGCGCCCACCGGCAGGTTGATGAAGAACACCCAGTGCCACCCCAGCCGGTCCGTGATGAAGCCTCCCGCCAGCGGCCCCACCACGCTCGACAGGCCGAACATCGCGCCGAACAGGCCCTGGTACTTGCCTCGCTCGCGCGGCGGATAGAGGTCCGCCACCACCGACAGCGACGCGGTGAAGAGCGCCGCGCTGCCCACCCCCTGCACCGCGCGGTACAGGATGAGCGTCAGCGTCGAGCGCGACACGCCGCACAGGAAGCTGCCCAGCAGGAACACGACGATTCCCGCCGCCAGCACAATGCGCCGGCCCAGCAGGTCCGACAGCTTCCCCCACACGGGCACCATCATCGTCGACGCGACCAGGTACGACGTCGTCAGCCACGGATAGAGCGCGGGGGAGATGCCCAGGTCCGCCTGGATGGAGGGACCCGCCGTGGCGACAATCGTCTGGTCCAGCGCCGCGAGCAGCAGCCCGAGCAGCGCGCCCGACATCGTGAACACCCTCTGTGCACGGGTGAACGTGAAGGGCGCGGCGGCGGTGTTCGCGGCGGACGGAGCCATGGTCTGGAGGCGTCCTCCGACGCGGAGCGCCACCGATGAAGGTGACGCCTGCGCGCGGGATGCGCCAGCGCTCATGCACGGCAGGTTGCTCGTCGAACATCCCCGCGCACCGGCAGACGTCACGTCCCCGCGCGTCGAGCGCGCACCGGCGCTTCGCTTGACAGTCCGAAGAGGCGAACAGTACATACCGCCCCATGTTGGTGCTCGGACCTCGGTCCGAGCTTAAAAGGGAACCCGGTTCGAATCCGGGGCTGCCCCGCAGCGGTAAGTGAGAACGAGCCTCGTCATCCGCACTGGTTCCCCTGGGGAGCTGGGAAGCGACGAGTCGTAGGAAGCCGGCCCCCAAGGCCGAAGCGCTCACGAGCCCGAAGACCTGCCCGCATCCGACCGTGGGAGAAATCCACGGACGGTTTCGACCTGGAGCCGCGTGGGACGGCCGGAAGGTTCGAGCGGCGCTCGTGCCTCGACGGGCCCTCACGCACGCTCGACTTCTCCGACCTCCATCCCCCGTGTCTCCAGTCGCCCGTGGGGGCGAAGGTCGGTCCGTGGGCTCCAGTCGGGGCCTGGTGTGCGCTCACGCGCGCATCGTGACTGCCCTTCTTCCACGCGGGAGCCCTGTCGGGCGACCTCCGGTCGTCCGCGCTGCGTGGAGGACGGACGATGCGGGACGAAGCCAGGCACACGGTGCGCTACCCCCAGGGGAACGTGCTGCTGCGCAATCTCGCGCGCGACTTCCCCGTGGTGACGCACGGCCAGGGCGTCCACCTCTTCGACGCGAGCGGCAAGCGCTACCTCGACGCCTCCGCCGGTGCGCTCGTGGCCAGCGTGGGTCACGGCAACCGCGAGGTGGCGGACCGCATCCATGAGCAGCTGCTGCGCGTCGCCTACGTCAACGGCACCCACTTCACCACCGACGTCACCGAGGCGCTCGCCACGCGCCTGTGCGCCCTCGCGCCCCAGGGGCTCACGCGCGCCGCGTTCCTCGGCTCGGGCTCCGAGGCGGTGGAGGCCGCGGTGAAGTTCGTCCGCCAGCTCTGGGTCGAGCGCGGCCAGCCCCAGCGCGGCAAGGTCATCGCGCGCGTGCCCGGCTACCACGGCAACACGCTGTACGCGCTCTCGCTGTCGGGGCGGCCCCACTACAAGACCTTCTTCGGCCCCCTGCTGGCGGAGGTCGTCACCACGCCCGCGCCGTACCCGTACCGCTCCGGGCTGGAGAACTACGCGCGCGACGGCGCCGAGCACTACGCGCGGCTGCTCGAGGAGACGATTCGCCGCGAGGGCCCGGACACCATCGCCGCCTTCATCGCGGAGCCCGTCATCGGCTCGTCCGCGGGCGCGTCGCCTCCACCGCCCGGGTACTTCGAGCGCGTGAGCGCCGTGTGCCGCGAGCACGGCATCCTCACCATCGCCGACGAGGTCATGTGCGGCTGCGGGCGCACCGGCCGCTTCTTCGCCAGCGACCTGTTCCACTTCACCCCGGACGTGCTGGTGCTCGGCAAGGGCATCAGCGGGGGCTACGCGCCCTTGAGCGCGCTGCTCATCCGCGAGGAGCACCTGGAGGAGCTGCGCCGGGGCTCGGGCGGCTTCATGCACGCGCAGACGTACCTCCAGGCGCCCGCGATGACGGCGGCGGGGCTGGCGGTGCTCGACTACTACGAGCGGCACGACCTGGTGGCCCACGCCGGGCGCGTGGGCGCGCACCTCCAGCGCCGCCTGCGTGAGGCGCTGGGCGCGCTGCCGCATGTCGGCTCCGTGCAGGGCGTGGGGCTGATGGCCGGCATCGAGCTGGTCGAGGACACCGCGAGCAAGCGCCCCTTCCCACGCGCGCGCAAGGTCATCGAGCGACTGCTGTCGGCGCTGTTCGAGCGGGGGCTGGTCCTCTGGTCCAACACGGGCCACGCGGACGGGACGAACGGGGACCTGCTCATGGTCGGCCCCCCGTTGGTCATCACCGAGGCGGAGGTCGACGAACTGGTCGACACGCTCGCCCGCGGCATCCACCACTTCTTCCAGGAGGCGTCATGAGTTTCCGCATCACCTACTCGGTGCTGGAGGCGGACCTGTCCGCGCTGCACGCGCAGTTCGACGAGGCGCTCGCCGCCGTGCGCTCGACGCTGGGCGGAGAGCTGCCGTCGTGGCTCGGCGGCGAGGCGTTCCGGAGTGGAGACCTGCTTCAGAGCCGCAACCCCGCGCGGCCGGACGAGCTGCTCGTGTCCGTCCACCGCACGCCCGTGGCCGAGGTGGACCGCGTGGTGCGCGTGGCGCGCGAGGCCCAGCGCGGCTGGGGCGCGACGCCGTGGCAGGAGCGCGTGCGCATCCTCCGCCGCGCCGCGGACCTCATCTCCGAGCGGCGCATGGAGCTGTCCGCGCGCATGACGCTGGAGGTGGGCAAGAGCCGGCTCGAGTCGCTCGGTGACGTGGAGGAGTCCGCGGACCTGCTGCGCTACTACGCGGGTCAGCTCGAGCAGGCGGAGGGCTACTCGCGGCCCATGGCGCGGCTGTCCCCCAACGAGGACACGCGCAGCGTGCTGCGGCCCTATGGCGTCTTCGTCATCATCTCGCCGTTCAACTTCCCGCTCGCGCTCGCGGCGGGGATGAGCGGCGGCGCGCTGCTCGGCGGCAACAGCGTCATCCTCAAGCCCAGCGAGGAGACGCCCTGGTGCGCGGAGGGCCTGTACCAGGCGCTCGTCGACGCGGGCCTGCCTCCGGGCGTCTTCCAGGTCGCGCACGGCGAGGGCGAGGCGGTGGGCGCGGCGCTGGTGCGCCACCCCGGCATCGACGGCGTGTCCTTCACCGGCAGCAAGGCGGTGGGCATGGAGCTGCACCGGCGGATGTCCACGGGCCGCGTGCGGCCGTGCCTCCTGGAGCTGGGCGGGAAGAACCCCGCCATCGTCTGTCGCGACGCGGACCTGGAGGCCGCCATCGAGGGTTGCTTCCGCTCCGCCTTCGGCATGTCCGGTCAGAAGTGCAGCGCCCTGTCGCGCATCTACGTGCACGAGTCGCTGTACAACGCGTTCACCGACGGCCTCGCCGCGAAGGCGCGTGACGCGCGGGTGGGTGACCCGTCGCTCGCGTCCGTCTTCACCGGCCCCGTCATCAACGCGGCGGCGGTGAAGCGCTTCGAGCGCGCGGTGGATGAGGCCCGCCAGGACGGCGCGGTGATTGCGGGAGGTGGACGTCCCCGTCTGGAGGCCGCGCTCGAGGAGGGCCACTTCGTGGAGCCCACGGTGGTGGCGCTCTCGCACGGACATCGCCTCATGCGCGACGAGCTGTTCCTGCCCTTCGTCGGCGTGACGCGCTTCTCGACGTTGGACGAGGCGCTCCTGCGGGCCAATGACTGCGACTACGGCCTCACCGCCGGCATCTTCAGCCGCGATGCCGAGGAGGTGGAGCGCTTCATGGCCCAGGCCGAGGCGGGCGTCCTCTACGCCAACCGCCGCACGGGCGCGACGACGGGCGCGTGGCCCGGCGTGCAGTCCTTCTGCGGTTGGAAGGGCAGCGGCGGGTCCGGCAAGGGCGGCTGCGGCCCCTACTACGTCGCTCAATTCATGCGCGAGCAGGCGCAGACACGGATGGGCTGACGCCCTCGACAGGAGACCCCCATGACCATGCTCCATCCCGAAGTGAAGACCGCCCTGCCGGGGCCGAAGGCGCGCGCCATCATCGAGCTGGACCAGCGCTTCAGCTCGCCCTCGTACATCAAGGAGTACCCGCTCGTCGTCGAGCGCGGCGAGGGCCCCTGGGTCCACGACGTCGACGGCAACCGCTTCCTCGACTTCATGGCGGGCATCGCCGTGGCCTCCACGGGCCACGCGCATCCTCACGTGGTGAAGGCCGTCCAGGAGGCCGCGGGCCGCTTCCTGCACATCTGCGGCACGGACTTCTACTACGACGCCTTCTCGAAGCTCTGCGCCAGGCTCGCCGGCTACCTGCCCGAGATGGGACCCAAGAAGGTCTTCCTCACCAACTCCGGCACGGAGGCGGTCGAGGGCGCCATCAAGCTCGCGCGGCACCACACGCGCCGCCAGTACATCGTCGCCTTCAAGGGCGGCTTCCATGGGCGGACCTACGGCGCCATCTCGCTCAACTCGTCGAAGGTGGCCCAGCGCGCCTTCTTCGGGCCGCTCCTGCCCGGCGTCATCCACGTCCCGTACGCGAATCCGTACCGCTGTCCCAACGGCTGCGCGCCGCAGGCGTGCGGCGACGCGTGCAACCCGGCCCTGGCGCTGGAGCGCGAGTGGTTCGTCAACCACGTGGACCCGCGCGAGGTGGCCGCCATCTTCGTGGAGCCCATCCTGGGCGAGGGCGGCTACGTGGTGCCCCCGACGAGCTTCCTGAAGGAGCTGCGGCGCATCTGCGACACGCACGGCATCCTGCTCGTGTTCGACGAGGTGCAGTCGGGCATCGGCCGCACCGGGCACATGTTCGCGGCGGAGCACTTCGGCGTGATGCCGGACATCCTGCTGTCCGCCAAGGGCATCGCCTCCGGCATGCCGCTGGGCGCCATCATCGCCAAGGAGTCGGTGATGACGTGGCCGCGCGGCTCGCACGGCAGCACCTATGGCGGCAACCCCGTGTGCTGCGCGGCGGCGCTCGCCACGCTGGACGTGGTGGAGGGGCTGCTCGACTCCGTGCGCGCCACCGGTGCGCTGCTCCAGCGTGGGCTGCGGGAGCTGCAGTCACGCCACCCCGTCATCGGCGACGTGCGCGGCGTGGGCCTCATGGTGGGCGCGGAGTTCGTGGACCCCGCGACGCGCGAGCCCGCGAGCGCCTACGTGGGCGAGCTGGAGCAGCTCGCGTTCCGCAAGGGCCTGCTGCTCTTGTCGTGTGGCAAGTCCACCATCCGCTTCGCGCCGCCGCTCGTCGTCGGTGAGCACGAGGTGGCCGTCATGCTGCGCATCCTCGACGCGTGCCTGGGCGAGCTGTCGCTCGACCTGTCCAGGGCCGCGCCCGCCCGGGCCGCGGCGGGGGTGAAGCTGTGAAGCCAGGGGCCGTGGACAAGCGCTGCTCCATGCGCGAGGCCATCTCGGCCAGCGTCAAGGACGGCAGCTCCATCGTCATCGACGGCTTCACGCACCTCATCTGCTTCGCCGCGGGCCACGAAATCATCCGCCAGGGCGTGAAGGACCTCACCGCCATCCGGCTCACCCCGGACCTGGTCTACGACCAGCTCATCGAGGCGGGCGCGGTGAAGAAGCTCGTCTTCAGCTGGGCGGGCAACCCCGGCGTGGGCAGCCTGCACGCGCTCCGCCGCCGCGGCGAGGCGTCCTCCTCCGAGCGGCTGGAGCTGGAGGAGTACTCGCACTTCGGGCTGCTCTCGCGCTTCCTCGCCGCGAGCGCGGGGCTGCCGTTCTGGCCGCTGAGCAACTACCAGGGCGCGGACATCGCGCGGGTGAACCCGGCCATCAAGACGGTGCGATGTCCGTACACGGAGCGGGAGCTGGCCACCGTGCCCGCGCTCCACCCGGACGTGGCCATCATCCACTGCCAGCGCGCGGACATGGAGGGCAACGCGCAGGTGTGGGGCCTGCTCGGCTCGCAGAAGGAGGTGGCCTTCGCCGCGCGCAAGGTCATCGTCGTGGCCGAACAGATCGTCCCCACCGAGGTCATCCGCAAGGACCCCAACCGCACGCTGGTGCCCGGCATCATCGTGAGCCACGTGGTGCACGAGCCCTGGGGCTGTCACCCCAGCTTCGTGCAGGGCTTCCATGACCGGGACAACGACTTCTACGTGAAGTGGGAGGACATCTCCCGCAAGCCGGAGACGTACCGCGCCTGGCTGGAGGAGTTCGTTTACGGCGTGAAGGACCGTCAGGGCTACCTGGCGAAGCTGGAGACGGGGTTGCTCGACAAGCTGCGCGCGAAGGCTCGCGTCTGCGAGGGGGTGGACTATGGGTACTGAGAACAACGTCTCCACCGCGTCCGAGCGGATGGCGTGGCGCGCGGCCCAGGAACTCCACGACGGTGACGTGGTCTTCGTGGGCATCGGCCTGCCCAACCTCGCGTGCAACCTGGCGCGGGCCACGCATGCGCCGGGCCTGTTCATGATCTACGAGTCCGGCGCCGTGGGCGCGATTCCCGAGCGGCTGCCCGTGTCCATCGGCGACCCGTCGCTCGTCACGGACTCGCTGGCCGTGGTGGGGCAGGCGGACATCTTCCAGTGCCTGCTCCAGCGCGGGCTCATCGAGGTGGGCTTCCTGGGCGGCGCGCAGGTGGACCGGTGGGGGAACATCAACACCACCGTCATCGGCGACTACGCGAACCCCAAGGTGCGCCTGCCCGGCAGCGGCGGCGCGTGTGAAATCGCGGTGCACGCGCGGCGGCTGCTCATCGTCATGCGCATGGGCCCGCGGACCTTCGTGGAGAAGTGCGACTTCATCACGAGCCCGGGCCACCGGATGAACGGCAGGACGCGCGCGGAGCTGGGCCTGCCCGGCGGTGGCCCCACGCGCATCATCACGGACCTGGGCGTGCTCGACTTCGACGCCACCGGCGAGGCCGTGCTGTCCGAGGTCTATCCCGGCGTGACACCCGAGCAGGTGCGCGCCGCCTGTGGCTGGCCGCTGCGCGTCGCCGACTCCGTGCGCACCACGGGCGAGCCCGACCTGTCCGTGCTGTCGCTCCTGCGCGAGCGACTGGACCCGCAGCGCCTCTATCTCTGAACGCATCCCCAGGAGCCCCTTCTTATGGCAGAGGCCTTCATCGTCGACGCGGTCCGTACCCCCATCGGTCGATTCCGAGGCGCGCTCAAGGGCGTGCGGCCGGATGACCTCGCCGCGCATGTGCTGCGCGCGGTGCTCGAGCGCAACGCATTGGATGGCGCGCGCGTCGACGAGGTGTTCCTCGGCTGCGCGAACCAGGCGGGTGAGGACAACCGCAACGTGGCGCGCATGTCGCTGCTGCTCGCGGGCCTGCCGCACTCGGTGCCCGGCGTCACCGTCAACCGCCTGTGCGCCAGCGGACTGGAGGCCATCATCCAGGGCTGCCGCATGATTCGGCTGGGTGAGGCGGACATCGTGCTCGCCGGCGGCGTGGAGTCGATGACGCGCGCGCCGTGGTCCATGCCCAAGCCCGAGGACGGCTTCCCCTCCGGCAGGTGGGAGGCGTGGGACACCGCCCTGGGCTGGCGCTATCCGAACCCGAGGCTCGCCGCCCTGTTCCCGCTGGAGCAGATGGGCGAGACGGCGGAGAACGTGGCCGAGCAGTGGGGCATCGCCCGCGAGGCGCAGGACGGCTTCGCGCTCGCCTCGCACCGCAAGGCCGTGGCCGCGCAGGCGGAGGGCCGCTTCGCTCGCGAGCTCATCGCCGTGGACGTACCCCAGGCGAAGGGGGCTCCCGTGCGTGTCCAGGTGGACGAGGGGCCTCGCGCGGACACGTCGTTGGAGCGGCTGTCCGGCTTGAAGGCCGCGTTCCGCGCGGGAGGCAGCGTGACGGCGGGCAACTCCTCCACGCTGAACGATGGCGCGTCGGCGGTGCTGCTCATGAGCGAGGCGGCGCTGAAATCCTCGGGCGCCACGCCGCTGGCGCGCTTCGTGAGCAGCGCGAGCGTGGGCGTGGACCCGCGCACCATGGGCATGGGGCCGGTGGGCGCGTCGCGCGCGGCGCTGGAGCGCGCGGGGTGGAGCGTGGACTCCGTGGACCTGGTGGAGCTCAACGAGGCCTTCGCCGCGCAGGCCCTGGCGTGCATGCGCGAGCTGAGGCTCCCGTCGGAGAAGGTCAACGTCAACGGCGGCGCCATCGCGCTGGGGCATCCGCTGGGCTCCAGCGGGGCGCGCATCGTCACCACGCTGGTGCACGAGCTGGGGCGTCAGGGCGCGCGAAGGGGCCTCGCCTCGCTGTGTGTCGGCGTGGGGCAGGGGCTGGCGCTGACGGTGGAGCGCTGATGCGAATCGAAGACCTGCGTCACGAAGCCCGGGAGGAGCACTTGTCCGCCACGCTGCACATCTACCCCGCGACGGAGGCGATGCCCTGGCACTACCACTTCGATTGCCCACACGGGCACGAGGAGTCCGGCACGCTCGAGTCGCTCGACGCGCTGGCGGACGTGCTGCGCCGCTGGGGCCGCCACCTGGTGGACCTGCCGTGGACGGTGCTGCCCACCTTCGGTGGCGCGGCGCCAGCCCGCACCGAAGGGGTGTGGAGCTGGGATGACTCGCGCGTGCTCGTGGGCTCGGATGTCCACGCGCTGACGCTGTGCCCTCGCGAGCAGACGTAGGGCGCCAGATGCCCTTCATCCGGCAAGCATCGCAAACGGGGCCGCGACGGCGGACATAGCCTCTTGCGCCTCACGACTCCCGGCGGGGGGCGCCTTGCGCCGGAGCGTTCGAGAGGAGCGACCATGTTGCGTCTGTCCTTCGTCGTATCGGCCTCCATGCTGTTGGCTGTCCTGGGGGGGTGTGACGACCCGGACCCCAGGCCCGAGCCCGAGCCGGGCCCCGAGCTGTCCGAGACGCCGCTGTGGCAGGTGAAGGGCACCATGACCGAGGCGGGGGAGTGCTTCGGCGGCTCGGTGGCGCTCGCGGACTTCGATGGCGATGGCCAGAAGGACCTGGTGGTCGGCTCATTGCCCTGTCAGGTGCTGCTCGCCCCCACGCGCCATCCCGGGGGCGTGTACCTCTTCAAGGGGCAGCCTCCCTACTTCTCCACCGAGGCCGCGTCCGCGCGGATGAGCTGGACGAACACGCATCCCCAGACCTCCGGGACGCAGCTGCGCGTGAGGACGGGCGAGGTGAACGGGGATGGGTTCGCGGACCTGCTCGTCCAGGGGCGCTATGGCAGCCAGGTCTTCCTGGGGCAGGCGGACCTGAAGGCGATGCTGGCCGCGCCCGCCTTCCGCGCGCCGGGCAATGGCCTCTTCCTCAGCAGCCTCTTCGCGGACCTGGATGGGGACGGACGCGACGACCTCATCGTGAGCCGCGCCAACGAACAGAGCTTCTACCGGGCGACCCCGGGCTCGGAGCAGGGCCCCTTCACCCTGGTGCACTCCCGCCCGGGCTACTACGCCATCGAGGTGGTGGAGGACTTGAACGGGGACGGCGCCGACGACGTGCTCATGACCACGGAGACGGGAGGCCGCGCGTACTTCCTGGGGTGCAAGCCGGGCAGCACCTTCGCGTGTCAGGGCCTGCTGTCCGCCGAGCCCGTGCGCCAGGAGCCCTTCGAGGGCCTGGGCTATCGGCTCCCGGACATGAACGGGGACGGGCACCGGGAGGCCGTCGCCTCCGCGGACAACGGGCCGTACTCCGTGCACCTGTCCGAGCCCGATGGGACGTACGCGTCGACCGCCATCTGGTCCACGCAGGGGGACCCGGCCTTCCCGCTGCTGGGCAGCTTCCAGGCCGTGGGCGACCTGGACGGCGACGGTCACCGCCAGGACTTCGTGATGGGCTCCCTGGGGCGGCTCTACTTCTTCTCGCCCAAGGAGGACCTCTCGCAGTCGCTCCACCCCGTCTGGGCATGGCCTCGCGCGGACACCATCCCCAACGGCTATGAGAACTATCGGCGCTACAGCGTCGCGGTGCCCGGGGACCTCGACGGCGATGGCCGTGATGACCTGGTGGTCGCCTCCGTGCCGACCGGGGACCTGCTGGAGCATCCCCTCGGGGACGTGTCCGTCTTCTCCGGAGGGCGCGTGCCGAAGTCGCCGGCGGAGCCTCCGCACCTGATGGCCGCCAGGTCCTGCGGCCTGAACCTGGACCCGGTGAACGGCAAGCCCGACCTCACGGTGGACCAGGACGTGCTCGAGCGCACCGCGCACGTGACGTGGAAGACCTTCGCCGCCGACTCCTGCGAGGTGCGGGAGCAGTGCGTGATTGCGCCGGGCCGCCGCAAGCTGCTTCGCTTCAGCACCTCCATCATGAACCTGGGCAACAAGGCCGCCATCTTCCCGCCCATCGAGGAGAACCCGGACCTGTATGTCTTCGACGAGTGCCATGGCCATCACCACCTGGCGAACTTCGCCGCGTACGAGCTGCGCGACGCCCAGGGCCACCAGGTGATGTCCGGCCGCAAGCAGGGCTACGCGCTGGTGGACGTGCAGAGCTACTGCTCGGACGCCGAGCCCTGGAACTACTACGAGCCGATGGGCATCTCCGCGGGCTGGTCGGACATCTACACGCTCGACGTGCCGTGCCAGTGGGTGGACGTCACGGACGTGCCGGACGGCACCTACACGTTCCAGGTCAGCGTGGACACGCGCGACATCGTCGAGGAGGCGACGGTGCACCCCAACACCGTGTCCTTCCCGGTGCGCCTGCAGGGAGACACGGTGACGGTGCTGCCGTAATGCTGCGGGGCCATGAGCCCCGAGCGCCCGCTGTACCTGGACCACAACGCCACCACCCCCGTGGACCCGGAGGTGGTGGACGCCATGCTGCCGTACCTGCGCGAGCACTTCGGCAACCCCTCCAGCGGACATGCGTACGGCCGTCGTGCCCACGCGGCGCTGGAGGAGGCCCGCCGCAAGGTCGCCGCGCTCATCGGCGCGAGGCCCGACGAGGTGCTCTTCACCTCCGGCGGCACGGAGGCCAACAACCTGGCCATCCGAGGCACCGCCGAGGCCCGCGCGGACCGGCGCCACCTGCTCACCTCCGTCATCGAGCACCCCGCCACGAAGCTGCCCTGCGACGCGCTCGAGTGGCGCGGCTGGCGCGTGACGTGGCTGCCCGTGGACGCACAAGGGCGCGTGCGCGTGGAGGACGCCCGCGAGGCGCTGGACGCGGCGGGCGGCGAAACCGCCCTCGTATCACTGATGCACTCCAATAACGAAACGGGCGTGCTGCAGCCGGTGGCGGACCTCGCGGCCCTCGCGCGTCGTCATGGTGCCAGCGTGCACACGGACGCGGCGCAGTCGGTGGGCAAGGTGCCGGTGGACGTGACGGCGCTCGGCGTGGACCTGCTCACGCTGGTGGGCCACAAGCTGCGCGCCCCCAAGGGCGTGGGTGCGCTGTACGTGCGACAGGGCACGCCGCTCCGGGCCGTCACGCTCGGCGGCGGGCAGGAGCGGGGGCTGAGGCCCGGCACGGAGAACGTCCCGTACGCCGTGGGTCTGGGCGTCGCGTGTGAGCTGGCGGGCCGGCGGCTCGCCCAGGGCACCCAGGCGCTGCTCGCGCTGCGCGAGCGGCTGTGGACCGGACTGCGAGACGCGGTGCCGGGGCTGGCCCTGAGCGGGCAGGACGCCGAGCGGCTGCCCAACACGCTCAACGTCCGCTTTCCCGGGGTTCGGGGTGGGGCGGTGCTGGCGGCGACGCCGGAGGTGGCCGCGTCCACCGGCTCGGCGTGCCACGACGGGGGCGAGACGGCGTCGCCCGTGCTCCGGGCCATGGGAATCCCGGAAGCGGACGCCCTGGGGGCGGTGCGCTTGTCCCTCGGACCGGACACCACCCAGGAAGAAGTCACGCGGGCGGTGGTTGTGCTCGCGCGCGGGTGGAAGCAGGTGGCGGGCTGAAAACTTCCGTGCAATCACCCGACCTCGTCCGGCGTAGGGCGTTCTACCGGGGCAGGCCAACGGTGCGGCGCCACCCACCGGCGCGAGAGGGTTTCACGTGAGCTTCAGGGTCGACGTGTGGGAGGGAGGGCGCATCGCGCTGTTCTCCCTGCGGGCCAACCGGCTGCGCACGGTGCTGACGACGGTGGGCATTGGCGTGGGCGTGTGCACGCTGCTGGCCATCGTCGGCATCATCCAGGGCATCAACCAGTCCTTCGCGGACCAGCTCGCGCAAATCGGCGCGAACACGCTCCAGGTGTCCAAGTTCCCCTGGACCATGCGTGGAGACTGGTGGGAGTACCGCAACCGGAAGAACCTGTCGGCGGACCTGGTGGAGCCCATCCTCCAGGCCTCCGAGCACGTGGTGGCCGCCGCTCCGCTCTACTACGACCGGGTGGAGGCGCGCTTCCTGGAGCGGCGCATGGCGTCGGTGACGGCGCTGGGGACCACGGCGGACTACGCCATCATCTCCTCGTTCACGGTGGACAAGGGCCGCTTCCTGACGGAGGCGGACGTGGACAACCGGGCGCAGGTGGCGGTCATCGGCGCGGAGCTGGCGCGCACGCTGTTCCCGGGCCTGGACCCGGTGGGCCACCGCATCATCCTGGGCTCCAAGCCCTACCGCGTGGTGGGCTCGCTGGAGGCCAAGGGCACCATCCTGGGGGAGAACCAGGACACGGTGGTGGTGGTGCCCTTCCGCACCTTCCAGGCGGACTTCGGCAAGCGCAACTCGCCCAACATCGCGGTGTCGGTGGACTCGCCGGACAACGTGCTCAAGGTGCAGGACCAGCTCACCGTGGCGCTGCGCCGCGAGCGCAGGACGCCGCCGGAGGCGAAGGACGACTTCGCCATCAACCGGCCGGAGCAGCTGGCCAACATGTACGCGCAGCTCACCGGCGCGCTCTACGGCGCGGCCACGGGCGTGGGGCTGATTACCCTGCTGGTGGGAGGCATCGGCATCATGAACATCATGCTGGTGTCGGTGCGCGAGCGGACGCGGGAGATCGGCGTGCGCCGCGCGCTGGGGGCCAAGAAGCGCACCATCATCATCCAGTTCCTGATGGAGGCGGCCAGCGTGTCCGCGGTGGGCGGGACGCTGGGGACGGTGGTGGGGTTGGGGCTGGCGAAGACGGTGTCGTTCATCACGCCGCTGGCCGCGACGGTGGAGCCGTTGACGGTGGCGGGCGGCGTGGGGTTCGCGGCGATGGTGGGCCTGCTGTTCGGCATCTGGCCCGCGGCGCGCGCGGCGAACCTGGACCCGGTGGAAGCGCTCCGCCACGACTGAGGACGACTGCCCATGATGGCCTTGCTGGACACCTTGCGGCTGGCGTTCGGGACGTTCGTCTCCAACCCGCTGCGCTCCTTCCTGACGCTGCTGGGCATCGTCATCGGCGCCACCACGGTGGTGTCGATGATGGGCCTCATCGAGGGCCTGCGAATCCAGGTGAACGAGAACCTGTCGGAGCTGGGCGCCAACTGCTTCCAGGTGCAGCGGCTGCCCTTCGGCGCGGGCAACCTGTCGCTGGCGGAGCTGTCGCGCCGGCCGCGCTTCACGCATGAGGACCTGGAGGCCATCCGCGAGCTGCCTTCGGTGCTGACGGCCGCGGGGGAGGACTCGTCCGGTGGCCTGAAGGCGTCCACGCAGCTGCGCGAGTCGCGGGCGAACGTGAGCGTGTGGTCGGGGACGCCGGAGTACTTCCAGACGAACTCCGTGGTGGTGGCGCACGGGCGCGCCTTCACGCAGACGGAGTACCTGGATGGCCGGCGGGTGGCGGTCATCGGCCCGGACCTGGCGGAGACGCTGTGGCCCTCGCTGGACCCGCTGGGCCAGTCGTTCCGCCTGAAGGGGCGCAACTTCATCGTGGTGGGCGTGCTCAAGCGCAAGGGCGGCTTCCTGGGCGGCAGCGGCCAGGACAACCAGGTGATGACCCCGCTGACGGCCTTCCGTCCGCTGTTCGGCGTGCGCGACTTCCGGGTGAGCATCCAGGCGACGTCCGCGGAGGTCGTCAAGCGCGCGCAGGACGAGGTGACGGTGCTGATGCGCCGGCGTCACAACCTCAAGCCGCTGGAGCCGGATGACTTCTTCGTGTTCTCCAACGAGAGCTCCACGGAGATGTTCAACAACATCTCGCAGGTGATTTCGGTGGCCAGCTTCGGCGTGTGCCTCTTGTCGCTGCTGGTGGGCGGCATCGGCATCCTGAACATCATGCTGGTGGCCGTGACGGAGCGGACGCGGGAGATTGGCATCCGCAAGGCGCTGGGCGCGAAGAAGCGGCGCATCCTGGCGCAGTTCGCCACGGAGGCGGTGGTGCTGTCCCTGGCGGGCGGCCTGCTCGGCGTGGCGCTGGGGGTGGGGCTGGCGCACCTGGCGCGCTGGGTGCTGGGCCTGCCCACCGAGGTGCCGGGCTGGGCCATTGGCCTGTCGCTGGCGATGAGCAGCGGCGTGGGCCTGGGCTTCGGAATCTATCCGGCCGCTCGCGCCGCGAAGCTGGACCCGGTGGAGGCGATGCGCACCGAATAAATGCGCCACCTGGCGCCGAGCCGTGTCTGGTGAAAAGGGGCCCGCCCGCGAGCGTTTCCGCGGACCGGGCCCCTTCCTATTCCACGCGCGAGGGCGTGGGGACTACGGGCAGGGCGCCGTGCAGATGAGCTGGCCGGTGATGGGGTGCTTGTAACAGAACGGCGCGCACTCGGACTTCGGGGCGGGCTCGGTGGTGAAACCCGTGGTGACACCGAAGACAGCGGCGGCGGCGGTGAAGACGACGGCAACGCGGAGGTGCTTGAGAGCCTTCATTGGGGTGTGTCTCCAGACAGCGTGTCCGTACGGCCCGGCAAGAATGGCGCTGGGCGTAATTAATGACAACTAAGAAATTGAGAATATCTCTGCGCGTGTGGCTTTGCTGGTGAGACACGCACAACGCGCGCCGGTGAGACATCCTGGATTGGAGAGGGATTGCGGCGCGCTTGTAACTATCGCGTGGGTTGGTGCGAGCGGGGACCGCCGCCGGCCCACTGGTAGCCGAGCGTCGCGCCGGAGCCGACGAAGGCCAGGGCGATGAGCTGGCGCACGGCCTGGAGGCGGGTGCTGGGCTCGGAGAGCTTCGTCAGCAGGCCGTCGACGGCGGCGGCCAGGAGGGTGCCCGCGGCGGCGCCGGCGAGGGCTCCGACGTAGGCGTCGGCGCTGTCCTCGCTGCGGCCGAACGCGAGCTCGCCCAGGCTCCAGGTTCCGAGCGCGGCGAGGGGCGGGGTGAGCAGGAGGCCTCCGCCGACGGCCGCGACCTCCAGGTCCATGAAGCGTCCGCTGCCCGGCGTGGCGGGGCGGAAGAAGAGCAGGCGCGAGGGCAGGTAGCCCCCGAGCATCCCCGTGGCCGTCTGCGCGCTCGTGGCGCCCAGGCGTGTGTCCCCGCCGACGCGGGTTGCGCCCCAGATGCCGGTGAGCGGGAGCAGCGCGAGGCCGCCGTGCGCGACCCAGGCGCCCGTGGAGAGGGGCGCGTCCTCGGGACGGGTGGGCTGGTACGTGCTGCTCGCGCCGAGCGGAGGCGGGGTGGTGGGCTCCAGCCGAGAGGCTCTCAGCGGGACATCGGCGCGGGACTCACGGGGCGCGACGAGGCCCGCGCCCACGAGGAGCCAGGTGCTCAAGAGGACGAGATGTCGTGACATGCGCGCTCGGGCCGTGAGGAAGAACGGGAGGGTGCTCACGTGGATGCACCCGCTCCACCTCGTTCCGGGGCCGAGTGACGTGCGTCACACACTGTCCTCGCGCCCGGGTGTTGTCCGGTGGACGCCGTGCGCGTGCGCTCGGTGTCACCAGACAGGTGCCGCGACAGGGGAGCGCCATTAGCTTCCCAAGGTGAAGCTGGCCTGCTCCGTGCTCGTCGCGTTGCTCGTCGCCGGGTGCCCTGCTCCGAATCATCGGCACGACCTCCGGCTGCGCGCGCTGCCCACCGCGGCGGATGAGACGCGCTCGCTGGCCTTCTTCCAGTCGCTCGGCGTCGCGCTCACGCCCGGCCACCACGTGGAGTTGGTGGAGAACGGCCGCGTCTTCGATGTGCTCGACGAGGAGATTCGCGCCGCGCGCTCCAGCATCCACATCGCCAGCTACATCTGGCGCCCGGGTGAGCCCTCGGAGCGACTGGTGCGCGCGCTGCGCGAGCGACAGCCCGGGGTCGCGTGCCGCGTGCTCGTGGACCCGCTGGGCAGCGTCAACTTCGACTCCGTGGGCATCGCGCTCGCGAACGCGGGCTGCGAGGTGCGCATCTTCCGTCCCATCCAGGGCGCCATGCCCTCGCTCGACGCCGCGCGCATCAAGACACGCCTGCACCGCAAGCTCGTGGTGCGCGACGGCGAGGTCGGCGTCACCGGAGGCTTCGGCATCTGGCGCAGCTGGCTCGGCGACGCGGAGGGGCCGGAGTACTGGCGCGACATGAGCGTGCGCGCCGAGGGCCCCGCCGTGCGCGAGATGCAGGTGGCCTTCGCGCAGAACTGGCAGGAGGCGGGCGGAGACTTCCTTCCACCCGAGGCCTTCCCGGAGCTCGCCTCCCGAGGTGAGGCCCGCGCGGGCTTCGTCGCGAGCACGCAGAACCGCTTCCTCTCCGACGCGCGCCGCATGACGCTGCTCACCATCGCCGCCGCGAGGCGACGCCTCTGGATTTCAAACTCGTACTTCATCCCCTCCGACGCCATCGGCGACATGCTGCTGGAGAAGGTGAAGCAGGGCGTGGACGTGCGGGTGCTCGTGCCCGGGCGACATCACGACATCGCGCCGGTGCACGCCGCGCAGCGCGCGTCCTACGCGAGGCTGCTCGAGGGCGGGGTGCGCATCTGGGAGTACGAGCTGTCGATGATGCACTCCAAGACGATGCTCGTGGACGAGGACCTGTCCGTGGTGGGCTCGACGAACCTGGACCCGCTGGCGTTGAGCACCTCGGACGAGTGTTCGCTGGTGGTGGAGGACCCGGCGCTGGCCGCGTCGCTCGCCGCGGCGTTCGAGAAGGACATGCTCCACTCGCGCGAAATCCACTGGGACGGCTGGCGCCGCCGGGGACTGCTGCAGCGGCTGGGCGAGAAGCTGCCGTGGCTCATCGGCGACTATCTCTGAGGCACACCTCAGAACCGGAACGACGTGCCCAACTGGAGGAGTGGCTCCTCGGCCTCCCACGATTCGGTCCGCGGCGCGGCGGCGGGGCTGCACATCCCGAAGGGGCAGAGCAGGATCGGAGGTGGATAGGTCGTCCTGCGTGTCCGCGTGGACTGGACGCCCACGCCGAGCGACAGGTGCCACCGGGTGCTCAGTGGATGGGAGTAACCCACGAGCCCTCCGAAGGAGCTGCGCCTGCCGAACGTGTCGTCGCCCACGGTGAACAGGGTGTAGCTCGCCTGCGCCGCGACGAAGACACCTTCCTGGAACGTCTCGCCGAAGAAGACGCGGCTGCCCACCTGCGCGCCCACGAGGTTGATGTCCGGGCCGAAGTGGGTGCCGCCGAAGAACGACAGGTGCCGGAAGGGCTGATGCTCCATGCTCACCATGAGGAGGGGGAGCTCGGCCCGTGTCCGGTCGAAGCTCCAGGAGTGGCCTCGCGCCCCGACGTTCACCGCCCAGTTCCGGGACTCGAGGTTGGAGGGCGCGTGCCCGGAGGGGCGCGGTGGGGGGCTGGTGTCCCCCTGGGCTCGGGCGAGGAGGGGCAGGGCGACGAGTCCGCTCAGGAGGCCGTGACGCAACGAGCTCAAGTTCATGGTGGCGTGGCCCCAGGGCAAAGGGTGTGCCGGGCGCAACCCGGCGGGATGACAACCCCCGGGACGCGCGAAGTGAGCAAGTCGGTGCACAAACGCGAAGCGCGCTTCGCGAGGCACCGCGTCTTCCAGGTGGCGCTGCTCACGTCAGACCGACGGTGTCGGCTCCGGGGCGTCCGCCTCGTGCGCGCGGTGCGTCGTCGGACGCGCGCCAGACAGTGACGCGCCACGCGTGGTAATGGCTGCGGGCATGAGCACCCAGGACGTGGTGGGGCGGGCCGTCATCCGAGAGATACGGCCCGAGGACGATGTGGCGGTGGGAGAGCTGCTGGTCGAGGCCTTCACCACCCAGTACGCGAAGAAGCTGCCGGAGGTGGTCTACACGGAGGAGCGCAAGCGCGAGCTGCGCGACGTGGCGGCGCGGCGGAAGGTTGCCTCGCTCCTGGTGGCGGAGCTCGATGGCGAGGTCGTCGGCACCGTGGCCCTCTTTCCTCCCGGCGCGCCGGGCTCGGAGGCGTGGCTGCCTCGCGCGGCGGACCTGCGGGGGCTGGCCACCGCGGTGAAGGTGCATGGTAGCGGGCTCGCCCGGCCGCTGCTCGATGCCGCCGAGGCCCTGGCCCGGCGCTGGGGCGTGGACGCGGTGTGCCTGCACGTGCGCCGGGGTGCCGTCGGCGTCGCGCGCATGTACATGTCCCGCGGCTACGTGCGCGAGCCCGAGGGCGACATGGACCTGCCCACGGTGTTCCTCGAGGCGTACGTGCTGCGCCTGAAGTAGCCGTGCTCCGGTGGCCGCCGCCCTGATGACAACGGTCATCAGACCCTCGACGGCGGTCACCAGGAGCGCGCCCTCCTCGGCCCGTGGAGTCGCGGACTTCCGCCGTGATTCCAGGGGGTTGGTGAGCTGTGGACCCTGGCACACCCCGTGCTCAAGGGAGCTGCATCGGCTGACCTGGCTCAGCCCTCGCAGCCCAGCCCCCGAGGACCTCGTCATGGCGCTCTCCCCCATCTCCCGCTCCGTCGCCTCCCCCGTCGCCCCCTCGCTGTCGTCCCGCGCCGAGTCGGTGTCGCAGGCGGCGCGGCCGACGCCGATGAACGCGCCCTCGGCCCCGTCCCTCTTCCAGAAGGACGGCTTCGAGACCGGTGGCCTCAAGAGCGCGGAGGGACTCCAGAAGCTGGTGAAGGTGCTCGCCTCGCAGCTCGAGGTCCTCAATGAGCTGGCGCAGGTGCTCGGTGGCGCGCAGGGCCAGGGCGGCACGGGCGTGCCCCCGCTGAGCGGCGCGCAGGGCCAGGGCGGCACCGGTGTGCCCCCGCTGGGTGGCGCGCAGGGGCCGGGCGCGCTCGCGGGCTGCGCCGAGACCTCCGCCGCGGCCCCGTCCCCGCAGATCCCGAGCATCGGCGCCCAGGCGCCGTCGCCTTCGGGCAAGGCCGCGGCCCCGTCCCCCGGACAGCCCGCGGAGGCGGTCGGCGCGAAGCAGAAGGTCTCCGACTCGCAGGGTGCGAAGAAGGACGGCAACACGCTGTCGCTGCACAACGACGGCGACAAGCCGATGACCATCCAGTTCACGCCGAACGCGGGGGAGAAGGCGGTGGACCCGGTCACCCTCCAGCCGGGCGAGAACCGCACGGTGAAGTTCCCCGAGGGGTGGTCGGGCAACTTCCGCAGCACGTCGGGCGACGGCAAGAACGCCACGCTCGGCGAGGTGAAGTTCGACGGTGGCTTCGGGAAGACCTACTACGACGTCAGCTACATCGAGGGGCACAACACCGCGATGACGATGCAGCCCGCCAGCGGCGGCCGGACGTCCGGGACCCTGGAGAACCTGCTCTCCTCCGCGCCCGACGCCGTGAAGGCCCGAGGTGAGGACGGGTCGGTGTATGGCATCAAGAAGACCACCACCTCGGAGGTGAAGGACCCGGCGGTGGTAGACTTCTTCCGCAAGCACGTCGGCGCGGACCAGGGTTATGTCATCCCCACCGACGACGCGAGCACGCTGGGCAGTGGTGACAGCAACCTGGTCGTCCGCTTGAAGAACCTCACCTGAGTCCCACCGGCGCCGCGCGCGCCGGCCGTGTCCCCTCCATGAGCGTCCGCCTCCCGCCGAATGCCCCCCGCCCCGGAGTCCCCCCTCGGTCCGCGAGGGAGGAGGCGGCGCGCGAGCAGGCGAAGCCCGCGGAGGCGAAGAAGTCGGACAAGTCCCCCCAGGCGAAGGGCACCGGCGGCAAGCCCGCGACGGGTGGGAAGACCGGGGCCCGCCCCGCCGAGGGCGAGCAGGCACAGCAGGGCGCGCAGGGTGGCGTCCACCGCGACGGGATGGATGCCGGCGCCCAGCGCGGCGGCTCCGGCGGGCTCGAGGGCTTCACCCAGGGCGGCGCGGAGGCGCTCGGCACCGCGCCCCCGACGGGCACCTCCACGGGCATGGCGGCGAAGCCCGCGCAGGTGGCGACGCCCACGCCTGCGACGCAGCCGCAGCCGTCCACGCGCGCCGAGCAGCAGGCGCCTCCGACGCCGCAGCAGCCCGCGCGTGAGTCCACTTCGGCCCAGGCTCCGCGCGAGCGGGACCTCGCGGAGCGCGCGCCGCGCGAGGAGACGCCGGCCTCGCGGGAGGGCCGCGCGAGGGTGCGCGCCGCCGTGATGGACCGGCTGATGCGGGGCTACGCGGACCTGGAGGCCAAGCTCTCCCAGTTCGTCCAGGCCCCGGGGCGTCACCAGGGCGTCGTCACGGTGCCCATCATGATGAGCGAGAGCTCCGTCACGCTCGAGTTCTGGGCCGTGGCCGCCGGGACGGCCGATGACCGGGCCTTCCTGGCCGAGGTGCTCGGTGTGCCGGCGAACGTGGATGACGCGTACCTGCTCGAGCTGTTGCGCGAGGAGATCCACCTCGCCTTCGACGTGTTCCAGCGCTCGGAGCCGGGCAAGCAGGCCCGCGCGGCGTACGAGGCGGTGCTCACGCGCTACGACGCGGCCCGCATCCAGCCCGTCATCGAGGGCCACGACGCCGGCCCGATGGTGTCCGAGTGCGCCCGGCTCCAGCTGTCGTGCGAGCCGGCCTTCACCCGCTCACTGCTCCTGTCCCCGCTCCAGCTCGCCGTCGCGCGCTTCGCCGACGAGGGCAGCGCCACGCAGGTGATGGTGGCCGGGCTGACGCTGCAGCAGCTGGGCTCGCTCGTGGGGCACCTGCGCACGCTCAACCCGTTGCTGAGCAACGCGCAGGTGCGCAACCTCCTGTTCCGCGCCTCCACGGATTTGAAGCTCGCGTTGCGAAAGCCACTGGGTGACGCAGAGGTGGAGCGCGTGCAGGAGCTCGCGAAGCAGCTCCTCCGGCTCCAGGCCGTGGAGTACCTCCACGTCTGAGGAGCGACGCCCACGAGGGACATCGCCCGAGCGTCGTGCACTCCGGCGCGGGGCGAGGGAGGCGTCGCGCCGACACGCGTGTGACGAGGGTGCCCCTTGCAACGGGAGCACGCCGCCCGCGCATTGCGCGGGGCAGCGCGGCTCCAGCTCGGCCTGCTCAGCAGAGGCGTCGCGCCGGCATGCGGTCGGCTCGAGACGCAGGTCCCGCTCCGCGCGTCAGTCCGCCAGCCTTCGCGGCGAGCGTGACGCGCGGCCCAGGTAAGGCCCTCCGCTCAGGAGGACTCGCGGGCGAAGGCGCCCCTGCGGGAGCCGCCGCCATCGGAGTTGCCCAGCGCCGTGGCAATCTCGCCGCCGCGCTGCGCGCGCTCGGCCTCGGTGGTGCCCTCTGCCTTCTCGACGACGAGCATGCCGCCGCCGTTGTGCTCGCTCCAGGCGGTGCCCACCGCGTCCTCGAGCGCCCCGGCGTCCATCTTCACGCTCTTGCCGGTCCCCGGGTCCTTCACCGTGTAGTTGCCCTGCGCGTCCTTGCCATCGACGGTGACCCAGTGCGCGCGGCCCTTGCCCGCGTCCTTCGCGTTCGGGTCCACCTTGTTGGAGTCCACCAGCACCGCGGCCTTGCCGTCGCGCGCCAGGGCTTCATCCATCAGCTTCTTGTCGAAGGAGCCGGAGGCCTGCGTCACCGCCGCGCCCTCGTGCGCAATCATGTTCGACAGCTCGTGCGGCGTCGTCCCGTCGCCGTTGGTGAAGCGCGACTCGAGCGAGTCCATCGTCTCCGTCGACGGCTTCGCGCCCGTGGTGCCCTTGTCCTTGCCCAGCATCACCGCCACCGCGGACCCGCAGTTGGAGTCCTTGGTCTGCTGGAGCACCGAAGCGCCGTCCGCGGGCCCGCCCAGCTGGGGCACCTTCATGGACGACAAGTCACTCACGCAGGCCACCTGCTGGGGCTGGGTGGCGGACGCCGTGCCCACCGCGCTGGCCAGCGCACCGAAGCGCTGCACCCACTCGCTCAGCTGCGCCTCCTGCGCGCCGTACGCATCCGTGGGCGCCTCCACCGGCGTCACCTCGGGGGCCGCCGCCGTGCCCGTCCCGGATGCTGCGGCCCCCGGCGCCGGCGTCACGTCGACGCGTGGCTGCTCGAGGGTCCTCACCAGGGTCGGAGAGAGGGGGATGCGCACGGGGGGCCTCCAGGGACAAAAGGGGTACGTGGTCATCCCACTCTAACCCGAAAGTCCCTCCGCGTTAAGAGTCCCGCCCCGTATCCAGGTCGTGCTTGCGCAGCAGTTTCTTCAAGTAGACACGGTCGATGTCCGCCTCGCGGGCGGCCCGGGAGATGTTCCCCTCGCAGCGCTCCAGTAGATTTTTCAGGTAGTCGCGCTCGAAGCCTTCGATGAGGCGCTCCTTGGCTTCCTTGAAGGGGAGGTCCAGCTCGACCTTGGCGCCCCCCTCCTCGCCGGAGGACTCCAGCTCCGGCAGGGCCTCCTCGCCCAGGTTGACCACCTGCTCCACCACGTTGCGCAGCTCGCGCACGTTGCCGGGCCAGGGGTACTGGGCCAGCAGCGCGCGCGTCTGGACCGACAGCGCGCTGGGCGCCCGGCCCGTCTGCTTGAGCATGTGGTCGATGAGCGCCGGGATGTCCTCGGGGCGCTCGCGCAGGGGCGGCAGACTCACGCGCAGCACCGCGAGCCGGTGGAACAAGTCCCGCCGGAACTTCCCCTGCTGCACCGCCTGCTCCAGGTTCACGTGCGTGGCGGCCACCACGCGCATGTTCACGGAGATGTAGTCGTTGGCGCCCACGCGCTTGACCTGCCGGCGCTCCAGCACGCGCAAGAGGCGCGGCTGCAGCTCCAGGGGCAGCTCGCCCACCTCGTCCAGGAACACCGTGCCGCCCTGGGCGCGCTCGAAGGCGCCCGCGCGGTCCGTCTGCGCGCTGGTGAACGCGCCCTTCACGTGGCCGAACAGCTCGCTCTCGATGAGCGTGGGCGGCACGCCCGCCAGGTCCACGATGACGAACGGGCCCTTCTTGCGCGGGCTCTGCTGGTGGATGGCCTCCGCGCACAGGTCCTTGCCCGTGCCCGTCTCGCCCTGGATGAGCACGTCCGCGCCGCCGGGGGCCAGCCGCTCCAGCAGCGTGAAGGCCTCGCGCATCTTGCGGCTCTGCCCGACGAGCGCCCCGAAGTGGTCCTTGTCCGACAGCAGGACGGCGCGCTCGCGCGTGTCCTCGGGCATCAGCTTCAGCTCGGTGGTGCCCAGGGTGATGACGGTGCCGGGGCGCAGCTCCAGGGACGTGAAGCGCAGCCGCTCGCAGAACGAGCCGTTGTGCGATTCCAGGTCCGTGGCCACCACGTGCTCGTCATGCACCTCCAGCCTCAGGTGCTGTCGGGACACGGCCTTGTCCGCCAGGACGATGTCGCACGTGGGCGCCTTGCCCACCACGTGCGTGCCCTGTCGGAGCGGATGCACCTTGCCGGAGTCCGGACCCGAGAGGATCCGGAGCACCATCTTCACCTGACCCGCCCGTCCGCGCGTCAGCGTGGCCGTGGCATCCAGGTTCGCCTCTTCCTCGTCCGGCGGCAGCGACACGAGGGCGGACGCTAGCACGCCCCGGCGGGGGTGCCACCTTCCACGCGTGTCACCGCTTCCGGGGGCGCACCAGCGCGCGCACCGGCCGCGCGGCCTTCTTCTCCTCGGGCAGGGAGGCGAGGAAGCCGTCCACCTCCCCCGCGCGCTCGGGCAGCTCCGCCTGGGTGAACCACCCCTTGGCCCGCGCGGCCTCCTCGCGCGCCTGGGGCACCTGCCCCGTCCGGGCCAGCGCCTTCGCCAGCGCGAAGCCGGACTCCGCCAGCGCGTCCGGGGGCGCGTCCGGGAAGCCCACGGCCTCGCGCAGCGGCTTCACGGCCTCGTCCGCGCGGCCCAGCCCGAGCAGCGCCTGGCCCACGCCGTCCAGGGAGAACTGCAGCTTGTCGTCGCCCGGGGGCAGCACCTTCTGCTTCATCGCGAGCGCGCGCTCATACGTCTTCAGCGCGTCCTCGAAGCGGCGCAGGCCGAGCTGACACATGCCCAGCTCGTCGAGCGCCTCCGCCAGCTTCAGGTTGTCCGCGCCGTAGATGGCCTGGAGGATGTCCGCCGCCGCCTGCGCGTGGGGCAGGGCCTTGTCGTCCTGCCCCTGCTCGCGCAGCGTCATGGACAACAGGCCGTGGCGCCGGGCCACGTCGGGGTGCTGCGGGCCCATGGCGGCGGTGGTCTTCTGGAGCGCGTCCTCCATCAGCCTCAGCGCGAGCGCCGAGTCACCGAGCGAGTTCACCACGTGCGCGAGCAGGAACGTGGTGCGCGCGCGCTTGGGGTGCTCCTCCGGCAGCGCCCTCGCGTAGAGCGCGCGGGCCTCCTCCACGCGCGCCTTGGCCACGTCGTACTGCGCCTGCGTGATGGCCAGGTTGGCTTGATTGACGCGCACGTCGCCCAGCAGCACGGCGTCTCCGCCCATGCGCTCCAGGGTGGCCTCGGCCAGCTCGCCCCAGCGCGCCGCGGGCTCGAAGTGCTCGAGTCCATCCTCCACGAAGAGCAGCTTGTTGAGCGCCGTCACCTTCAGCCGGTCCGCGTGGCCGGCCTCCGCGTCGAACACCGCGCGCGACAGCAGCTTCGCGGCCTCGGCGGACTCGCCCGTCTGCTCCAGCAGCCAGCCGTTCAGGTACCGCGCCTCGGAGCGCAGCGGCAGGTAGCCGGTGGCCTCGACGGGGGCCATCAGCGGTTGGATGGCCTCCAGGGCCTGGGGGTGTCTGCCCGCGTCCATGAGCGCGCGCACGTGGGAGAGCTTCTCCTCCAACACCTCGATGTCCGCGCGGCGCAGCGGGTCCGAGGGCCGTCGCTGCGCCGAGGCCAGCGCCTCCGCGTCCTCGCACTCCCACAGCGAGGGCAGGGCGAGCGCCGCGTCCAGCGACTTCTCCACCATCGCCGCGTCCGCGCTCGACAGCAGCTCCACCGTGGCGCGGAAGTCCTTGCGCCGACGCTCCAGGCACACGAGCTGCCGGTCCAACTGCTCCTCGGGCTTCACGCCCTGCACCTGGGTGGCCTCGCACGCCTGCACGCGCTGCTGCTTCCACGCCTGGGCGTAGTCTTCCAGGGCGTGCGTCACGCGCTCGGCCATCGTCTTCGCGAAGGGGCGGCCCGTGGCCTCGAACGCGGTGGCCAGCTTGTCGCGCGTGGAGGACGACCACGCCTCGTCCATCTGCGCGCCCGCGTCCACGCACGTGCGTGACTGGTGCCACACCGCGCCCGCCGTCAGCGCGAGCGTGGTGCCCAGCGCGCCCGCCGCCGTCGCCCACCGACGGCGCTGCAGCCGGTGGTGCTCCTGGGACAGCGCCTCCAGCAGCGCGGACATCGAGGGGAAGCGCTGGTCGGCCTCCAGCGACAGGCCGCGCAGCACGGCGTCGCGCACCCAGCCGGGCACCTTCGAGTCGCGCGGCGGCTCGCGCACCGCGAGCGGAGGCGGCCGCGTGGAGGAGGTCGCCAGGGCGCCCTGGGGCGTGGCGAGCGACTCGGTGCGCCCGCCGGCCTCGACCATGCTGGAGATGACGTAGGCGCGCACGCTCCCCGGGTCGAAGGGGCGCGCGCCATAGAGCGCGCCG
Organism: Myxococcus sp. MISCRS1; assembly: GCF_026626605.1. NCBI lineage: Bacteria > Pseudomonadati > Myxococcota > Myxococcia > Myxococcales > Myxococcaceae > Myxococcus > Myxococcus sp. MISCRS1. The sequence continues at coordinate 5,487,834 of NZ_JAPNKB010000001.1, forward strand.
TACAGCGCGGCGCAGAAGCTGAACTGGTCCGTGCGCCCGTCCAGCGTCGCGCCCCGGAACTGCTCCGGGGACATGTAGTTGGGCGTGCCCACCAGCGCGCCATGTCCGGTGAGCGTGGTGTCCAGCATGCGCCGACCGGAGGCGAGCGTCTCGCGGGTCTCCTCGGGGAGCGGGTCCTCCTCGCGCAGCTCGCCGATGGGACGCGCCAGGCCGAAGTCCATCACGTACACGCGGCCCGCGCGGCTGATGAGTACGTTGGCCGGCTTGAAGTCGCGGTGCACCAGCCCCGCCGCGTGCGCGGCCTCCAGGCCCCGGCCCGCGTCCACGTAGCGCGTGAGGATTTCGCGCCACGAGCGCGGCGACTCCTTCAGCCACGACGCCAGCGTGCCGCCGTCCACCAGCTCCATCGCGACGAAGACCTGGTCGCCCCACATGCCCACGTCGAACACCGGGATGACGTGCGGGTGGGAGACGCGCGCCATGGCCTGCGCCTCGCGCAAGAGCCGCGCCCGCGCCTCCTCGGACTCGTCGTGGCGTCCGTCCGGATGCAGCAGCTTGAGCGCCACCTTCCGGTCCAGGTCCGGGTCATAGGCCGCGTACACCACGCCCATGCCGCCCTGGCCCAGTCGGCGCAACAGCACATACCGGCCCACCTGGGAGAACGGCGGCGCCCGGCGGCGCGCCTCGTCCGGCCCCGTGGCGGAATCGTCACCGTGGGAGCTCGAGCCCACATCCCGATCTCCAGTGCCATAGGAGCGCGAGCCCGCACCTCGGGCCCCCGTCCCGTGGGAGCCCGCGCCCGGGCCCTCCGCGCCCAGGGACGCCGTCCCCTCGAGCTTGTCGCCCGTGCCCAGGGACATCGTCCCTTCGGGCTCGCCGCCCGTGCCCAGGGACATCGTCCCTTCGAGCTTATCGCCCGTGCCCAGGGACATCGTCCCCTCGTCCGCGGGGGCCGGGACGAGCGACGCCGTCCCCTCGTCCTCGCCGCCCGTGCCGACGGAGCCCTCGCCCCTGTCGCCTGTGTCGTTCTTGGTCATTCCTGGCGCACCCTTCCCCCGAGTGTACCCAAGCTCCTTGGGACTCCCAGGTTCTCGCCGCCTCGCGTCAGTCGCCTGGCTGCTCCAGGACAGACGCGCCGACCGGGCGCGAGGTGTCCGCCGGGACCTCGTGCCCTCGGGTGAGGTCGGAGCACAGGCCGCGATGTGGGAAGGTCGCACCTGCGCGAAGGTCCCTCCAAGATCCCACGTCGACGGCGCCCAGGTCCTTGTGCCCACGCGAGGGAAGGCGCGAGCCTGGGTGGGCCATGTCCATCCGCAAGGACTACGTCGAGCGTCTCATCGAGCAGTTCGCCGCCGCGCTGGCGCGATTGCTCAAGGCCCGCCACGAGAAGCGCTTCGCCGACGCGGCGGCGCTCATCCGCTCGACGGCGCTCGACACGTTGGGGATGGAGTACGCGGCCCTGCTGATGGTGGACGCCGCGTCCACCGCGCGCCTGCTGGGCGACCCGCTGCGCGTGAAGGTGCTCGCGCGACTGGTGGCCGAGGACGGCGAGCTGCACCTGGAGCAGGGCGACTCCCAGAGGGCCACCGAGCGCTTCGAGTACGCGCTCGCGCTGTATGCCGAGGCGCGCCGCCTGGGCCTCCCCCATGATGCGGAGGACTCCGCCGTCCTCACCCGCCTGCGTGCGTGGTTGGGTCCCGGCGCGAGCGCTTGAAAGACAACACTGTCGCCTGAGTCCGCCCGCACCCGTCAATGAATGACGCGGCGCGGCCCATGACGCCATGCATTGAAGACCCCATGGGATGCCTTTGCGGGAGGCGGTCCTCTTCCCGACAGGTGGAGTGCTGGGGTGCAGGACAGTCGCCCGGCATTCTGGCGGGCGGCCCCGGGGGTGGGTTGCGGTGATGTCTGTGTTCGCGGCTACGATGAAGCGCACGTCCTCGTTGCCATGTCTGGGGTGTGCGCTTGTCGTTCGTCGAGCTTCCCGAGAGCGTCGTTCCGTGTCGAAACCTGGTGGGAGGTGAGTGGCTGCTGCCGCCGGGCGCGACGCTGCTGGATGTCCGCAGCCCCTACACCGGCACCGTCATCGGCCGGGTTCCCCTCACGCCCGCGGACGGTGTCGCGCAGGCGGTGGAGGCCGCGCGTCCCGCCGCCGCGCTGTGGAGGAGCCTCTCCCCGCGCGAGCGCACCCAGCCCCTGTTCCGCTTCCGGAGCCTGCTGGAGCGGGAGCTGGACCGGCTGTCGAACCTCGCCGCGAGCGAGGCGGGCAAGACGGTGGCGGAGGCGCGCGCCGGCGTGCTCAAGGGCCTGGAGGTGTGCGAGTTCGCGCTGTCCCTGCAGAACCTGGACAGCGGCGCGCACCTGGAGGTGAGCCGCGGCGTCACGTGTGAGCTGCGCCGCGAGCCGTTGGGCATCGTCGCGGGCATCACCCCGTTCAACTTCCCGGCGATGGTGCCCATGTGGCTGTTCCCCATCGCGGTGACGCTGGGCAACGCCTTCATCCTCAAGCCGTCGGAGAAGGTGCCCCTCACCGCGTGCGCGCTGGGCGAGCTGATGCGCGAGGCGGGCTATCCCCCCGGCGTCTTCTCCGTCGTGCACGGCGGGCGCGAGACGGTGGACGCGCTGGTGGAGCACCCGGACGTCAAGGCGCTGGCCTTCGTGGGCTCGTCGGCCGTGGCGCGGCAGCTCTACGCGCGCGGCGGTGAGCGCGGCAAGCGCGTGCTCGCGCTGGGCGGCGCGAAGAACCACCTCATCGTCGCGCCGGACGCGGACCCGGACCTCACCGCGCAGGCCGTGGTGGACTCGTTCACCGGCTGCGCGGGCCAGCGCTGCATGGCGGGCAGCGTGCTCCTGGCGGTGGGCGACATCGAGCCCTTGCTCCAGGACATCGCCCGGCGCGCGGCCCGGCTCGAGGTGGGCCCCGGCATGGGCGCCATCATCGACAAGGGCGCGGTGGAGCGGCTGGAGACGGCCATCGCCCGCGCGGCGTCCGAGGGCGCGCGCCTCACGCTGGACGGGCGCGGCAAGCGTCCGGCGGGCGAGCAGTGGGCCGGCGGCAACTGGCTGGGCCCGTCCATCCTGGACCACGTGCGCCCGGACATGGAGGCCGCCAGGCGCGAGCTGTTCGGCCCGGTGCTGTCCATCATCCGCGTGCCCACGCTGTCGGCGGCGCTCGCGGTGGAGAACGCGTCCACCTACGGCAACGCCGCGTCCATCTTCACCACCAGCGGCGCGGTGGCGCAGGCGGCGGTGGAGGGCGTGCGCGCGGGCATGGTGGGCGTCAACGTGGGCGTGCCCGTCCCGCGCGAGCCGTTCTCCTTCGGCGGCACCGGCGAGTCGCGCTTCGGCCACGGCGACATCACCGGCGTCTCCAGCCTCGACTTCTGGACGCAGCTCAAGAAGGTCACCCGCAAGTGGTCGGCTCGCACCGACGGCTCGTGGATGAGCTGAGCGTTCCTCCCGCACGAGCTCCAGTCGCGCCCGCAAGGAGGGCGCTCCCATGGCAGACAAGAAGCCCGTCAACTCCATCCGTCTCACCTCCCATCCGGATGGCGACACGCCCAGCGTGCCCATCCGCTGGGGCGAGGTGGATCCGCTGCGCCGGGGGCCCGTGGTGGCCACGCTCACCGAGCCCGGCCACCGCAACGTCATCGGCACGCACGCGGGCTCCTACGCCGTCTACCGCGCGCTCGCCGTGGCCGCGGGCATGCTGCCGCAGGACCACCGCGCGGACCTGAAGGACACCTCGCCCGCCGCGGAGATTGGGCCGCATCCGTCCTGGAGCAACCCCGACCGCATCGTCTCCCTGGACCCGTGGGGCGCGGTGGCGCCGCAGGCCTTCCGCCCCTTCTACGAGCAGGGCGTCGACTTCCGTCCCACCATCGCCGTCACCCGCGCGCACATCAACCTGCCGGAGCTGCGCGACGCGGTGGAGGCGGGCCGGCTGGTCCCGGACGGGGACCTGCTCACCGCCAACGGCGACATCAAGGTGGTGAAGGCCGCGGTGGACCCGGTGTGGCACCTGCCGGGAATCGCGCGGCGCTTCGGCCTGACGGAGAGCGCGCTGCGCCGCGGCCTCTTCGAGCAGACGGGCGGCATGTTCCCGGAGCTGATTACCCGCCCGGACCTGCACGTCTTCCTGCCGCCCATCGGCGGGCTCACGCTGTATGCCTTCGGTGACATCCGCTCGGTGGCGAACAAGGACATCCCGCTGGCGGTGCGCGTGCATGACGAGTGCAACGGCTCGGACGTGTTCGGCAGCGACATCTGCACCTGCCGGCCGTACCTGGCGCACGGCATCGAGGAGTGCGTGCGCACGTCGCAGGCGGGCGGCGCGGGCATCATCGTCTACCTGCGCAAGGAGGGCCGCGCGCTGGGCGAGGTCACCAAGTTCCTGGTCTACAACGCGCGCAAGCGCCAGGAGGGCGGCGACTCCGCGGCCACGTACTTCCACCGCACCGAGTGCGTGGCGGGCGTGCAGGACATGCGCTTCCAGGAGCTGATGCCGGACGTGCTCCACTGGCTGGGCATCACCCGCATCCACCGCTTCGTGTCGATGAGCGACATGAAGCACGACGCCATTGTCCGCTCGGGCATCGAAATCCTCGAGCGCGTGCCCATCCCCGAGGAGCTCATCCCCGCCGACGCGAAGGTGGAGATGGAGGCGAAGAAGGCGGCGGGCTACTTCACCAAGGGCCCCGTGGCGGACGCGGCGGGACTTGCGCAGGTGAAGGGACGGGGCCTCGATGTCTGAGCGGCCCCTGGCGAGGACGGACGTGTCCCCGGCCGTCGCGTGGCTGCGCACCCCCGCGGCCATCCGCGAGCGCTGCCATCAGCTGCTGGAGCTGGGGCTCGCCGGGAAGCTCACGCACTTCCGCGTGGAGCCCTCGCGGCTGTCGGCCGTGGTGGACACGGTGCTGGCCGTCACGCGCGAGGCATACCCCACGCTGGACATCCCGCTGCACAGCCGCTGGCGTCACTTCGACGCGGGCGGCGTCAAGCGCGTGGAGGAGCTGGAGGCGCGGCTGAAGGGCGTGTCCCCCGAGGAGCGCGCGCGGGCGAAGCTGGACCTGGCCGTGGTGAGCGTGCTGCTGGACGCGGGCAGCGGCCCGAAGTGGCGCTACCGCGAGCAGGGCGGCGGCACGTGGGCGCGCTCGGAAGGCCTGGCGGTGGCCAGCTTCCGCATGTTCATGGACGGCGTCTTCTCCTCGGACCCGGACCGGCCGCTGCGCGCGGACTCGGAGGCGCTGAGCCGGCTGTCGCTCGACGCGCTCGCGCAAGGGCTCCAGGTCACCGGGGCGAACCCGCTGGACGGGCTCGAGGGCCGGCTGCACCTGATGCACGGCCTGGGGCGCGTGCTGCCCAGGCCCGGGACGCTGTTCGACCTGGTGGTGGCGCAGGGGCGCAGCGTGCGCGCCTCGGAGCTGTTGGGGCACGTGCTGGAGCAGCTGGGCCCCATCTGGCCGGGGCGGGTGATGGTGGACGCGGTCAACCTGGGCGACGTGTGGCCGCACTCGGCGCTGGGCCCGGTGGAGGGCGTGGACGCGCTGGTGCCCTTCCACAAGCTGTCCCAGTGGCTGACGTACTCGCTGGTGGAGCCGCTGGAGGAGGCGGGGCTCCGCGTGTTGGAGCTGGACGGGCTCACCGGCCTGCCCGAGTACCGCAACGGCGGCCTCTTCGTGGACCTGGGCGTGCTGGTGCCCCGGGACGCGCGGCTGACCCGCGAGGCCCTGCATCCGAGCGAGGAGCCCATCGTCGAGTGGCGTGCGCTGACGGTGGCGCTGTTGGACCGGGTGGCGGCGCTGGTGCGCGGCCGGCTGGGGATGAGCGCGGAGGAGCTGCCCCTGGGCAAGGTGCTGCAGGGAGGCACGTGGACGGCGGGGCGCAAGGTGGCCGCCGAGGCGCGCCCCGGCGGGGTGCCGCCCATCCGCGTGGACAGCGACGGAACGGTGTTCTGACAACCCGCAGATTCGACGAGGGAGGGACGCAATGGAGTTCCCCAACTGCACCGTGGTGGACCATCCACTGGTGAAGCACAAGCTGACGATGATGCGGCGCACGGAGACGAGCACCGCGACCTTCCGCTCGCTGCTCCAGGAGATTTCGCTGCTCCTGGCGTACGAGGCGCTGCGCGACCTGAAGGTCCGCGACGAGGACATCCAGACGCCCATGGCGCCCATGCGCGCGCCGATGCTGGAGGGCAAGAAGCTGGTGCTCGTCGCCATCATGCGCGCGGGCCAGGGCATCCTCGACGGCATGCTCCAACTGGTGCCCTCCGCGCGCGTGGGCCACATCGGCCTGTACCGCGACCCGGAGACGCTGACGCCGGTGGAGTACTACTACCGCGTGCCCGGGCAGCTGGCGGACCGCGACGTGGTGGTGTGTGACCCGATGCTCGCCACGGGCAACTCCGCGGTGGCGGCGCTCCAGCGCGTCAAGCGCAGCAAGCCCGGCTCCCTGCGCTTCGTGTGCCTGTTGGCCTGTCCGGAGGGCCTGGCCAACCTGCGCGAGCACCACCCGGACGTGCACGTCTACACCGCCGCGGTGGACGAGAAGCTCAACGAGCACGGCTACATCCTCCCGGGCCTGGGCGACGCGGGCGACCGGCTCTTCGGCACCAAGACGTGACGTATGCCAATGCCTGTCATGGATGACCCCGGGTTCTTCTTGAACTCTGGGGCGTCCGTGTCTGGGATTGTCGCGCCCGCGACGTCCCGAATAGCCTCGCATCCCTCCTGGGGGCCGTGAGCCCATCCCGGGCTCCAGCCCGCCTCGGGGGGACGAGGGACACGATGATGCGCGGACGATGCGGCTGGGGCTGGGTGGCGCTGGCATGTCTGGTGGGCGCCTGTGACGTCGAGCAGCGGGTGGACGAAGCGCCGCGGGAGGAGGTCTCGCGAGCGGCCCTGGCCCCGCCGGAGCCGAACCACGCGGACGCGGTGGCCGTCTCGGGCACGTCGTCGTCGGTGCTGAACCCGGGCGCGGCGGTGGGCCCGCCGGACGGCATCGCCGCGACGCTGCCCATGGACACCACGGCGGGGCTGATGCTGGACCTGGGCGAGGGGCAGGAGGCGACGGGGATGCTGACCGTCTACTACCGGGGCCCTCGCGAGGTGTCGTCGCAGTCGACGGTGCTGTTCCTGGCGGTGGACGGCAGCTACCTGTACGGGAGCACGCTGTTCGTGGTGCCGCGGGGTGAGGGCACCTTCGAGTGGACCGTGTGGAACGGGCAGACCATCCCCTATCGCTATGTGCTGCTGCGCGGGGCGGCCGAGGCGCCCATCCTGGTGGACGCGGTGCGGGGCCTGCGCAACCCGGTGTGTGGCGACGGCGTCATCGACGGCTCCGAGGAGCGCTGTGACGACGGCAACCAGAGCTCCGGAGATGGCTGCAGCAGCGTCTGCTGGCCGGAGGCCGGCTATACCTGCTCGGGCGAGCCGAGCGTCTGCGCGGACGTGGACGAGTGCGCCCTGGGCACGGACACCTGCGCGCCGGAGCAGGTCTGCGTCAACACGCCGGGCGGCTTCCAGTGCCAGACGCCCGCGTGCCTGCCGCCGAACCTCCCGTGTGGCTCGGCCTGCGTGGACCCGAGCAGCTCGAGCGAGCACTGCGGCGGCTGCGGGAATGCCTGTGGTGGGGGCGCGGCCTGTCAGGCGGGCGCGTGCGTGGGCACGTCGCTCCTGCAGATTTCAGCGACCTGGAGCCGGCCCGGAGACGCGGACCTGTATGTCCGCACGCCGGGCGACAAGCTCATCCACTACAACAACCGCGGACCGGACGCGCAGACCGAGTACGGCGAGCTGGACCGGGACGAGGTGACGGGCACCGGCCCGGAGAGCGTCTTCTGGGCGAATGGCCGGATTCCGCCCGTGGGCGGCTACCGCGTCTGTCTGATGGCGGTGGGCTTCTCTCCCCAGCCGAGCCCCTCGAATCCCGTGGGCTACACCGTCCGCGTCCGACGCGCGGGCAGGCCGGAGGTCGTCTACACCGGCGCGCTCACGCAGCTGCCCTCCACCTGGGGCTGCGACTGGGGCGACCCCGCGGTGGCGTCCTTCGGCATCCCCTGAGGCTGTCGCCCCGCGGGGGCGCCGGGCCGGGCATGGTGAGTGTTGGCCATGTCCCAGCCCGGGCTTCGCTCGAGCAGGGCGCGCAGGCGTTGTCGGCGCACCCCTCCGCGAACGAGGTGGAGGATGGGACCACCGTCGTCGTGCGCAACCCGGACGCCGCCCTGGGCGCCCCCGCCGGCCTCGTCCGAGTGCACCGAGGACAGCGAGGCCCGCATCCGGGACCTTCACCTGGTCTGCCTCGCCGTGACGTGAGGTGCCTGGGCTCGCCCGAGGACCACCGGGCGGTCCCTCGCCGAGTCAGGGGACACGGTGTCTGGGTGGAGAAGGTTGCCCTGGGCAACGATGTCTGGCTCCGCTCCCTGTCAGGGGCCAGGATGCGTGCCCGCGCAGGGGCCGACATTCGAGGCGGAGGTATCGAGGATGCGAACGACGTTCATTCCCCGGGGCCTGTCCATGCGGCTGGGGTGGGTGTTGGCGACGGCGGTGGTGGTGGGTTCGGCGGGGCCGGCCCGGGCCGAGAGCGAGCCGTGTGACTGCGTCACCGAGCGACAGAGCGTGGTGTCGGAGAAGCCGTGCCTCATCATCTCCACCTACGCCACGTGCGGCACCAGCCGGGTCCGCAACGCGTGTGACGAGCCCGTGACGCTGGTGGGCTGGCCGCTGGCGGGCTGCGAGGGCGCGACGGTGTGCGACGAGGAGCTCCTGCCGAACGAGGAGGCCTCCTTCTACTTCGCCAACGACCAGCGCGCGGACCCGCTCCAGAAGGGGCAGGTCGAGGAGCGCTTCGAGGAGGAGCACTACGTCGTCTCCGTGGACGGCCAGGAGCACGACGTCGTGGTCTCCGCGAACGTGGCCTGTGTGTCGCGGGACACGCCGTCGGGCGGCTGTTCCTCCACGTCCACGGGCGGAGGGCTGCTGCTCGGAGGCGTGCTGGCCCTCCTGGGCGCGGTGCTCCGCCGGCGCCGCGTCGCGCGCTGAGCCGGTTTCGTGTCTGTCTTTGATTGAGGTGAGAGGTCCACCTGGGTGGGGTCTCCGGGTGGACCCGTGGGTCTGGCGCGAACCCCATCATCGTGTTTCGAGAAACATGTGTCTGCCGTGTTCTTGAAAAGAGAGACATGGCGGGTGTTCGTGTCTCGGAACGTGACGTGGGGGCGAGGGGTGTGTCGACTGTCTTTCGCCAGGGCGAAGTGTGGCGACTGGCATGTCCGCTCGCGCACGGCGCGGGGGGCTGCTCGCGGAAAATCGCCGCAAGAAAAAGCCGTCGTGCGTTTCTTGGAGTGAGACGGAAGTCCCCACCGTCATCTCCCTGCACGCGGGCTTTTCCGTCCAGCCAGACGAGCGGAATGGAGCAGAACATGAAGGTCAATCGTGGTGTCTCGGCGTCGCGCTGGTTGAGCGCGGTGTTCGCATTCGTCGTGGGTGGTTGTGGCGTCGCGCTCGAGGAGGACGCGTTCCCGACGGAGGATGTGGTGACGCGGGAGCAGGCCCTGGCCCCGAACTACGCGAACGCGGTGGTCCAGAGTGGCGTCACGCTGGTGGCCAATCCGCAGAACGCGGTGGGGGCGCCGGATGGGCAGACGGCGAACTTCCTGAGCCTGTTGGGCGGCGCGCTGACGCTGGACATGGGGCAGGGTGAGGAGGGCACGGGGCCCTTGCGCATCTACTACCGGGGGTTGTCGCTGGGGGTGGTGGTGCAGGTGGAGTTCCGGCGCGCGGACATGAGCCTCATCGCCACGGGGCAGGCGCAGCTGCTCGACGTGGGCGTGGGGACGCACTCCGCGCTGGTGCCGTACCTCCAGCCTGCTGCCTACCGTTACGTGACGCTGCGTGGCGCGTTGCTGTCGCTGTACCAGGTGGACGCGGTGGAGGCGACGGGGGGCGCGACGGGCGGGATGTGTGGGGACGGGATGGTGGGGACGGGCGAGCAGTGTGATGACGGAGGCCGGGTGGCGGGCGATGGCTGTGGCGCCACGTGCCAGGTGGAGCCGGGCTACACGTGTCAGGGCCAGCCGAGCGTGTGTCACGACGTGAACGAGTGCACCAACGGCACGGCGCAGTGCTCGCCGAACGCGTACTGCACGAACACGCCGGGCAGCTACACGTGTACGTGCCGGCCGGGCTACACGGGCAATGGCTTCACGTGTGTGGACATCGACGAGTGCGCGCTGGGGACGGACAACTGTGGGCCGGGTGAGCAGTGTGTGAACACGCCGGGGGGCTTCCAGTGCAATCCGCCGAGCTGTCCGTCGCCCAGGGTCCAGTGCGGCCAGGTGTGCACGGACTTGTCCTCGGACCCGAACAACTGCGGCTGCTGCGGCAACGTCTGTGGGGCGGGGAAGACGTGCTCGTCGGGGGTGTGCGTGGGGGGTGGCGGTGGAGGGGAGCCGCTGCGGTTCACGGCGACGTGGGGGCGGGACGGCGACGCGGACCTGGTGGTGAGGACGCCGACGGGGAAGATTGTCTCGTATGGGAACCCGGGGCCTGGGCCGAGCACGGACCAGGGGCGGTTCGAGGGGGACGTGGCGAGCGGGATGGGGCCGGAGAACGTGGCCTGGTACGAGGGGACGATGCCGCCGGCGGGGACGTACGACGTGTGCCTGAAGGCGGCGAACTTCCACCCGGCGGCGAGTGAGGCGACGCCGGTGCACTACTCGGTGACGGTGAAGCGGGCCGGGCAGGCGGACCAGGTCTTCACGGGGGCGCTGAAGCGCCAGGACGTCGGCGACGAGTGCCACCCGAAGCACCATGCCTACGTCGGGTCCATCGTGGTCGCGGGCTCGCACTGAGCGGGTGACACACTCCGGCGCGTGGGCACGGTGCCTGCGCGCTGGAGGGGCTCAGGGGGTGTACTCGAAGCCCTCGTAGTCGAAGGCGCGGGAGATGGCGTTCAGGTCGGCCTCCGTGCCTCCACACTCCGTCACCACGGCGCGCCACCGCGTGGACACGGTGGTCTTCATCTGGGTGATGAGTCGGCTCGCTTCGTCACGGGACAGATGGGGCGGGAAGGGATTCAGAAATCGTCGTCCAGCCGGCTGGATGCACGAGCCCGCGTGGGCTGGCGAGCGGCTTCGAGTGTCTTGCCTTCCTCGTCCCGGTCAGGGGATGCGAGATTCACGAACTCACGCTCGAGCCCCAGGGCCCACAACACCACGAAGTAGGCGCTGATAGCGGTGGTGGGGCTGCCCTCTTCGAGGCGCTTGAGAGTGCCGAGTGCGAGCCCCGTCTTCTTCGCGAGGTCTGCTTGCTTCATGCCTCGACGAAGCCGGGCGCGCCTGATGTTCGCTCCCAGGGCGATCACCGAACGGGCCACGGCGAAAGGCATCGTCTCCTGGGTCAGATTCTGGCGAGGCATGATTTTGGGCCGCTGATTTCAGTTCGGGTGGAACCAGTCTAGGAGCTTTCGGCGCGGGTTTTCATCAATCTATTGGGTATAAGCCGGGTTTGTGGCCAATAGATTGGCTTCGTCAGCGCGCCTGCCCGCTGAGCGGCACAAAGCCGAAACGCTGGGACGGACGAACTCTGTCTCTTGCGAGGCGAGGACTTCTGATGAGTCGCACCTTCCTCCAGGGGGGATGTTCAGCGTGAGACCCGTGGACGGCCCGCAGCGCGGCGAGATGAGGCCGCGCTGCCGGATTGATGGGATTGCCGTCCGAGGCGCGCCTAGGACCGCCAGGCCCGTTCTCTCCGGACGGGCCTGACGGGAGTCGATGCACATGCGCGCGAATCGTGGCCTGTGGATGTGTTTGTTGTCGGCGGTCCTCCTCTCGACGTCCGCGCGAGCGCAGCTCGTGCAGCTCACGTGTCCGGGAACGGAGGCGACGCACTACGAGCCGGGCGTCACGCAGACGCCCCGGACGGTGGCCTTCACGGGGCAATCCACGCTGGGCCCGTGCGTGGGACTCCCGCTGGGCGTCATCTCCGCGAGCATCCAGGTGGTGGGCTCGGGGGTGCTGAGCTGTTCGCTGGGGTCGTCGACCTTCTCGATGCGCATCGACTGGAATGATGGAACGTGGAGCACGGCCGAAGGCACGTCACTCATCAACGCCCGGCCCGCGGGAGAGATGGTCATCGTGCTCACCGGCAAGGTGACGGCAGGGCGCTTCCTGGATGCGACGGTGGTACGCACGCTGACGCTGCTCCAGACGGACCTGGCGGCCTGCTGGACCCCCGAGGGCGTCACGGATGTCGCGGGCGTGGTGACGCTCACTGTCTCCAAGCTGCTCTGACGAGGCGCGGGCGACACTCGCCGAGTCGGAACGGACTTCCTCTCATCCTCCAAGAGAGACACCGGATGAAACACCGCGTCGAGCCGGCGTGTGAGGGGGATTCCGTGGGCCTGGACTAAGCTGTCGGGCGTGCCTGCGCCTGTCTTGTTGTTGGTCCCCTTGCTGTTCGCCACCGCGCCCACCCACGTCGAGCTCGTGTTCGGCGGGGATGTGATTCCGCATGGGGAGGTGAAGACGGTGGCGCGGCTGCACGCGCGCAACGGCGCCGAGCCTCCCGAGGGTGGGCCCGCGCCGTCGCTGAACAACGACGGCTGGGACCACGTCTTCGGCCCCATCGCGGACGTGCTGCGCACCGCGGACATCGGCGTCTTGAACCTGGAGACGCCCGTCACGGACAACAAGAAGGCGGTGACGCGCGAGCTGCTCTTCAACGCGCCGTCCTCCATGGCCCGCGCCATGGCGCGCGCGGGCGTGAAGGTGGTGTCCACGGGGAACAACCACGCCAGGGACCAGCTCCCCACGGGCCTGGTGGAGACGCTGCGGCACCTGGATGCGGTGGGCCTGCGTCACACGGGGACGGGCGCGACGAGGGACGCCGCGTGGGAGCCTGTCTTCATGGACGTGCGAGGCATGAAGGTGGGCTTCCTGTCCTTCACGCGCTGGCTCAACGGCTTCAGCAACCCGAAGGAGGCCGAGGCGCCGCACGTGGCCTTCGTGCCCTACCCGCAGCACCGCTTCCACCGGGGCCTGACGACGGACGAGGTGACGCAGAAGGTGCGCGAGCTCTCGGCGCGCTGTGACGCGCTCATCGTCCTGGTGCATTGGGGCGTCGAGTACGCGGACAGCCCGCACCCGGACGACCGCAAGCTGGGGCAGGCGCTGCTGGACGCGGGGGCGCTGGCCGTCGTGGGGCATCATCCCCATGTGCTCCAGCCGCTGGAGGGCTACACCACCGCGGACGGACGGCGAGGGCTCATCGCGTTCTCGCTCGGCAACCTGGTGGCGAACCAGGACCGCTTCTATCTCCACGCGCCCAAGCCGAAGAAGGGCGTGGCGGGCGACAAGCGAGACTCCATGCTGCTGCGAGTCTCCCTGACGCGTCCGAGCCCCAAGGCGCCGGTGGTGCTGGGCGACGTCGCCGTGCTGCCGGTGTGGATTGAGAACAACGCCGTGGGCCGCAAGCGCAAGGAGACGCGCAACATCCAGCCGGTGCTCATCGACCGGGAGCTGGAGGCGGTGACCGAGCGCCTGGCGACGCTGGCCGCGCGGCCCGCACCGCAGGACCAGGAGACGAAGGAGGAGCGCGCGGAGCTGGAGCGTCGGCTGGACGGCTCCCGTCACCGCCGGGAGCGAATCCTCCGAATGCTGCCCGAGGGCTTCGCCGTCGCCTCCCCCGCGCTGCGCCAGCGCGCCACCGCGTACGTCCCACCGGCGTACGTGCCGCCCGTGTATGCGCCCACCGTGGTGGCGGAGCCCGCGGGCCCCTGAGTCGCGACGCGGTGCATCAGCGTTGCGTCAGTCACGGCATGGCGCCGACTGGCTTGAAGTCAGGGTGGGAGGTGTCGCTAAGTGGGGGTTTCCACCTGAAGGGAGTCCCCCATGTCCCGTCCGCGTCTGCTGCGATGGTGTACCACCTTGGTCATGGCATCCGCGTTGTCCTGCGTGCCCGTCGAGGAGGGCGAGAGCCCCCAGGCGCTCGCCGAGGTTGAAACAGAGAAGACGGCGAGGCTGGCAGGCGTGCCGGGCTTCGCGGAGCTGCACCACCACATGTTCGCCGAGGAGGCGTTTGGTGGCGGTTGGTTCCACGGCACGGTGACGGACGCGCTCACGCGGTGTGACGGAGGGTGGCCGGAGAGCGACCACGCGCGGGTGCGGATGGACTTGAGCCATCTGCTGAACCTGTGTCCGAACTCGAGCAACATCGACCTGCGCGGAGTGCCGGTGTTGTCGCAGCTGTTCGGCATCGCGGGCGCGGTGGGCTCGGAGTTCCTGGGGAAGATTGAGGGCACGCAGGGCGACACGGGCCTGCACGACGGGCGGCGCAATCCGAACAGCGAGTGGCCGCGCTGGGACACGATTGCGCACCAGCAGTCGTGGGAGGGGTGGCTGCGCCAGGCGCACCAGGGCGGCATGTCGCTGGTGGTGGTGTCGGCGGTGAGCAACGGCTTCCTGTGTGACGCGCTGCCGCCGCAGAACCGCACTCGGGCGTGTGACGAGATGACGGACGTGGAGGTGCAGCTGCAGAAGGCGCGCGACTTCGCGGCGACGCGGGACTGGGTGGACCTGGCGCTGACGCCGGCGGACGCTCGGCGCATCATCGGCGAGGGGAAGCTGGCGATGGTGCTGTCCATCGAGACGAGCAAGCTGTTCGGCGCGAAGGACTGGCGGGCGGAGCTGGAGCGCTTCCATGGGTTGGGGGTGCGCACGTTGCAGCCGGTGCACCAGCTGGACAACCGGTTCGGCGGGGCGGCGCCGCACAACGCCATCTTCCAGGCGGCGCAGTTTTTGGAGAACTGTCACATCGACTCGGACTGTGGGCTGACGGTGGGCGGGAAGACGTTGGGGTTCGACGTGGATGGGAACTGCAAGAACACGAAGGGCCTGACGGGGGAGGGGCGGGCGCTGGTGCAGGCGATGATGGACAAGGGGATGCTCATCGACCTGGCGCACCTGTCGGAGAAGGGCATCCAGGATGCGTACTCGGTGGCGGAGACGAACAAGTACTACCCGCTGTACGTGAGCCACGGACACTTCCGCGAGGTGATGAACGGGAAGCTGGCGGAGAACGAGAAGACGACGCCGGCGTGGGTGGTGCAGATGTTGCGGCGCACGGGCGGCATGTTCGGCTTGCGCACGGCGCATGACGAGACGCGGACGTATACGAAGTCCGGCGTGGAGAACAACTGCCAGGGGTCGACGCGCTCGTTCGCGCAGGCGTACGAGTTCGGCCGGCAGGGGTTGAAGGTTCCGATGGCCTTCGGCGCGGACTTCAACGGGTTCATCCAGCAGACGCGGCCGCGGTTTGGAGAGAACGGGGCGTGCTCGGCGGGGTTCGAGGCGGAGGCGGACGCGCAGGCGCGTCAGCAGGAGCTGCAGGGGCCTGGGCGGCTGGGGACGGCGTTCGACGAGGCGGGGCTGGCGCACGTGGGGTTGTTGCCGGACATGGTGAAGGACCTGAGGAACCTGGGGGTGAACACGGCGGGGCTGACGGGCTCGTCGGAGACGTTCATCCGGATGTGGGAGCGGGCGTCGTTGCCGCGGGTGGGGATGGCGGACCCGGCGAACGACATCGACACGTCGGGGGTGGCGGCGTGGGTGAAGCCGGAGGACCGGGAGGCGGCGTATCCGACGGTGTGTGGGAAGCACTACGCGCCGGACAGCAAGGACATGAACGAGCAGTGCCGGTTCGACGACGAGTGCCTGACGGAGCAGTGCTCGTCGGTGGTGTGCAGCCTCATCAAGGGCCGGTGCGTGTGCAACGGGGATGAGGATTGTGGCGGGGTGGGGTACTGCCAGAAGGACACGCCGGGGAATCCGGCGGACAACGACTGTGTGCCGAAGAAGGCGGACTGGGCGTCGTGCAGTCGGGATGGACAGTGCCAGTCGGGGGCGTGTGGCGGGTGTGCGAACGCGGTGGGGTGGTGCTTCACGCCGGACTCGAAGGGGTACGGGGAGACGTGCAAGTCGGATAGGGAGTGCAGGACGGACCGTTGCAGCGCGGACTGTTACCTGAATCCGACGGGCAGTTGCCTGTGCGACAGCGACTCGCACTGTGGTGCGACCCAGTACTGTGGCTGGGGGTTGAACTCGGGCAAGTGCCAGAACAAGAAGGGCCGAGGGGCGGCCTGCGGGTCCGGCCGCGAGTGCCTGTCGGGCACGTGTCGGTGGTCCTTCACGTGTAAGTAGGCGAGAGCCTTGGGGATGCTGGGGGCCGAGGGGCCCCTGGTGTCCCTGGGTGCGGGGATGTGGCGCTCGGAACCTTGGAATGCTGGGTGGAGGGGGAGCCAGGACGGCAGGGTGGGACTTTTGCCGGGAGGCTGACGGCAAGGGGGCGTGGAGTACGAGGAGAGCGCCAGGGGGCGGAGGGGTGCGGTAGAGTGCGGCCCCATGCGTCGCATAGCCCTATTCCTGTTCCCGTTGCTGCTCCTCGCGTGCTCCAAAGACAAGGAGCAGGCGAACGTCGCCATCGACATCAATTACGACTCGAACTTCAAGACGGGCTGCATCGTCATGGAAGCCGTCGATGCCGCGAACGCGGACAATGTTCTGACGAACTCCTTTGACGGAGAGAAGCTCGCGAACCAGTCGCCTCCGCTGAAGTTGGCGGTGCTCCTACGGGAGGGATGGGGGACGGATGTTCGGGTCACTGTCCGCGCGCACGAGCAGTCCTGCGGCGGCAAGCAGGTGGATGAGCAGAGCCTGATGGTTGACCTCTCGGGGACGGGGGCGAAGCCGAAGAGGACGGTGGAGCTCGAAACCCCGGACGCGGATGGCGATGGGTTTGTCGCTGTCTCGAGCGAGGCGGGGAAGGGCGGCACGGACTGCGATGATGGGGATGCGATGCGCAACCCGTCGAAGCAGGAGGTCTGTGACGACAAGGACAACAACTGCGCTGGCGGAGTCGACGAGGGGCTGGCCCTGGTTGCGATGTTCCGTGACTTGGACGGAGATGGGGTGGGTGGGGAGGCGATTCAGCACTGTGTCCCAGTAGCCGGCGTCCGTGGATACGCGACGGTTGGCGGGGATTGCAAGGACGACAACGCGAACATCGCTC
Source organism: Myxococcus sp. MISCRS1 (assembly GCF_026626605.1). Taxonomy (NCBI): domain Bacteria; kingdom Pseudomonadati; phylum Myxococcota; class Myxococcia; order Myxococcales; family Myxococcaceae; genus Myxococcus; species Myxococcus sp. MISCRS1. The sequence goes on from NZ_JAPNKB010000001.1 coordinate 5,504,900, forward strand.
CTGGCAAGACTGAGGTCTGCGACAACGAAGACAACAACTGTGACGGGGTCACGGACGAGGGTTTCGACAAGAACTGGTATCTGGACGACGACGGGGACGGCGTGCCGCGAGCAGGTGCTACCGTTCAATGTGGCTCGCCTGGTGCGAAGTACAAGCAATATCCTTCGGGACCTCCGTTCGACTGCAAAGACGATGACATCAGCATCGCACCGGGTAAGCCGGAGCTTTGTGATAACAAGGATAACAACTGCGATGGCGATACGGACGAGATCTTCACTACGAAGGACGATGCCTGCAACAACCTGAGTTGCACGGGGATTTTCGTCTGCAATGCCGCCCAGAATGGCGTCGAGTGCAATGCGCAGGCTCCGCGGATGTTCTATCCGGACAAGGATAGTGATCTGGATGGAGATCAAGGCGCAATGGTAGATGAGGTCTGTGTGGGAGAGACGCCCCAGCCGGGCTGGGTGGAGAACCTTCACACCGACTGTGATGATGTGGACCCTGCGACGCGCTCAGGGCGCGCAGAGGTGTGCGATGGCATCGACAATAACTGCAACGGGCAGATAGATGAGGGTTTGTCGTGCGGGGGCACACTGAAGCATGTGGAGAACTATCACGTTCGCTTCGGGTCTGATGACCACGACTGGCGCACGGTAGCGGCGCATCCGAGTGGCTATCCCGTGTGGATCGCAGGCCGGGGTGGCAAGCTGGCGTTGAAGAAGAACGCCACTTCGAAGTTCGAGAGCTTCAGCTTTGGTGACGCGACGACACAGCCAGGGGATGGTAGCCCGCCCGCCAATCCAAACAATTGTGGTAACCACGATTGGGCAGCTTCTTGGGTGGATGCCTCAGGGAATGTCTGGGTGGGCGGAGAAGGAGGGTGGCTCGCTGTTCATTCGGGGACCAGTGGATTCACGTGCGCTCCCGGGACCACTCCAGGCGGAGCGAACATCACTGGATTGGTGGGCTTCCCGACGTCGAATGGAGGCTCAGTGCTCTACATCACGGATACCACGGGCCGGCTGTATCGGTATTCACCCGGGGCTACCACGCCGTTCGTGGAGTTGGATGACAATGTCAACTACTACGGATTGCACGGACTGCAGGAGGAGTTTCTGCTCGCGGTGGGTGGCAGCACGGGAAGTGGCAGTGGGCAGAGGTTCCGTGGCTATGCGGTGACGCCTGGGGGGACTGCGACCGCCACCAGTCATTCGTACCTGCCGGGCAACACAACGGGCAATGCGAGAGCTGTGTGGATGGGGGCTACGAACAAGGCCTGCGCGGTGGGAGACAACGGGGCTGCATGGCGGTGGGATGGAAACGTGACCTGGAGCCGTGTCGATGCACCTGGGGGCGCGAATCCCCCCTTCACCAGCGTGGTGATGCGCAATGACGCGCAGAGTTCATCGCAGTACCTGTTGGCAGACCAGTGCTACACGGTCGATGGGAGCGCGAACGGCAGGCTGCGTCGGTTGACTCCGTTCGGCTGGGCCAAGGGCCCGGACTTGCCTTCTGTCGAAGCGACCGTCCCCCTGAACGACATCGCCATCACCGCGACTGGCGAGATTTGGATCGCCGGCGAGAACGGCCGAGTCTTCCACTATCCGGAACCGCCGTCGCCGTAAGCCCACGAACTCGGCCACGCTCTGGAATGTCGCCCTGAGCGTGGCTTCTTGCATGGGTTCCCTGGCCAGGATTTGGGGATATTAGGGTCTAGGATAAGGTCCAGGCATGACCAAGTCATGCCTGTGGGGGGAATGCCTGGCGGTCGTTCTGTGTGTGTCCGTGGTTCTTCCAGGGGGCACCGCCAGCGCATCTGCCGAAGTCCAACGCCATCTCGCCGAGGCCAAGCGCCTCTACGAAGACCTCGAATATGAAGTCGCCCTGGAGCGGCTCCAATTTGCCGCCCGGCTGGCACTTGATGAGGGCGAAGTAGTCTCCCTCTCATTGCTGCGCGGCGTCATACGCGCCGACATGGGTAAGTGGGAAGAGGCACGGGCGGACTTTCGCTCGGCGCTGCTGGCCCGTCCCGATGCGCAGCTCCCCCTGAAAGTCTCTCCAAAGGTGTCACTGGAGTTCGAGACGCAGCGCCAGTCGGTGCGTGACGAGCTCGCACGTGGAGGGCAGAACGCCTTGCAACGGCCGGATGGGCGCACAGAGGCTGCAGTCCAGGAGGGACGGGACGCGCGTCCGAGCTTGCTGCCGGATCGCGACACCTCTGGTTCGTCCGATACGCCTGCGTGGGCCGTGAGTGCCACGTCGGAAGAGGATGGGCGTGGACTTCGGGTCGCCGGGCGACGAGTTCCGCTCTTGAGCATGGTGCTGCTAGGCGCTGGGGTAGCGGCGGGTGGAGCAGGGGCAGTGTTCGGGCTGTCCTCTCGCAGCCAGGTCGAGGATGCGCGGTCCGCTCAGGCTTATGCGGACCTGGAGAGGCACCACTCGCGGGCCCAAGGGAGCGCGACGACTGCGAACGTCTTCTTCGGTACGGCGGCCGCTGCCACCGTTGGAGCTCTGGCTACGTGGCTCCTGATGGGCTCGACAGATGAGTCCGTGGCTGATGGAGGTGCGCGATGAGCCGCATCGGGAAATGGTTCATTGCCAGCCTCCTGATGCTGAGTGGTTGTTCCGTACCGAGTCTTGAGGAACTCGCCGGGGAGCGGACCGTCCGTGTCTCGGTCCAATACACGCCGAGTTTCAAGACTGGGTGCATCGTGATGCGGACCCAGGATATGGTGAATGCAGCGAACTTCGAGGAGCAGACTGTTGGAAGAGACCTGCTCTCAACGTCGACGCCTCCACTGGCGCTCAATATTCTCGGCCCATGGGGTTGGGGAAAGAAGCTTCATGTCACCATCACCGCGTTCGAGCAGACCTGCGCGGGCAAGAAGGTGGACCAGGTGGAGCATGTCGTCGACTTGGGAGATGGAAGAAGCAAGACGCCGCTCATCGCGACGCTCGAGACCCCGGACTGGGATGGGGATGGGTTTGTCGCCACTTCAAGCCAGGCTGGCGAAGGTGGCTCGGACTGCGACGATGGGGACGCGATGAAGAACCCCTTGCAGCAGGAGATCTGCGACGACAGGGATAACGACTGTCGTGGTGGGGTCGACGAGGGGTTGCCCCAGGTTGCGATGTTTCGCGACTCGGACGGAGATGGGGTGGGGGGTGAGGCGATTCAGCACTGCGTGCCAGCGGCGGGTGTCCGTGGGTACGTGAGCGTTGGCGGTGACTGTAAGGACGACAACGCGAACGTCGCTCCCGGAAGGGTCGAGGTTTGCGACAACGAAGACAACAACTGCAACGGAGCCACCGACGAGGGGTTCGACAAGAACTGGTATCTGGACGACGACGGGGACGGCGTGCCGCGAGCAGGTGCCACCGTTCAATGTGGCTCGCCTGGAGTGAAGTACAAGCAATATTCTTCGGGGCCTCCGTTCGACTGCAAGGACGATGACGCCAGTGTCGCACCTGGTAATCTCGAACTCTGCGATAACAAGGACAACAACTGCAACGGCGATACGGACGAGACCTTCACCACGAAGGGGAATGTCTGCAACAACCTGAGTTGCTCGGGAACTCTCGTCTGCAATGCCGCCCAGAATGGCGTCGAGTGCAATGCGCAGGCTCCGCGGATGTTCTATCCGGACAAGGATGGAGACTTGGATGGAGAGCAAGGCGTGGCGGCGGACGAGGTCTGCGTGGGCGAGACTCCCCAGCCGGGCTGGGTGGAGAACCTTCACACCGACTGTGATGACGTGGACCCTGCGACCCGCTCAGGGCGCGCAGAGGTATGCGATGGCATCGACAATGACTGCAATGGCCAGGTAGATGACGGTTCTGCGTGCGGAGGCATGTTGAAGGAAGTAGTCAGCTACCATCTCGGGGGCACTGGCCACGATTGGAAGACGGTGGCTGTGCATCCGAGTGGCTACCCGGTGTGGATTGCAGGCCGCAACGGTAAGTTGGTGTTGAAGAAGAGCGCAGCCTCGAAGTTCGAGAGCTTCAGCTTCGGTGATGCGACGACGGTGCCGCCAGATGGTAGTCCTCGTGCCAACGCGAACAACTGTGGGGACCATAATTGGACCGTTTCGTGGGTGGATGCGGCAGGCAATGTCTGGCTAGGCGGGGAGGGTGGTTGGATAGCTGTTCATTCGGGAGCTAGCGGATTCAGTTGTTCTCCTGGGACTACTCCGAATGGCGCGAACATCACAGGACTGGTGGGTTTCCCTTTTGGTGGGGGCTCAGTGCTTTACATCACCGATACCACGGGCCGGCTGTACCGATTTGTCGCAGGCGCCTTGCAGCCATTTGTTGAGCTGGATGATAGTGTTGTCAACTACTATGGGTTGCATGGGTATCAGGAGGAGTTCCTTCTTGCGGTCGGCGGCCTGACGGGAAGCGGTAGTGGGCAGCGGTTCCGTGCCTACGCGGTGGCGCCAGGAGGCTTCGCGACGGTTGCCAGTCATTCTCATTCGGAGAACGTCGTTGGCAATGCAAGAGCAGTGTGGATGGGCTCCCCTACCAAGGCCTGTGCAGTGGGAGACAACGGGGCGGTGTGGCGCTGGGATAGTTCGACGACATGGAACAGGGTGGCTGCTCCTTCCGGAGTGACAGTTCCATTCAGTAGCGTGGTGATGCGCAGTGACCCACAGGGCTCTCCTCAACGCCTCTTATCGGACCAGTGCTACATTGTGGATGCGAGTGCGAATGGCAGGTTGCGCCGCCTGACACCGTACGGCTGGGCCAAGGGCCCGGACTTGCCTTCTGCCGCAGCGACCGTGGCCCTCAACGACCTCGCCATCACGCAGGCCGGCGAAATCTGGGTCGTCGGTGAGGACGGCCGCGTCTTCCACTACCCGGAGCCCTGACCCCCAGGTCCACCGTCCCCGGGTCGCTCAGTGACAGGCCCGGGGACCGTGCTCTCCATCTCCCGCAGCGGAACCCACCGTCCAAACCCCGATCCCCCGTCCTTCCGCCGTCCAATCCGCTGCGCCGGGTAGATCCCCCGGTGGCCCGTCAACACATACGCCACCGTCGACACAATCATCACATGGGGCAGGACCCCTGCCCCCACCAGTTCCACGGCCATGATGGACAGCGCCAGGGGCGTATTCGCCGCCGCGGCGAACAGCGCCGCCATGCCCACGGCCGCCCCCAAATCCACCGGCAACCCCAACATCCGCGCGAGCACGTTCCCCAGGCTCGCCCCGATGAAGAACAGCGGCGTCACCTCTCCGCCCAGGAACCCCGTCCCCAGCGTCACCACCGTGAACGCCAGCTTCCACGCGAATGCGGAGACAGGGAGCCCCGGGTCCTCGAACGCCCGAACGATTCCCGGCACCCCCAACCCCAGATACGCATCCGTCCCCACCCACAGCCACAACATCACCACCGCCGTCCCACCCATCGCCATCCGCAACGGCAACCACGGCACCCGCCGCTCCATCACCGCCTTCATCCGGTGCAACCCCTCCACGAACACCACCGCCACCGCCGCCACCCCCACCGCGAACACCAACCACTTCCCAATCACAGTCACGGAGAGCGGCAACGCCCCAGGCACCGGATACACCGTGTGCTGAATCCCCAGCCCCCGCGTCACCACGTCCCCCACCACCGAGGCCACCAGCGCCGGCAACAGCGCCTCGTACCCGAGCCGCCCCACCACCACGACCTCCAACCCGAACACCGCCCCCGCCACCGGCGTCCCGAACACCGACCCGAATCCCCCCGCAATCCCCGCGGCCAACAGCTCCCGCCGCAAGTCCGCCCCCGCCCGGAACCGGTGCGCCACCCAGTCCGCCAGGCTCCCGCCCATCTGCACCGCCGTCCCCTCCCGCCCCGCGCTCCCGCCGAACAGGTGCGTCAGCACCGTCCCCACCAACACCATCGGCGCCATCCGCAACGGCACCTGCGCATCCCCCGTGTGCACCGTCTCCAACACCAGGTTGTTCCCCCCTCGCACCGGCCCGCCCCACCGCGCATACACCGCCCCCAACACCCACCCCGCCAACGGCAGCGCGTACACCAGCCCCCCGTTCGCCTCCCGAAGCCGCGTCGCCTCCTCCAAGAGCCACAGGAACGCCGCCGACGCCACGCCGCACACCACCCCCACCAGCGCCCCCAGCGCCAACCACTGCCCCAACACCCTCGCTCCCGTCTTCCACCTCACCTGTGCCTTCTCCCGCTGTATTGAAACATCGTGAAACACCGCGTCAAACGTCGCGCCGCGTCAGGAATCAGACACCCCAAGCCCTCGTGGGACAAAGTTTCACGCATTCCTCGAATTCTGACTGAACGCGTTATTCCAGTTTGCGGGTGATTCGCGAATCGACGGCGTGTACGGTTCGGGTTCCCCCTACATCCCCCCGTGGGAAGAGAAGAGAGCGGGCATGTTCTTCCGTCGCAATGGGCTGTCCTTCGCGGTTGCCGTGGCTACCGCAGCGGTGAGTGGTAGCGCCCTGGCGAGCACCATCAACCAGAACACCTCGTGGACCATCGACCGGTCCACGTCCACGACGAAGTATCGCGTCGTGGCGTACGGCGACTCCATCTATGCGGGCTACAACGGTGGCCTGACGGCCGTCGCGCGCCGCGCGGCGCCCGTGGTGCAGGGTGAGTACCTGGCCAAGACGTGGAACGCGGACATCGAGGTCATCCGCCGCACCAAGTCCGGCGCGAAGGCGGACGACATCTACAACAACAAGATTGTCTCCGAGCGCTCGTACATGCAGACGGCCAACACGCGCGCCGTGATGTTCGAGATGTGCGGCAATGACTACCTGCAGGCGCGCAGCGCGTTCTCGGGTCAGTCCGGCACCTGTGACTACAGCGGCCTGGAGGCGGCGCTGGCGGCCTGCACCACGTACACGGAGCGGGCCATGCAGGCCATCAACCAGTACGCGACGTCGGCCAAGGTCAAGATTGTCTCCAACATCTACTACCCCGGCTTCGACGCGGACAACGTGCAGACGTCCTGCCGTGACGCGTCCACGGGCGCCACGGTGAACAAGCAGGTGAAGTTCCTGCCCCTGCTGGCGCGCAGCAACTGGCGCACGTGCAACCTGGCGGCGAAGTACGGCTTCCAGTGCGCGGACTCCTTCGCGGAGATGATGGCCGCGGACTACGACAGCAACGGCGACGGCCAGGTGGACTCGGCCGCCATCCGCTACATCGCGGGTGAGACCGAGGCCGCCTACGTGGCCCGCATCACCGGCGCCCTGCGCTCCACGCTGCGCGACGCGAACACCCACTTCGTCAACGCCAGCACCAGCTACGACTACATCCAGTCGGACAACACCCACCCGACGTACTTCGGCACCACCATCAGCGTGAGCATCTTCTCGGGCTCGGGCTCCGGCACGGGCGCGCCCCAGTTCACCGACACCCAGGTGGTCAACGGCAAGAACCCCGAGTGGAACAAGACCGGCCACGAGCGCATGGGCTGGGAAGGCTCGCGCTTCAACCCCGCGACGCCGTGAGGTCAGCGCCCGCTCCTCGCGGGTGAACCGCTGCATCCCAGGGCCTCCGATGCTCGTCCGAGCGTCGGGGGCCCTCGTCGTTCCAGCCCGGCCCTCACGACAGGAAGCGCAGCGCGGTGAAGGCCATGATGCCGCCGTAGTACACGAGGCGGCAGATCCACTCGACCCCTCGGCGCACGCCGCGCGTCCACGAGGGAAACCACTTCGCCGCCGCCAGCGACAGTCCTTCCGCCACCGCGCGCCAGAAGACGGCGATGAGCAGGAGGCTGAGCGCGATGGGCGCGTAGTAGCGACCGAACGAGCGCAGGTACGCGGAGAGCCCCGACATCTGGTACTCGCCGAACGGACCGCCGAAGGCGATGTACTGGTGCGCCCGGAAGAAGATGCCCGCGGGCACCAGCGGGAACACCACCAGCTTGAGCAGCAGGTGGTACCAGCGCTTCTTCCACAGCTCCCGCCGCGCCCGTCCATAGCGCACCAGCGGATGCGACGCGGCCTCGCCCAGCGAGCCCTCGCGGCGGCCGAGCGCGACGAGCAGCGGCAGCGCGTCCTCGACCTCCAGGCCGTGCCCCAGCGCGCGTCCCGACTTCATGCGCACGACGAGCCCCGGGCCCGGCAGCGGCAGTCTCCACGGGCGCACCGCGTCCACGACCTCGAGCGGAACCTCCAGCCGCGCGCCGTCTCGCAGCGTGAGCGTGAGGCCCGTGGCGCCCACCTCGAGCGTGGCGCGGGCCCGGGCGCGCATCCCCGCGACGAGCACCACCGGGAGCCCACAGCCGAAGGCGAGGCCGAGGAGGAGCGGCTGCGCGGTGAGCGTCTGCGTGCCCTGGAGGATGTCCGACATCAGCCAGGTGGTGAAGACCAGCAGGCAGGTCATCATCACCAGACGCGCCGTCACGGCCACGCCGCGTTGCGCCGTCGTCCAGGCGTGGAGCGTGAAGCGCTCGGGCTCGGCGGTGGGCGTGGGGGAGGGGAGGGCGTCGACGGAGGAGAGGCTCATGGTGCGAGGGGCGCGGGGTCGCCGGGGGGCCGCAAGTGGCCACATTGCCTCGGCGAGAGGCTGTCCGTAGCATACGCAGCGCGGAGGTCTCCCGGCGAGCATGCGGCCGCAGCAACCATCTCCTGAACGCCGTGTCGACCGTGACGGTGTCACCCACGTGGCCGCCTCGCGCCCCTCCTCGGGAGGTGGCGTGGCGAAGTGGCTGGTGGGCGGCGCGCTCGTCTTCACCGTGCTGACCATCGCGGTGAGCCTGTGGTGGAGCTCCTCGGCGGTGGAGGTCGAGGACCCGCCGCCCTTCGTCGAGGCCCCCGCCCCCGTCGCCGAGCCCGCGCCCGTGGTGGCGCGCGCCCCGGTGCCTCGCGCCGCGCCGCGAGCCGTTCCCCAGGTGCCTGTCGCCATGGCCGCGCCCCTCGAAGAAGCGCCGCCGCCCGCGCCGGAGCCCGACATGCCCTCGGAACAGCCCACGGGGCTGCAGCTGTACAAGCGTGGCACCAAGCCCCTCAAGCGCGGGCTCGTCGTGCCGGAGGACTTCGAGCTGCCGCCCGGCTACGTGCGCCACTACCAGTCCACGGACGAGGGTGAGCGCGTCGAGGCCATCCTCATGTTCCATCCGGACCACAAGCCGGTGGACGCGAATGGCCAGCCCATCCCCATTCCGGAGAACCGCGTGGTGCCCGAGGAGCTGGCGCCCCCGGGCATGCCCGTGCGCATGCTGGAGCTGCCGAAGTCCGACGAGTCCAAGGACGCGCCTTGAAGCTCGGCCGTCTGGAGCCCTCGCCCGGAAGACACCTGGCCGACGCGCTGGTCGCCGTCGCGCTCACCACCGTGGCGCTGTGGGCGTTCTCGTCGCTCGTCTCGCCGTGGACCTCGCTGGGCTGGGTGGCCCTGACGTTCTGGCTCGCGGCCGTGGACCGCGCGCGCTCGTCGAAGGAGGCCCTGGCGCTCGGCGCGGGGCTCAGCGTCACGTTCAGCGCCACGGTGTTCCAGTGGTTCCCCGCCGCGCTCCAGGGCTATTCGGGCGCGCCCCTGTGGCTGTGCTGGGGCGCCATGCTGCTGCTGGCGCCCGTGTTCCAGCCCCAGCTCGTGCTCACCGCGCTCGCGCGTCACCTGGCCCGCCGTGCCGTGGGCGAGCGCGCCGCGTGGCTGCCCGCCGTGACGAGCATGCTCGTGTACGTGGGCGTCGAGTGGCTCGCGCCCAAGCTGTTCTCGGACACGCTGGGACAGGGCTTCGTCTACTCGGAGCGACTGCGACAGTTCGGCGATGTGGCGGGCGCGGCGGGGCTCACGCTCGCGCTCCTGGCGGTCAACGAGTGTCTGCTCGGCGCGGTGCGGGTCTTCCGCGCCCGAGGCGTGGCGCGCGCGCTGCGTCCCCTGGGCGCGGCGGTGGTGCTGCTCGTGGGGCTCACGGGCTATGGGGCCCTGCGGCTGGCCCAGGTGCGCGCGGCGACGGACGTGACGCCGGCGCTCGTGGTGGGCGCGGTGCAGGCGAACATCACGAACTACGAGAAGCTCAAGGCGGAGATGGGCGCGTACGAGGTGGTGCGCAGGGTGCTCGACACGCACTACGCGCTGTCGGACGCGCTCCTGCGCGAGGCGCCGCTCGATGTGCTGGTGTGGCCGGAGACGGTGTACCCGACGCCCTTCGGTGTGCCCAAGAGCGAGGCGGGCGCGGAGCTCGACGCGGAGATTGCCGGCTACGTCGCCGCGCGGAACGTGCCGCTCGTGTTCGGCTCGTACGACGTGGAGGACGGCCGCGAGTTCAACGCCGCCATGTTTCTCGCGCCCGTGGCGCATGAAGGCGGTGCGCCCGAGCGCGCGGTGTATCGCAAGTCGAAGCTCTTCCCGTTGACGGAGTGGGTGCCCGAGTCCATCGACTCGCCGAGCCTGCGCGAGTGGCTGCCGTGGACGGGGCGCTGGACGCCGGGCCCGGGGCCTCGGACGCTGCCCCTGCGTCGGCGGGACGGGCGCGTGCTGAAGGTCGCGCCGCTCATCTGCTACGACACTGTCTTCCCCGCCTACGTCGCCGAGCAGGCGCGGCAGGGCGCGGACCTCCTGCTCACGCTGAGCAATGATTCATGGTTCACCGGCACGCCCGGTCCCCGGATGCACCTGACGCACGCCATCTTCCGCAGCATCGAGACGCGCAGGCCGCAGGTGCGCGTGACGAACTCGGGCGTGTCCGCACTCATCGATGCGACGGGGGAGGTGCTCTCCGAAATCGGCGACGCACAGCGGGGCACCCAGGTGATGCGGGTGCCCGCGTCGCCCGGCCTGTCCACGCTGGCGCTCGCCTGGGGACACTGGCTGGGTCCCGTCGCCCTGGTGTGCGCGGTGGCGCTGCTCGGCGGCGCGGTGCTGGGGGCTCGCGGCTCCCGGCGCTGACGGCGGACTCTGCTCGCTTGAGGACACTCGGGGCTGGGGTCCGCGCCGCTGCGTGACACATCCGGGTGCCAGTCCGACGGCTCCCGTTGTCGGCCCGGGGCGTCGTCACTACACGCTCCGCGCGGCGCAACCTCGTCCTCGGAGTCCCCTCGCGATGATTGTCGGTCGGAGCCTGTCCTGGCGCATCATCCTGCGTTACACGGGCATCCCCGTCACCGTGCACGTCCTCTTCGCGTTCGCCATCATCGTGGGCTACCGCGTGTACGACGCGTCCTGGATGGCGGTGCCCGCGCTTCCCGTCACGGTGCTCGCGGCGGCGCTCGGCGTGCTGCTCGCCTTCCGCAACAACTCCGCCTACGACCGCTGGTGGGAGGCGCGCACGCTGTGGGGGGGCGTGGTGAACTGGTCGCGCTCCTTCGCCCGACAGGTGCTCACGCTGCTGCCGCGGCCCGGGAGCACGCAGGATGAGCAGCCCCTCTCCGAACTCGAGCTGGCGGCGGTGCCCTCGCCCCTCTTGCGCAGCGCCGTGGACCGTCCCGCCGCCCTGACCGCCGTATCGGGCGCCCGCGCGAGCGACGGTGCCGTGCGCGACAGGTTCGGTCAGGCGCGCATGCCCACCGACGCCAAGGTCTCCCTGGAGAACATCGCCGTCCTCGACAGCCCGCCCGAGGAGCAGCGGGGTGTCATCACCAAGATGGTGGAGAGCATCACCGAGGACTCTCGCGAGCTCATCTACGCGCAGATGGGTTTCGTGCACGCCTTGCGCTGTCACCTGCGCCGCCAGGACCCGTTGCCCGAAATCGTCCGCTTCTTCCGCCCCTCCGTCATCGAGGCCCTGCGCGAGGAGCAGAACGTCCCCTCCGCCATCATCCTGTGGATGGCCACCCGCCTGCGGCGCATCTACGGCCAGGTGTCGGACCCGCAGAAGGTCGTCTTCCTCCACGTCACGATGGACCGCACGCTGTCCGAGATGACGAACCTGCTGGGCGCCTGCGAGCGCATCAAGAACACGCCGCTGCCCCGGCAGTACGACATCCTCCTGTTCGTGATGACGCGCGCCTACCTTGTCCTGCTGCCGCTCGGCGTGGTCGAGGAGCTGGGCTGGCTCACGCCCATCGTCACCGCCATCATCGCGTTCCTCTTCATCGGCCTGGACGCGGTGGGCCGCGACATCGAGACGCCCTTCGAGGACGACGTCAGCGACACGCCGATGACGGCCCTGAGCCGGACCATCGAAATCAACCTGCGGCAGATGCTGGGCGAGACGGAGCTGCCCCAGCCCGTGCAGCCGCAGAAGGGCCTCTTGTACTGAAACGAGCTGCCCGAATGGGGCCTGTGAGGGCGCAACGTCGCACCCCGGGTCCTCGCGTTGCGGCGGACCCACGCGCGGCGTATACCCGGAGCACCGTGTCCGGACTGTCCCGCATCCTCACGCTCGTGTTGCTCGTCGGCTGGCAGGTCCTGGCCAGCGGCGTCGCGGGCCTGGGGCACTACTGCGAGAAGCAGGTCGCGACCCGCGCCACCAAGTGCCGCTGCCACGAGCACGAGAAGGAAGGCGGCCACAAGGCCTCCTCCTCGCCCGACGGGCCGGCGCTGAGCTGGAACTGCTGCGAGGAGCCGCACTGGGACTTGCCCGCGCCCACCGAGGCGGGTGGCTCCAGTGGCGCGCCCTTCGTCGTGGCGCCCCCCGTGCTGCTCCCGGTCGCCTGGGTGTCTCCTCGTCCGCCGGAGTGGGTGCCCCAGCGCTCGCTCTCCTGGTGGCAGGTGCCTCCCGCCCAGGGACCGCCTGTCTTCCTCCGCGTCCGCACGCTCCTCATCTGAGCGCTCCGGCGCGCGGCGACGTCGTGTCCTCCCTCGGGAGTCACGCGATGGCCGCCTCGTGCCCGGGTTGCGCGCGTCCCGTGTGCCCACGGAAGGCGTGCCGCCCTCGGAGTGTCCCTGAGGAGCCGGGTGCGCGAGTCGTTCGCTCTCTCCGGCATGGCAGTCAGTCGGTCTGAAGAATCCAGAAGAGCGAAGCCATGGACATGATTTGGGAGCTGATGATTGGAACGGTGCTGCTGACGCTGCTCATCGTGGTGATGACACCGGCGATGTGGAGCTCGCGGCTCAGCCTGCGTGAGAAGCAGAAGAAGCCCGAGGGCCAGGGCCGCAAGGACTGAGGCCCGTGAGGAGACACGGCCACCTCCGAGCGTGGCCGTGTCCTCCGTGCGCGTCAGAGCCTGCCGGCCTTGAGCTCGCTGACCAGGTGCGCGCTGGCTCGCACGGCCAGGGCCATCATCGTCAGCGTGGGGTTCTGCGGTCCCTGCGAGGGGAACGCCGAGCCGTCCATCACGAAGAGGTTGGGCACGTCCCAGCTCTGGTTCCACGCGTTGAGGACCGAGGTGCTCGGGCTGGTGCCCATGCGCGCGGTGCCCACCTCGTGGATGGCCATGCCCGGCGTGGAGAGGGTGTCGTTCACCTTCTCCACCGTGAAGCCCGCCTCCTTCATCATCTCCTGGCAGGCGGCCACGGCGTCCGCGCACATGCGCAGCTCGTTGTCCGAGTGACGGCACTCGATGTGCGCCGCGGGAATCCCCCAGCGGTCCTTCACGGTGGGGCTCAGCGTCACGCGGTTGTGCTCGCGCGGCACCATCTCCCCGAAGGGCACGAAGTGGCACGAGTCCCCGAAGGTGAACACCTGCACGCCATAGCCGCGCGAGAAGCCGTCCGCGGGGGAGGTGACGTTGCGGAATTGGGGGATGTACGCCCAGCTCTGCTCGGCGCGCTGCTCGGAGGCGGGCAGGTTCATCTTCGCCTCGATGCCGAGCAGGTACGTGTGGTCCATCAGGTTGCGGCCCAGCTGCCCCGAGGAGTTGGCGAGGCCCTCCGGGAACGCGGCGCTCTTCGAGTGCAGCAGCAGGCGCGTCGTCTCGATGGTCCCCGCGGCGAGCACCACCACGCGGCCGTGGGCCTCGTGCGTCCTGCCCGTGTCGGAGTCGATGTACCGCACGCCGGTGACCTTGTTCGTCTTCGGGTCGTGCAGCACCTGGTCCACCACCGCGTGCGTGCGCAGGGTGAGCCGGCCCGTCTTGAGCGCGGCGGGGATGGTGACGGGGGCGCCCGCGGTGCGGCGCACGACGACGCGGCGCTCGGGCCAGCGGCGCTCCACGCGCTCCTTCAGGCGCTGCTCGGCCGGGTTCATCGCGATGGACGCGGCGAAGATGGAGTCGGGCAGGGTGTCCAGCCCGTCCGTGTTGCCGTGGAGGCCCATCCACCGCTCCACCGTCTCGTAGTGCGGCGCCAGGTCCGCCAGCGTCAGCGGCCAGTCCGGGCCCTGGCCGTCGCGCCCGCCGGCTTTGAAGTTGAAGTCCGACAGCCGGTAGAACTGCCGGCCGTGCGCCTTCACCGAGGTGCGTCCGCCCACCTGCCGCGCGCGAATCCACGTGAAGGGCGCGTCCTTCGGCGTGGTGTACGGGTTGTCGACGTCATCCACGAAGGCGTGCGGATGGAAGGGCCACGCGAAGGTGGTGGACTGCACCGACTGGCGCTGCTTGCGCGCGCTGTCCGTCTCCGCCTGGTAGCGGAAGAGCTTCTGGCGGACCCGGTGCATCACCCACAGCAGCTTGTCCGCCTGGTTGCTGCGCCCCGCCTCCAGCACCAGGACGTTCAGCCCCGCCTCGGTGAGCTGCTTGGCCGCCCAGCCACCACACGCGCCGGAGCCCACCACCACCGCATCGAAAGTCTTCTTGGACGTGCTCACAGCGACCCGGCGAGTGCAAAGGGGATGCGCGGCGTGACTCACCGCGAGTTGATTCGGCGCAGTGTAAGCTGTCGCGCGCGAGCTTGACCATTGGACGCCCGCCTGTGTCGCGAGTGACTCGCGTGGGGCTCGGGCGAGCAGCCGGGGGATGCCCGGGGAAGGTGTTGCATGAAGTGGCGGCGAGTCGTGGCGGCGGTGGTGGCGTTGGGGGTGCTCGCGACCCTGGCGCTCTTCGGTCGGGCGCTGCGGCACTCGGAGGCGTACTTCCACTATCCCCGGGTGGCGCCGGAGCGCCCCGCCGACTTCGCGGATGCGCAGGACGTGCGCCTGTTCACCTCGGACGGGCTGGAATTGCGCGGGTGGTACGTGCCCTCGAGGAACCGCGCCGCGGTGGTGATGACGCACGGCCTTTCACAGACACGCGCGGACGTGCTGCCGGAGGCGCGCATCCTGCGGGACGCGGGCTACGGCGTGCTCCTGTTCGACCTGCGCGCGCATGGCGCAAGTCAGGGCGAGACGTCCACGTGGGGGGATTTGGAGCGGCGGGATGTGCGGGCCGCGCTGGAGTTCGTGCGGGCCCGGCCCGACGTGGACCCGGGGAAGGTGGGCGCGCTGGGGTTCTCGATTGGCTCCGCCGCGGTGGCGGAGGTGGCCGCGAAGGACACGGACGTGCGCGCGGTGGTGCTGCTGTCCCCGTTCAACACGCTGTGGCTCGCGGCCGCGTATGACTTCCGGCGCTTCGGTGCCATCACCCAGACGGGCGCGCTGGTGCCGTTCTGGCGGCGCGGCATCCAGCTGGAAGAGGTGCGCACCATCGACGCGGTGGACCACATCCGGCCCAGGCCCCTGTTCATCGTGATGGGGACGGAGGAGTCCGGTCAGCCACTCGCGGATGAGCTGTTCGCCCACGTGCGCGAGTACGCGCGGACGTGGCGCATCCAGGGCGCGGGGCATGGCGGCTTCGCCACCGTGGAGCCGACGGAATATCCCCGCCGGCTGCGCGCCTTCTTCGACGCGGCGCTGCTCGCAGGCGGGGAGGGGAGCGCGGCGAATCCCGCGCCTTGAGCCGACGGGCCCGGAGGTGAATCACCTACCGCCGAGCCCGCGACCCCAGCACTTCAGGGCGCCTTGGGCGCCGCTTCCTTCTCGCGGGCCTCGAGCTGCTCCAGGCTCTTCAGGAAGGCGCGGCCCTTGGTCTCGTCCGTCATGTAGACGAAGGCGGCCATGCCCTTGAGCTGCTCGAGGGACTCACCCTCGCGGCCGGGCTTGCCCTTCTGTCGGTTGTGGATGGCCGCGCGCAGCCGGCGCACGACATCGCGCGGCACGCGGGCGGAGGCCACGCCGTCACGGACCCTGTTCACCACCAAGCCCGTCACCTGCTGACGCGTGCCCTTGCGGCTCACCCGCGTCTTCTCCGGGTGCACGCGGAAGCCCTCGGACTCCACCACGTCCTTCACGCGCGCGAGCAGCACGGCCACCGGCGCACCCTGCGCGCGACGCGCCTTGGGCTGCTTCGTCTTCGTCCACGAGAACGTCAGGTCGTCCGCGTAGCGCGTGTAGACGAAGCCCAGCTTCTTCGACAGCGCGGACAGGCGCTTGTCGAGCTTGAGGCACAGGGCGTTGGTGATGCCCGGAGACGTAGGCGCACCCTGCGGCAGCGAGCGCGGACCCTTGGCCACGTAGAGCGTCTTGCCGCGGAACTGCACCGCCTCGCGCGGGGCCTCCGTGGACATCAGCGCCAGCAGCGTGGACGTGTTCTCCGGCAGGCCGCCCTTGCGCAACAGGCCCTTCACCCGGCGCCACGTGACGGAGGGGAAGAAGTCCTTCAGGTCCACCTTCACCACGACATCCGCGCTGTGGTGCGCGAGCGCGTTGGTGAGGATGGAGCGCCCCGCGACGAAGCCGTGCGCCGCGCCGTGCACGGGCAGTCGCTCCACCACGTTGGACAGCACCCAGCGCTGCGCTTCCTTCAGCTCCGGCTTGGGGGACGTAATCGTCCGCGTCCCGCCGTCGCGCTTGGGGATGCCCCAGCTGATGTAGTGCGAGCCGGTGTCCACCTCGCGGTGGAACGCGAACCAGCGCAGCTTGGAGACGCTCAGCCCCAGCGCCTTGGCCAGCGCCTCCGCGGAGCCCAGCTCGGGAAGCCCGTTCGCGCGAGCACGCTCCTCACGGTGCGCGATGTCGAACTTGTCGGAGCCGCCTTCCTCCTCCCAGTGGACCCCGGCGCCCAGGTGTCCCACGTGGGTGGCCTTCCAGGCCTCGTGGGCCTGGCGCCCCAGCGCGCGACGCTCGGCCGCCTCGGCCTTCTTCTTCTCCTTCCAGGCCGTCTTCTCCTTTTCCGAGGCGCTGGAGAAGTCGAGCTCGCCCACGGCGAGGCCGCGAGAGACCAGCTGGGCCTGCGCCCATTCCTCGGCGCCGCCAGCCTCGACGATGGCCTTCCAGCGGGTGAGCAGTGCCTCGTGCGCGGCGCGACGGGCCTCGCGTTGGGCGAGCGTGTTGGCGGACGGGGCCTGGGGCGCTGGCGTCGCGACGGCTTGCGGCGCGGCAGCGGGGACGAACGACTCCAGCCTGGCGGTCATGTCAGCACCTTCGAGGGGGCGCGGCGGCTTCGGACGAAGCGGCTGTCATTCGCGAGCAGTCGAGGGAGGCCAGGAAAGCACCACCATCTCACCTGGGGCACGGTAGCCTCACCGGCTCTCCCCTCCCATGCACTACGGCCGGGGTGGGCAAACGGCGGTCGCGTCGTTGGCTCCGCTGCCCACCCCGGCCGTAGTGCATGGGAGGGAGAGAGCCAAGAACAGGCTACCTTGCGGAGAGTGTCCTGCATTCAAACCGGAGCGGCGCAACGCCGCTCCCGCGCTCGAGGCGCTCAGGCTGATGCACTCCAGACCTCTCTCGGCTGCTCGCGCGTGAAGCGCGCTTCATCGTGTCTTCCGTCGCACCTTCCCTGTCGGCCGCCTTTGAAGGCGACCGAGCCGTGGTTGAGGGTTTACACCAATGACGAGGCCGCGTCGATGTAGCCGTCGGCCGAAAGCTTCTCCAGGCGCGTGAAATACGCGGTGCGCGCCTCCACGTCCGTGTCGAACCAGAGCCGCTGGTGACGCGCTTCGCCGGTGCGAAGGCCCCACTCCACGGCGACCACCTGGCCATCCAGGGAAACGCGGTACACCATCTCCTGTCCGCTCTCCGCGTCGCGGCGCACGTACGAGCGCGTCTCGGCGCGGATGTGCTTGCGGCCCTCGGGGGTCTGCCGGAGCGCCTCCTCCTCGGCGCGGCGGCGCGCGTAGACCAGGCGCAGCGCGAGCTGGTGCTCGCACGGACCCTCGCGCATGCCGGAGCGGCGGAAGTGCGGACACCCGCAGGACGCGTCCTTCACGCGGCCTTCCAAATCCAGCGTGAAGCTGGGGAAGAAGCTGCGCACGGCCTCGCGGTCCACCACCTCGCCGTGGATGCGCGTGCCCTCGCCCACCATGTCATGCACCTTGGTGAGCTTGACCTCGCCGGCACCCGGGCCGCCGTCGCCGAGCAGGCGGTGGGCGCGGGCCTCGCGCTCGCTGCCGAAGCGGATGACGGACTCGTCCACGGGCGTGGCCATCAGCTCGCGCGGACGGTACTTGCCCTGGGCCACGTCGAAGAGGACGCGGCCGCGCAGGCACTCGAGCTGCAACGCGGCGCGCACCTGTTCCTTCGTCGCGCCACCGGCGGCGGCGACCAGGGGCTCGAAGGTCTGCGGGCCGTCGGCGCGCAGCTTCCCGCGCAGCTTCTCGGCCAGACCCTCCGGCACCGCGCGGGGCATGAGCACGTCGAAGGCCGCGGCGGAGGACCAGCCACTCTCCGTCCAGCCGGTGAGGCCCATGGTCAGCGTGGCCTGGCCCATGTCGATGACCCAGAACACCGGCAGGCCCGGACCCATGAGCTGCAGGCGCACCGACTTCGCATGCGGCAACAGGCGCGCGAGCGCGACCAGCCGCTGGCGGCCGAACGTGCGCACCACCGCGGGCGCGGTGCCGGTGTACTTGCCGCCGTGGCACTCGAGCACCAGCTCCCACGGCTCCAGCACCAGTCGGGGCGGAGCGCCGGGGACCAGCTCGAAGCGCAGCGCGCGCGGGGCCTTCTTCGCCTTGCGGGTGCGCAGCGCGAAGAGGAGGTTGTACAGGTCGATGGGCGCCAGCTCGCACGTATTGGCGGGCAGCGTCGCGGCGGACTGCACCTGGAGGAAGCCGCGCAGCCACGCGTGCGGCACCTGCACGTTGCGCGGCTCACGGGCCTGCTTGGCGGGCAGCGCGACGTGGGCCTCCAGCGACACGGGCAGGTAGGTGCGCAGCCGGTCCATGCGCGAGAGCAGGTCCGACGGGACGTCCAGGAAGGTGGAGCCGTGCGCGGCCTCACGGCCCTCGAAGAGGCTGTTGTCCAGGGACAGGCGCGCGTAGGCGCTCTCGTCGCGGGAGAACACCTCCAGCGAGACGCTGTCCGGGTCCACGGTGAGCACCGGGTCCAGCACGGCGTCCTGCTTCTGCTCACCGTCGAGCGCGTTGTCGAGGAAGGCCTTCTGGGCCTCCCAGATCTGCGCGCTCGCCCGCTTCCCCTTCTTCATGAGGTACGCGAGGTACGCGGTGCGGTCCTTGCCCCGGTAGCGCAAGTCGCTCGCGAGGATGCCGAACGTGGCGGTGAGCGCGTCGCGGAACAGGGACGCGTCCTTGAGGCGGCCTCGCACGCCGACGGTGCCGCGCGAGCCCTCCAGGGCCAGGAGCACGCGCGAGGCGTCCGCGTGGGACTCCACGTCGCTCGCGGTGGCGTAGCGAAGCTCGACGGGGTGACGGGTGGCGGTCGTCACGACGGGTTCCCTTCCTTCCGGTGGTTCTTCGCGCGCTCGGCGGCGCGACGTGCACGTTTGTGGGCGCGCCAGGCGGCCTTGCGCAGCTCCACGGACTGAGACTTGTCGAAGGCGGCCGTGTGCAGCAGCTTCGCCGCCTCGTCACGGCCCAGCCGGCCCATGCCGGCCCAGGCTTCCTGCTTCACCTCGGGCTTCGCGCTCTGCGCCAACGCGGCCAGCGGCGCGAGGTTCCCCTGACCCAGCAGCGAAGGCTCGGCCAGGCGACGGCCCTCGGACGTGGCCAGGGCCTCGGCGGGGACCTTCGCGCCCGTGGGCCCCAGGGCCACCGGGTCGAACGGCTTCACCTCCAGCGCCCAGGCCGCGGCCTTCTCGGGGGCCAGTCGCGCCAGTGCATCCGCGGCCGCCGAGCGCACCTGGGCATCCGGGTCCGTCAGCACGCCCTTGAGCACGTCCGCGGAGGCGGCGCGCTCCTTGTCGTTGGACAGCACGGGCGCCGAGGTGTCCTGGCCCTGGAGCTTCAGCGTGGCGCCGGCCGTGCCCAGGCGGGACAGCACGCAAGCCGCCTCCTGACGCACGGTCGCGGGAGCGCCATACTCACCGGCCTTGAGGATGTCGCGCGCGGAGTCGGCGAGCCCCGCCGTGCCCAGCCGCGAGCCGGCCCACAGGAGGCGCTCCCACGCGGAGGCGAGCGCGTTCTTCTTCGGGCCGGGAGGCGTGGCCGCCCAGTCCTTCGCGGTGCGCCGCTCGGAGGTGACCAGCGCGCGGGACAGCGCCGCCAGGTCCACCTGTCCGGAGGAGCGCGCCTCGCCGGTCCACGTGCCAATCAGCAGGGCCGCCTCCTGGCGGGCCTCCGCCTTGTCGTGCTCCAGCAGCGTCACCGTCTCGGGCACCGGCAGCGCGCCGCGCCGCGCGAGTCCCCGACGCAGGCTCAGCCGCAGCTCCTCGTTGGTCAGCGTGGCGAGCCGGGGCACCAGCAGCGCCGGGTCGCCCTCGCGGGACAGGTACGTGACGGCCGGCTCGGAGATGTCCTGGTAGCGGCTGGCCACGGCGAGGAACTCGACGCGGGTGCGCTCCTTCGGGAACAGCTCGTCCAGCGCCTTGCGCGCCTCCTTGCGCAAGAGCTCCGTGGAGTCGTCCAGGAGGGTGGCGAGCGTGGTCTCCGCCTCCACGTCCTTGAGCTTGCCCAGCTCCTGCGCCGCCGTGATTCGCACGAGCAGGTGGGTGTCCGTATCGAGCAGCAGCGCCTCGACCTTCACCCGGGCGCGCTCGCCGCCGATGGCGCGAAGGCCCTTCACGCCCGCCTGCTGGAGCGAATGGTCGGAGCCCTCGACGGCGGCGGCCTCCACCTTCTCCTCGACGCGGCGGCGCTCCTCGCCGTCCGGCAGCCGGCCCGCGAGACGACCCAGGCCCTCCACCGCCGCCCACATCATGCTCGGCTCGGTGGGCGCCTCGGGCGTGCCACCGGCGGCCACCGTCTCCAGCTCGCTCAGCGCCCGCGCGTCACCCAGCGTGCCCAGGGCGAGCAGGGCGCGCTCGCGCTGCCCGTCCTCACCGGCGCGCGAGTACAGCAGCAGGGGGCGCAGCGCGCTCACGCCGCGCAGGTGCGCGACACCCTCGGCGGCGGGCAGCATCAGCTCGCGAGCCCCACCGCGCAGCACGTCCTCGAGCGGGCCCACGGGGGCGGCGTGCTCGATGACGCGCTTGGAGTACAGCGACACGGCCTCGGCGCGCACCGTGACGTCCCGGTCGTTGAAGAGGCTCACCAGGACCTCGGACTGGCCGGCCTCGGCGCCGTGCTCCAGCTGGCGCAGGGCCACCTGCCGCACCGCCACGTCCAGGCTCTTCACCGCCTGCCGCAGGAAGCGCAGCGCCAGCGTCGCGTCGCGCTTCTTCACGTCCGCGCCCGCCACCTGCATCGCCGCGGGGACACACGCGACGCGCACCGCGCTGGTGTCGTCCTCCAGCACGCGGCGAGCGAGCACGTCCAGCGCCTCGGGGCGGCGCGTCTGTCCCAGCGCGTCCACCAGCCGCAGCCGCTCGTGCGGGTCCGTGGACACATTCAGCCGCGCGGCCAGGGCGCTCACGGCGGAGGGCGTGGCCAGTCGGGCGAGCGCCTCCACCGCGCGCCTGGCGACGGCGGGCGTCTCCGAGCGCAGGAACGAGGCGAGCACCTCCACCGCGCGCTCGTCGCCGCGCCACGCGAGCAGCTCGGACGCGCGCAGGCGCA
Organism: Myxococcus sp. MISCRS1; assembly: GCF_026626605.1. Taxonomy (NCBI): domain Bacteria; kingdom Pseudomonadati; phylum Myxococcota; class Myxococcia; order Myxococcales; family Myxococcaceae; genus Myxococcus; species Myxococcus sp. MISCRS1. The sequence goes on from NZ_JAPNKB010000001.1 coordinate 5,526,566, forward strand.
GGTCCTCGTGCTCGCTGGACATGGCCCGACCCAGCGCCTCGGTGACGCGCGAATCGTTGGCGCCGGCCAGCCGCTCAATCACACCCACGCGCAGGTCCGCGTGCTCGCTGCCCAGCGCGGCCAGCAGCGGCTCCAGGCTGCCGGGAGGGCTGAGCTTCTCGAGCAGCTCGAACGCGTAGCGGCGCACGTCCGACAGCGGCGAGTTGAGCGCGGCGGTGATGCGCGGCTTCGCGGCGTCCCCACGCTCGGCCAGCTCGTCCAGCGCGATGCGCGCCACGTCCGGCGACAGCGAGGCCAGGGCCAGCGAGAGCGGCTCGTCGCTGCCCGCGGGGAACAGCTCCTTGAGGCCGGTGAGCGCGGCCTTGCGCACCAGCTGGTGCGGGTCCTCCAGGGCGCGCAGCAGCGCTGCCACGGCGGCGGGCGTGCCCGCGTAGCCCTCCTGGGTGAGCTTCACCACGCGGTCCACGGCGTCGCGACGGACGCGGTGACCCTCGTCGTCACCCGCGGACACCTGACGCAGCAGACCCACGTACGCGCCGAAGGCCAGGCGGCGCAGGTGCTGACGCTCGGCGTTCGTGGCCGCCTCGGGCGAGGAGGTCTCCGGCGTGCCGGGCTTCGTGGCGGAGAACAGCCGGCGCAGCCAGCTCTTCGCGGGCGTGGCCTGCACGGGCGACACGTTGGGCGCCGTCTCCGGCTTCCACGGGGCGTCCAGCGAGCTCGGCCGGGCGACCTTCAAGGCCTCGCGGAAGTAGTCGAGCGGCTTGTTGCGCAGCAGCAGCACCTGGGCTGCCGCGTAGCGCTGCTCGGGCTGGCCGCTGGAGAGGGCCTCGGCAAGCCCGACCATGCGCCTGGCGCGGTCCTCCTCGGAGGGCCAGTCCTTCATGTCGCCGACCTTGTCGGGCTTCGGCGGCAGCAGCCCCTCGACCAGGTTCGCGCGGTACGCGTCCGTCTCCGTGCGCAGCTCCAGCGCGCGGGCCGCGGCGTAGCGCACCTCGGGACGTCCGCTGGACAGCGCGCTGGCGAGCAGGTCGGGCGGCTCACCGCGACGGGTGGCGCGCAGGTCCCGGGCGAGGACGATGGCGAACACCATCTCCTGCACCTCGCGAGCGCGGTCCTCCAATCCGTGCAGCAGGCCGCCGTCGCCCTCGGAGCCCAGGGCCGCGAAGGAGAGGATGGCGCCCAGCCGGATGGGCAGGTGGTCATGGCGCAGGTTGCCGGTGAGCACCGGCAGCGCACGCGCATCACCCAGGCGCGACAGGCCGTCCGCGCCCCACGAGCGCACCGCCACGTTGGCGTGGCTGAGCGCGTCCAGCAGGTAGCCCTCGTCGCCCCGACGGCTGGCGGTGGCGAGGCCGCGCGCGCCCTGCTCCTGCAAATCCCCCAGCTCGCTCGTCAGCAGCGTGGTGGCGAACCAGGACAGGAGCCGGCGCGAGCCCAGCGTCGCGAGCGCGCGTGCGCCGCGGATGCGCAGCGGGATGAGGAACGCGGGCGGGTACTGCCGCTCCAGTTCCTTGTCCATCAGGTTGCGCATCGGCTCGATGATGTCCTCGGCGCCACGGGGCGCGAGCAGCTCGGACGCGCGCACGCGCACCGGCAGCGAGGCGGAGGACAGGCCCGCGAGCAGCGGCCCGTTCTCGCTCGGAATCAGCTTGTCGAGCGCCTCCAGCGCGGCGACGGCGACGTCCAGCTCCTCGTCCTGCACGCGCTTGAGCAGCGGCGAGCGCAGGGGCTCGGCGGGCGCGTGCACGGAGCCCTTCGCGGCCAGCACGCGCAGGGCGGGGTGCGTCGACGCGAGCGCGGCCAGGTGCGGCTCGGGCTTCTCCTTGCCCACCAGCTTCACCCACGCCTCGTACGCGGCGGTGGCGACGCCCACGTCGCGGTCCTCCACCGACTTCTTCAGCCGCTCCTGCGCCCAGCCCTCGGCGCCGCGCTGCGCGAGCACCTCCACCGCGCGGCCACGCAGGTCCGGGAAGCGGCCCGCGAGCGCGCGGTCCAGCGCCTTCTCCGGCACCTTCTCGTTCCACGCCCACAGCGTGCGGAAGGCCTCGCTCCGGACCTTGGCGGACTCGTCCTCCAGCGCGTCACCGAGCAGCGGCTCCGCACCCTGCGCCGTGGCGCCCAGCTTCACCAGCCGGTCCAGGCCGCGCACGCGCACGTCCTCGTGACCGGAGCGCAGGGCCGCCTCGGCGGAGGCCAGCGGCGCCTCCGCGTCCAGCGCCACCACGGCGTCGAGCGAGGCCGCGCGCACGTCCGCGTTCTCGTCGTCCAGCATCCACACCAGTCGCTCGCGGGCGCGAGCGTCCTGGAGCGCCTGGAGGGCGGCGGCGGCCTGACGGCGGATGGCGGGGTCCGGCTCACGGGAGAGCTGCAACAGCGCGCCCAGCGCCCGGGCATCCCCCAGCTGCGCGAGGCCCCGAGCACCCCGGACGGCGGTGTCCGGCGTGCGGCAGGCCATGGCGGCCAGGAGCGGCTCCAGGTCGCTCTCCGTCAGCGAGGCCCCCACGGCGCCCTGCGCGGGCATCGCGTCGCGAGCGGCCTGCACGTCCGCGTCCGTCAGCGCGGCCGTCTGTCCCTGCCGCGAGCGCTGCGCGAGCCGGCGCGCCACGTCCTTGGTGGAGCGCGCGAAGTCCTCGTCGCGGCTCTCCAGCGCGTGCGCCAGGGCGCGGCGCTCCAGCACGCGGATGGTGAAGGCCACCCGGCGCACGTCCGCGTCGGCGTCATCCAGCGCGCGGGCGACCAGCGGCTGCAGCTGGGCGTGACCCAACAGGCCCGCTCCGGCGATGCGCACCAGCACCTCCACGCGCAGGCGCGGCTGGCCCCGCTCGAAGGCGGCGCGCAGGGGCTCGGTGTCGGCGGGCGCGGAGACCTCGGACAGCGCGTCCAGCGCGGCCAGGCCCACGGTGGCGTCCGACTCACCGAGCTTGCTGGCGATGAGCGCGGGGACCAGCGGGGACGCACGGCCTAGCTTCGCCAGGCGCTTGAGGCCCGCCACGCGCATGTCCACGAAGCGCGACTCCAGCGCGGCGCGGGGCGCCGCCAGCGGCGACTCCGTCTCCAGCGCGTCCAGGGCCTTGAGGGCCTCCTCGCGCACCTGGGGATGGTCGTCGTCCAGGCTCTCGCGCAGCTTCGGACGGGCGGCGACGCGGCCCTTCTCGCCCAGCTCGCGGGCGGCGAGCCGGCGCACCTCCGCCTCCTTGTCCGTGGAGAGCACCTGGAGCACGAAGTCGAGCGCCTCCGTCTCCTCCAGCGCCACGGCCTCGCGCACGGCGGCCTCGCGCTTGGGGCGCCCCGCCTTCAGCGACTCCGTCAGCACGTCGAGCCCGTGCCGCGACACGGCCTGCCCGTTGGCCGGCTTGCCGTCCGTCTCGATGCCGAAGCGGAAGACGCGCCGGTCCTCGCCCGCCGTGAAGACGGCGCCCAGCGAGGTGCGCGCCTCGCGCGGATTCGCGGGCGCCACGAACACCAGCGCGTTCACCGGCTTGCTGCCGCAGTCCAGCGTGCGCGGCTTGCGGCGCTCATCCAGCCGCCACACCTTCACCTTGCCGTCGCTGCCCGCGGACCAGACGCGGTCTCCGGGCTCCTCGTCGTCCTGCGCGGCGGGCGTGGGCGGGAACACCAGCGCGAGCACCGCTCCGGCGTGACCGGAGTCCTTGTCGCCGCGCACCTCGAACTCCACCGCGCCCACCAGGTACCAGAAGCGCACCTTGCCGTCGTCGCCACCGGAGGCGAGCCGGCCGTCGCGCGGCGTGAAGGCCAGCGCGCGCACCGCGCCCTCGTGGCCCGCCATGTCCCGGCGCTCACCGGTGGCCTGGGTGAACGAGCGCACCACGCCGTCATCACCGCCGCACGCGACGAACGTCCCGGACGGGTCCACCGCCACCGCGCGCAGGGGCTGCGGCGACGCCTTCCACTCGTGCACCTTGCGCGCGCCGTCCCACTCCCACCCGCGCACCACGCCGTCCGCGCCCGCGCTGAACAGCACCTTGCCGTCGGGGCTGGAGGCCAGCGCGGTGACGCCGCCCGGGTGCGCGTCGGTGAGGCGCGTCTGCACCTGCCCGTCGGAGGCGGTGCCCAGGCACAGGGTGCCGTCGGACAGGGCCGCGGCGAAGCGCTCGCCCGACAGGGCCAGGGCGCTCACGGCGGAGGGAAGCTCACTGCTCCACAGCACCTTGTTGGAGGCCAGCTCGTACGCGGTGAGGCGGCTGGGCGCGGACGCGCGGGCGCCGCCGAGCAGCAGCACGCGGGGGTTCGCCGCGAGCGCGCGGAGCTTTTCGATGTTGCCGATGGCGAGAACGGACATGAAGTTCTTTCCGGGGCGCCCGTCGGGCACCCGTGACGCTGGGAATGCCGACGCTCAGAAGCCCCCGAGCTGCGCGCTCGGATGCGCGGTGCGCAACTGGACCAGGGACGCCAGGCAGCTCTGCCACTCACCCTTCGCCATGGAGCCGGTGAACTCCCCGAGCACCGGCGCGATGACCCGGGCGAAGCTCTCGTCCTCCAGGCCCAGATCCCGCACCAGCTCGATGACCCGGCGCTTGGCGACGCTGGCCGACAGGCGCTTCTGCACCTCGCCCTCGCGCGCCTCCTTGGCGCGGCCCGGGGGCAGGCCGAAGAGCATCTTGCGCAGGAACTCGCGCAGGGCCGGCACGTCCGCGAACGGCGCGCCGCCCCCCGTGGCGGGGGCCTCCTTCGCGCCCGCGGGCTTCCACCCCTCCGGCAGGTGCGTGGGGCGGTGCTTCTCCCAGAGCAGGCGCACCGCGAACAGGCCCACCTCGCGGTCCGCGCTCTGCATCAGCCACGTCAGCCGCTCGGCTCCGCCCAGCCTGGCGTAGTGCCGGCGGATGAGCTCCACCGCCACCTCGCGCGTGCTGCGCTTGGTGCTCTCCGTGAGGGAGAAGACCTTCACCGGGTCCAGCTCCTCGGGGTGCAGCACGTAGCGGGCGTCCGCGCCCTCCTCACCCGCGCGCAGGAGCGCGTCGTAGGCCAGGTTGCGGATCTCCTTCGCCTCGGCGTCCGCCAGCTCGTACACCCGCGTGTGCCAGCCCCACGCGCGCAGCTCCGCGCGGGTGACCGCGAGCGCGAAGCGGCGCACGTCGTCGCGCGCGTCGAACAGCGCGGGCCACAGCTTCTCCGGCGTGTACGCCTTGCGAGGCGCCTTCGGCTTGATTTCGTAGGACTTCGACTCCGGCTGCTCCGGCCCGATGAGGGGGTGGTGGCAGCGCAGGTACGTCTGGGCGAACGCGCGCACAGGCACCGGCTGCTTGGCCCCCAGCGCCAGCTCGAACAGGCGCTCCAGGCCCGCCGCCGCGTCCCCCGTGTCGCTGAAGTCCGCGGGCACCACGTACTCGAGCAGGTAGCGGTGCGCGAAGTCGTGCAGCGTCGGGTCCGCGCGCCGCGCCAGCGCCAGCAGCCAGGGCACCGTGAGCTGCCGCGCGGTGAACAGCTTGCGGTTGCCCAGGAGCGCCAGCGCCACGTGCCGGTGCTTCGCGCTGAAGACCAGGCCCTTCACCTTCTCCACGTCCAGCCCCGGCAGGCTGTCCGCGCGCTGCAGCCAAGTGGCCACCTGCGAGCCGATGCGCGGGTGCGCCGCCTTGTCCAGGAGCCACTCCGGACCGATGGCCGCCGGCGCGTACGACGACAGCGCCTTCACCACCAGCCCCTCCACCGGGTACGGCTTCTTCGTCAGCCGCGGGTCCTCCAACAGCTCCTTCCAGAACGCCACCGGCATCTCCCCGGCCGCGTACTTGGACTGCACGTACCCCTTGGCCCAGTTGAGCTGCTCGGACGTGCCCAGGTACATGTCCCGCAGGAAGCCCGACGTCAGCTCCGCCCGGTCGAACGACTGCTCCAGCGACTTCGCCGCGAACGCCGCCGTGGCCTTGTAGGGCAACAGCCGCCCCAGCAGCCCCATCCCCAGCTCGCGCGGGTTGCGCTTCTCCAGCAAGGCGACCGCGAAGGCCTTCGCGTCGTCATCGCCCTGGGCCACCAGCTCCACCAGCCGCTCGGTGGACAGGTCCTGCGCGTGCGCCCGGGCGTACTCGATGGCGTAGGTGCGCGCCTTGTCGCTGGAGGACATCAGCAGCGCGAGGACCGCGTCATGCAGGCCCAGCTCGCGCAGCTTGCTCTGGTGGAACTCGGGGGAGCCCTGCAGCGTCTCCACCAGGAAGTCGTGGGCGCTGGCCAGCGGGCGGCGCGCCAGCCGGTCCAGCCACGCGGGCGTCACCTTGCGCAGGCTCTCCGGGAAGTCCTTGCGCAGGCCCTGGATGGCGAAGCGCGCGGCGGGGTCCGACATGCACGTGTCGAGCAGCCGCATCAGCGCGTCCGGCGAGCGCTTCCACGCCTCCGTGAAGGCGCGGTGCTTCACCATGTCGCCCGGCGGCTGGATGCCGAAGGAGCCGCCCGTGTATTTGCCGGTGCCGTGCGCCCAGATGTGGTGGGCCACCCAGACCGAGTACCAGGACGTGTCCTCCTGGTAGTGGCGCAGCACCTCCACGGCGAACTGCGGGTACAGCTCCGGGACGGCGGCGCCCAGGTGACGCAGGTAGCGCCACGCGCGGCGGCGCAGGTACTGGAGCGTCCCGCCGGAGACCTCGTGCTTGTAGGACTGCCGGCGCTCCACGTCGAAGCGCCACGCGAGCACGCCGAACAGCTCCGCGTCGTGGTCGGCCTCGGCCAGCTTGTAGATGCGCTTGAGCCCGCCCCACAGGCCGAACTTCAGGTCCGCGGTGGCCGCCAGCTTGAGCAGCACCGCCCGCGACGCGTGGGTGTTCTTGCGGTACAGCGACACCAGCAGGTCCGCCAGCGCCAGCCGCGCGGGCTGGGGCACGTCCTTCTGGGCCAGGAAGCGCTGCCACGCGTCCGCGGAGGCCTCACGCCGTGAGTCGCTGTCGTAGCGGGCCTGCGCCTGGGCGAGCGAGCGCAGCAGCTTCTCGAAGGTGAAGGCGTCCTTCGGCGGGGCCTTGCCTTCCTCCGGCTCCGGCTCCTCCTGCTCCAGGAGGGCAAGCACGGCATCGGCCAGGTCCGGTGACTCCGCCTGGGCCAACCGCTCGAGGTCTGCTGCGTTCAGCGCGTCGCTCGTCGACATGGGCCAGGGGACTTAGCACAGGCCGCCACTGCTGGCAGTGTGTGCACGCCCGCGTCCGGGTCTTCTCGCTTTCGGATGTTCCGCGAGTCGAAGGAAGCCCTCAATCCACGATGTCCACGCCGGTGCCGAACAGCGAGCGATTCTTGCGGTTGTCGAAGTAGGTCAGGTCCACCAGCAGCGCGGCGGCCAGCACCAGTTGACGCAGCCGGCCGTCGGCGCACGAGGGCTGGAACTCCAGGCTGAAGTTGTCCGCGTCGCTGAAGGTCTCCTGCAGCAGGCCGCTCCACTTCTTGCGGATGACGGCCACCTGCTCGCCGCGCTGGAGGATGCGGAACGTCCACGGCTTCCAGAAGGGTCCCTCCACCGTGGCCAGCACCGCGCCGGTGGGCGACACGATGTCGAAGCCCCGGCCGAACAAGCGGAAGCGCTGGACGATGTCCCCCATGGGGCGGCCGTCCCACGCCGTCACCTCCGCGCGGGCGAAGAAGAGGTGCCAGGGCAGCTCCACCGCCATCGCCAGCGTGCCGCCCACCGTCATGCACTCCAGCCGGGCGCGGTAGAAGGGCCAGAAGTTCCGCGCCAGCCGCGACATCCAGCCCTCGCCCGTCTCGCCCACGTACACGGTGCCCCGGCCATCCTCGCCACAGACCTCGTACTTGTTCTTCCCCTCCCAGCCGATGAGGATCTCCAGCGTCTCGCGGAACTGGCGCATGCGCAGCGTGGCCGACGTCAGCACGGCCTCCAGCGACAGCCGCAGCTCCAGGCTCATGTAGCGCGGGTCTCCCGGAGCCCCCTTGCCCGCGAGCGCCTGCGCGGGCTCCTCGGGAGGGGTGGACGGCGCGTCCCGGGGCTCGGAGCGTGCCTTTCGCGCGCCCCAGTCCAGCTCCAGCTCCGAGTCGGTGCCCCACCCTGGCTTGTCACCCATGGAAGCAGGGCTTAAGCGGCATCCCGCGCGGACGCAAACGCCTCACTCGGACTCCGAATCCTCCGCCACCTCGATGGGCTCCAGGGGGTGCCAGGTGGGCTGGACGTCGAGCGTGACGGCGCCGCTCGCGGGCAGGTCCACCTCGCCCCGATGCACCTGCTCCCGGCGCGTGTCGAAGTTCAGGCTGCTGAAGAAGAACGTGTAGTGCCCGGCGGGCAGCTCCTCGAACGTGGTGTCGGTGTGGGGCCAGGACTGGACCGCCAGCCTCCGGCCCAACTGCTCCAGCTCCAGCAGGGACTTGGGCAACGGCACGTCGCCGGGGAACAGGTAGGTGTTCAGGATGGCCACGCGCTCGGTCATCATCATCGTCCCCCGCGCGGGGAGGTTGAGCTTCAGCGTCGTCGTGCCCGCCATCTCCTGGAAGTGGAGCACCTTGCGCTCGCTCGGGCCCAGGCGCACGCGCTGGGGGAGGAAGCGCACGGAGTCGCCCTGGAAGCTCATGTCCTCCCCGGGCGCGACGGCGTACTCGCCGGGCGGCAGGCCCGAGACGCGGAACGTCCCGTTGCCCCGGTCCACGTCCAGGGCGTCCTCGGGGGAGAGCAGGTTCACCACCTGGACGTGGGTGTCCACGGGGCGGCCCTCGCGGTCCTTCACGGTGCCCTCCAGGCGCGCGCCGGAGGACATGCGCAGCTCCAGCGGCGCGCTGCTGTCGCCCACCTGCTCGCTGAGCGGCAGGTAGTCCGGATGGGTGAGCGTCAACACGAGCGGCCCGGGCTCGAGGGGTGGGAGCTCGAAGGAGCCATCCGCGCGGGTGATGGCCGACGCGAGCGAGGGCCGCTCCTCGTCCAGGTCCTCCGAATCCTCGTCCCGGCGCGCCCCGGCGCCAGGCGACTTCACGTCCACCTCCACGCCCACCACCGGCGCGGAGGTCCGCGCGTCCAGCACGCGGCCGCGCAGCCGACGTCCGGCCTTGAGCACCACGTCGCCCAGGTCCAGGTCCTGGCCCCGGGGGACCTCCACCTGGCGCACCACGCGCGTGAGCCCCGGGGCATCGAGGGTCAGCCAGGTGGTGCCCGGCTGCTCCAGGGACACCTGGAAGGCGCCGTTGGCGTCACGGTAGGGCACGTCGTCGATGTTGAAGCGGGTGACGGGTGTGCCGTCCTCTCGCACCAGGCGCCCGCGGACTCCGCCCACGTAGCGCACCACCAGCCTCAGGTCCGTCACGCCCGCCTGCGCCTGCACGCCCGAGATGCGCCGGGGGTCGTCGACGTCTGTCGCCTCGTCCGCGCCGCGCAGCGTGTAGCCCGCCATCGTCAGGTCCACGCGGTAGCGCCCCGGCGACAGGTGCTCGAGCGTGAAGCGCCCGTGCTCGTTGGACTGGGCCTGCGCGGGAGGGGGCAGGGGCGCGTGGTGTCCGAACCGTCGCCGGCCCGAGTCAGGCTCGGTCAGCGGATAGGCGAAGACGCTCGCGCCGGGCTGGGGCGTGCCGGCCTCGTTCACGACGAGCCCGGAGATGGACAGGCCTCCGTCCATCCGCACCGTCACCGTCTTCGTCTCGGTGGCCGTCAGCGTCACGTCGACGGTGGCCTCCCCCACGCCGCTGTGCTCGAGCGAGGCGCGCAGGACGAACCGGCCCGCTGGCGCGCCCTCCAGTCGGAAGGCGCCCTGCGCGTCGCTGCGCACCCAGATGGGCACGGGCTCCTCCTGGCCCGCGGGCGTCAGCGTGATGGCCACGTTCGGAATCGGGGTGTCCTTCAGGTCCACCACGGCGCCCACCACGCGCGCGCCCGGCTGCATCACGACGCGGACGTCCTGGGCGGGCGCCTCCACTTCCAGGGTGGTCGCGAGGAACCCCTGCGCATCGGGCGTGAGCCGGTGGAGGCCGGGCGAGGGGAGGTTGAGCACGAAGCGCCCCGCGTCATCCGTCAGCGCGTCGATGACCGGCCCATCCGCGAAGGGCGCGTCCGGGTCTCCATGCTCCAGGTCATGGGGCTTGCCGTCGCGTCGGCCCTTGGGCTGACGCAGCCACTTCATGGCGGAGAGGGTGATGTCCGGCAGCGGTGTGCCCGCCGGGTCGACCACGATGCCCTCGATGACGAAGGCCCGCTCCATCGTGAGCTCCACGGGGGGCGTGCGATGCGTGACCTCCACCTCGGTGGTCTCGGTGGGAAGGAAGCCCTTGGCCGACACCGTGAAGTGGTGGGTGCCCAGCGTCGCCTCTTCCAGCTCGAAGCGCCCGTCGGCTCCCGTGACGGCTTCCGTGTCGGTGTAGACGGTGCCGCGTGAGTTGGCGAGCACCGTGGCGCCCTCGATGGGCTGGCCCGCGGTGTCGCGCACCACGCCCGTCACCCGCACGAGCGTGCCCAGGCGCACCGTCACCTCCGCCTCGGTCTGCTCCTCGTCGAGGGTCGTCTCCGCCTGGCCCTGGTGTTGTCCGTGACGGGCCTTCAGCACGTAGTCGCCCGGAGGCAATCCCTCCAGCACGAAGCGCCCGCGCGCGTCTGTCTCGGCGGTGACGCGGGTGTCGACGACCTCCACCTGGACGTTGGCGACGGGCTGCTCGTCGAGGAGCACCTGGCCCACGATGTTGCGGGGCCGGTGGAGCACGATGTCCTCCGCCTCCAGCTCATCGGGCGAAGTCGCCCGCATGCACGGGCCGACCCGCTGGTCGTCGTCCACCTGGAGTCCGTAGGTGCTCGCGGGCAGCGGGCCCAGCGTGAAGCGGCCGTCGCCGTTGCTGGTCGTCTGGAAGAAGCGCGAGTGTGCGGTGTGGAAGAGCGTCAGCTTCGAGCCCGCCACGGGGCGCAGGGCCTCGTCCACGACGCGGCCGGCGAAGACGACGCTCGGCTCGAGCACCAACTCCACGTCCTCCGTCCCTGTAGTCACCTCCGTCGCCAACGCGGCGCCCTCCGCGCCCACGGCCCACAGCGCGACGGTGCCCTCGGGAAGGTTCCGCACCTCGAAGGCGCCCTCCGCGTCCGTGGTGACGCGCGCCACCACGGGCGTGTCGCCGCGGCCCGCCTGGATGAGGTCGCGCAGGGTGGCGAGCATGCCCGGGTCCTCGCACTCCGCCGCGGAGAGCGGGGTGTCGACGTCGGTTCCACAGGGGCGCAGCGAGAGCGACTCGCCGGGGAGGGCGCGCGAGACGGAGAGCTCCACGCCTGGGGCGGGGCTCTTGTCGGCGGCGAGCACGCGGCCGCGCAGGTTCAGCGTCCCGTGCACCTGGGCCAGCGGCGCGCTGAAGGAGGGGGTGATGGAGGCCGGCGAGGTGGCGGGCTCGGGGGGCGACTCCTGGACGAGGACGAAGGCCGCGCCCAGGGCGAGCACCGCGAGCGTGAGCGCCAGCACCAAGGGCCTTCGCATGGTTCCCTCCCCGTCGGAGGCCCACGGTAGCAGGGCTTCCGGCAGGAAGTCGCCAGGGGCTCAGGCGCGGGTGGAGAGCGCTTCCAGGCGGGCCTTCTCGGCGACGATGAGGTCGCGGACGTGGTCACGCAGCGCGGCGACGTCCTGGAAGCCCGAGGGGTCCACCGGAGGCATCACCTGCACGTGGCAGTGCGCGGAGGTCTCCAGCACCAGGCCGTGCTTGGGCAGGGTGCGCGCGGTGCCGGTGAGGACGATGGGGATGATGGGGCACTGCGTCTTGAGGGCGAGCGCGAAGGCGCCGTCCTTGAAGGGCTTGAGCTGGCCGTCCTCGGAGCGCGTGCCCTCGGGGAACATGAGGATGGGGACGCCGCGCGCGAGCCACGCCTCGGACTGGGCCAGCATCTTCAGGATGCTCGCCTTGTCGCCACGCACCAGCGGCACGTAGCGGTTGAGGTGCATGTTCCAGCCAATGAGGGGCAGCTTGAAGTTGGCGGCCTTGGAGACCCACTTGAAGGGGCGGTACAGGCCGAAGAGCACCAGGATGTCGCCGAGCGACTCGTGGTTGGACACGAGCACCGCGGCGCCCTTCCACGGCAGGTGCTCGCGGCCGTCCACCTTCAGGTGCCACAGCGGATTCACGTAGAAGTAGAGCTGCGCCCAGAAGCACGAATACAGGTGCAGCACGAGCCCGTTCCGGTCGAAGGGCGTGGTGAGCGCCCACACCACGACGGCCCCGAGGAAGAGCAACAGGCTGGAGATTCCGAGGAACGTCCAGAAGACGATGGAGAACAGGAGTCGAATGGCGCGCAGTGTGCCACAGGCTCGCGAGGGGGAAAGCAGGGAGTTGGGCGCACCCGTCACCCCGCTCTGCGCGCGGTGGAGGCGTCGTGGGCGTCGAGCACGAGCAGGCGCGCGCCCTCGGCCTCGAACAGGGTGCGCAGCCAGGGGTGGCAGGTGAAGGCAATGACCTGTTGTTGCTCGGCGAGCCGGGCGAGCAGGTGGATGGCGCCTCGGGCCCGCGTGGGGTCGAAGTTCACCAGGATGTCATCCACGATGAGCGGCAGCGCCCCCCGGGTCTCCCCGAAGTCGCGGACCACGGCGAGCCGGAAGGCGAGGTAGAGCTGCTCACGGGTGCCGCGCGAGAGCTGGGCGGCGGACCAGTCGCGCTGACCGTCGCTGACGCGCAGCTCGCGCTCGTCACCGGCGGGGATGAACACGCGGCGGTAGCGGCCCTCGGTGAGCAGGGCGAAGTGCTCGGAGGCGAGCTGTACGACGCGGGGCTGCTGCTCCTCCTCGAAGCGATGGCGGGCGCGGTTGAGCAGGGCGAGGGCCAGCTTGTCCTCGGCGTAGCGGGTGGCGAGCTCGGCGACCTTGGCGCGGAGGGTCTCCTCCTGGATGCGCAGGCGTGAGAGCAGGTCGTCGTTCTCCCACTGGTTGAGCTGGTTCTGCGTGGCGCCCTGCTCGGTGAGGACGTCCTTGAGCTTCGACTGTGCCTCCGAGTGACGCGAGCGCACCTGTTCCAGCGTGACGCGCAGCCCGTCCGCGCCGCCGAGGGAGCGGAGGGCCTCGCGGACCTGCGCGTCGGAGAGCCCGGTGCGCGCCTCGATGCGCTGGGCCAGCTCGCGGGTCTGCCGGACGAGCCCGGCGTGGCGGCGGGCCTGCACGGCCCGACGACGGAAGGTCTCCTCGTCACCACCGCCACCTTCGTGGAGCAGGGCGGCGAGGGCTGCGTCCTCGGCCTGACGGAGCGTATCGAGGCGCGCCTTCTCCTCGCGCAGCTCGCGACGACGCTCGTCCACGGCGCGCCGCTCGGTCTCGCGTTCACGGTCCGCGTCGAGGGCCGAGTTCACGCTCGCGACGAGTGCCTCCGTGGTCCTGGAGGAGAGGAGGTCCTCGTCGTGGAACGAAGCACCGTCGAGCGTCGGAGGGATGCGAGCCGCGCGGAGGCCCGTCGTGCTGGACGCCGTGAGGGTCACGGGCGACGAGGCCTCGGTCGACGCATCGCGGTTCGGCGAGCCCGAAGCGTTTCGCAAGGACGTGTGTGAGTCCGCCGTCCTGGTGAAGTGAAGGGCGCCTTCGTGGGTCGGAGTTCCGTCTGGCGACGCCGGACCCGTCAGCGCGTGGGTGCGCTCCGTGCCGCTCGCGGCGAGTGCCACGGGCGTATTCAGGGACAAGGACCCGGTCGGCGCCTCGAGGCCCGACGAGACGGACCCCGCCTGGGTGCGCCCGGACGCGTTCGTGAACAGTCCCCTCGTCAGCTCATGGAGCCGCGTCACCACCGCCGCGCAGGTGTCCTCATCCGCGTTGACGGCGGCCTCCTCGGCGCTCACGTCCTGCCAGCGCTGTCGGAGCGCGGAGGCCTCCCGCCACAGCGTCAGCGCCGCGGGCGCGGGCAATCCCGAGGGGAACTTCCGTGACGCCAGGCACACCGCGAGCTCGGCGTTCAGCGTCGCGAGCCGCCCCTCATGTCCACGCAGTGTCTCGCCCGCCTGTCGCTCATCACGTGAGGCCACATCCTGGCTGGCACGCAGCACGTCCCGCTCGCGCAGCAGCACCTCGCGCCGTCCCGCCTTCTCCAGCAGATCCGCCAGCATGCCCTCGCGCACGGTGATGTCCGCGAGCGTCGCCAGCGGCGCGAGCCCCGCTTCCATCGACGCCGTGAGCAGCTCCCGATGCAGCACCTCCTCGCGAGCCGCCAGTCCCGCGAGCGTCGCGCGGAGCCGCTCCTCCGTCTGCTGTCGCTCCCGCAGCCGCGCCGCCTGCGCCGCGCGCTCCACATCGCGAGCCGACTCCACGCGCCGCCGAGCCAGCTCCACCAATCCCGTGAGCAGCAGCCCACCCGCGAGGCACATCGCCCCCGCCGCCGTGCCACCCATCAACCACGCGCCCACGGCCAGCGCCACCACGATGGCCGCGGCCGTCGGCACCCACCACACCGGAATCACCGCGACGTTCGGCGCCCCAGGCCCCACGCCGGAATTGCGTGAGCCCTCGAGTTGTCTGCGGGTCTCCTCCTTCTTCTCCCCGAGCCGCTCCAGCTCACCGCGCACATCGCGCATCCGACGCGAGCCCGCCTGCTGTTGCCGCACATGCGAGGGCCGCACATCCGGCAGCTCCGCGAGCTCCGACTCCAACCGCGCGAGCACCCCATCCAACCGCTCCCGCTCGGAGCGAGCCCGCCCCCAGGCGGCGAACGACTCCCGCCGTCCCGTCTCCTCCGCCTCCAGTCGCGTCGACAGCGACTCCAGCCCCGCGCGAGCCCCCGCGCTCAAGTCGAGCCCCATCAACCCCACGCCATCGACGCCGAGCCCCAGCTCCTCCAGCGACATCTCCACCTGACGCCGCTTCACCCGCAGCGCCGCACGCCGGGCCGGCAGCGCGCGAATCCGCTCCGAGTGCTCCGCATACGAAGCCAGCGCCGAGCGCAGCGCCTCCTCCCGTCCATGCACCGGCGAAGGCGTGGACAGCCGCGTCAACTCCGCCTCGGTGGACGACAGCTTCTCCGCGAGCCGGGCCACCTCACCGCGATAGCTGCGACTGCGCTGGAGCGCATCCTCCAGCCGCGCCTCGCCACCCTCGGGGAAGGTCTCCAGGGACGGCAGGCCCTCCAGCTCCGCCCGGGCCTCCGCCAGCGCCGTGACTTCACTCAGCGCCGAGGACAGGCGCTCCAGCCGCTCCAGCTCACGCCCGTCCTCCAGGACCCGAGTCTCCAGCCCGAGCAGCTCCCCGCCCAGCGCCTCCAATCGCTCGCGCTTCGCGAAGTAGAGCGCGGGCCGGTTCCCCTGCTCGCGAAGCTGCTCCTGGACCTCCTCCAGCTCACGGAGCTTCACGTTCAGCTCGGGGTTCGTCCCGCTCGGCTTGTAGAGCCGCTCGGCGCTCTTGCTCAGCGCGGACATCGCCTCCGGCAGTCGCCGGGCCCCGCGCATGCTCGCGGCCACCAGCGCATCGGAGGCACCCCGAGCCTCCGTGAGCTGCTCGAAGCCCGCGAGCTCCTCCAGCCGGAAGGCGAAGACATCGAAGTACAGCTCCCGCGTGACATGTCCCCGCGCGTCCTTCAGGCGCTCCTCGGACACCGGCTCGCCATCGGCCCCGAGCACCGTCAGGCTCTCGGCCTTCCGTCCGCGAGGCGTCGCCATGCGCCGCACCGTCAACGGCCCCGTCGCCGTGAGGAGCCGCAGTTCACCGCCGAAGGGCGTGTCCTCCTCCGAGGGCGCATACCGCTCCGGATGCCCGCGCTTCTCGAAGCCGAACAGCATGGCGCGAAGGAAGGCGAGCAGCGTGCTCTTGCCGGCCTCGTTGGGCCCGTACATCAGGTGCAGCCCGGGGCCCAGCTCCAGCGACAGCTCGGAGAAGTGCCCGAAGCGTCGCACCCGCAGCGAGTCGATGCGCAAGCCTGGCTTCATGCCCCGTCCTCCTCGTGCAGCGCCTCGACGCCCAGCAGGCTCGCGCGGGACACCCACTCCTTGCGAGGCGTCTCCAGCACCTCCACGCCCAGGCGCTTCAGCTTCTGTCCCAGGCTGCCGAGCGCCTCCTCCTCCCACAGGCGCGTCAACGCCCCCGGGTCCTCCTCCAGCGCGCGAGCCTCCTCCAACAGCGTCCGAGCGAAGCCGCCCTCCGCCGTGAGCGCATCCCAGTCCAGCTCGGGACGGCTCGAATCCCGCAGCGACTCCAGCAGCACCGGGGGATGGCCCGCCGCCAGCTTCGCGCGAAGCCCCTCCTCCAACTGCGAGAGCGCCCCCGGGCGAGCCAGCTCCCGGTGCAGCGGCCCGCGTCCCGTGAGCACCACGCGCACCGCGTGCCCGTCCAGCTCCTGGGCACAGGCCGCGTCCACGGCCTCGCTCAGCGTGCCCATCAACCCATCCAGCGTGGCCACGCCCGTGAGCGGCACCTCCACCCGATGCCAGCGCACCGTGTCCACGGGCACGAAGCGCCGCCGCGTCCCGCCGTCCTCCACCTCCACCAGCACGCAGCCGCGCTCACCGGTCTCCAGCACGTGCCGGCCCTGCGGATTGCCCGGGTACACCGCGAGCCCGCCGCCGGGGAGCGTCAGCTCGCCGCGCGTGTGCACGTGTCCCAGCGCCCAGTAGTCCAGCCCGCGCGAGCCCAGCCCCGCGGGAGTGCAGGGGGCGTAGTTCGCATGGCCCTCGGCGCCGCCCAGGTTCGCGTGCAGCAGGCCCACGCTGAAGCCCTCGCCGGTGCGACGGAAGCGCGAGGACAAATCATCACGCACCTCCACGTCGGGATACGAGACACCCTGCACGCGGCACAGCCGGCGGCCCTCGCGCCGCACCTCCGCCTCCTCCCAGTCCGGGCCGAAGACCTTCACCGAGGACGGCAGCCCGAGCGTCCCCGTGTCGCCGCTGAGCGGATCATGATTCCCGTGGACGATGAACGCCTCGATGCCCGCGACGTGCAGCCGCTCCAGCTCCCGGCGCAGGACGAGCCGCGCGCGCACGGAGCGGTCCTTCACCTCGAACAAGTCTCCGGCGAGCAGGAGGAAGGTGACGCGCTCGCGCAGGCACAAGTCGACGATGCGCGCCAGGGCGCGGAAGGTTGACTCCTGGAACCGGGTCAGCAGCGGGCCGTGGGCGGCGATGCCGCGGAAGGGAGTGTCCAGGTGCAGGTCTGCGGCGTGGACGAACTTGAAGTGCATGGCGGGCCCCGCACCGTACCTGAAGCACGGCGCGGCTCTCGTTTCCAGCCCGCAGACGCACGCGTGATGTCCGACAGTCGCGAGGCGACTACTCCTGGGTGACGTCGAGCCTCCGCCACGCGAGCTGTAGCGTGCGAGACATCGTGCCACTCGCGGGGATGTCCAGCTCCTCGGTGTGGAAGCGACCGAGCGCGTCGGGCGTGAGGAAGAAGACGGTGACCCTGCCCTGCGGGACATGGGCGAACACCACCTCGGTGTCCCCCACCTCGTAGGTGCCGGAGATGCCCTGGAACATGACCTGGCGGAGCGCGGCGGGGCTCGTGGGCGGAGGCACGCTGCCGGGCACCAGCGCCATGTCCACGCCTTGGTCCGTGGGCACGCTCAGCCGCACCGTGGCGCCGCCCGCTGCGGGCTTGAACTGCACGGACACTTCGCCGCTCGAGGGCACGTTCACCTGTTGTGGCAGGTAGGCCAGGGAACGGCTCTGCCGACCGCGAGGCTCCATCCGCAGCGTGTACTTCCCGGGGTTGAGCGCGCTCGCCTTCCCGGCGCCGTTCTCCAGGACGATGGCGCCCTCGGCGCCCGGGCCCTGATAGCTGACGAAGCCGTCGATCTTCTTCCCCTGCGCATCGCGCGCCGTCACGTTCAGCCGAGCGCCGGGGTCCATGCGCACCGTCACCTCGGTCTGCGTGGCGTTGATGGGGACAAGTTGTTCGCGGTAGCGCTCATGCAGGAACAGCCGGAGCGTGAGGGGACGGGCCTCCAGCTTGCCCAGGTCGAAGCGGCCGTCGCGGTCCGTGGTCTTCAGGACGAGCTGCCGGGGAAAGTTGATGCCCTCGTCGCGCAGCTCGCTGTCGAGCGCCACCAGGACGTTCTCCGCGGGCTCTCCCGTCGTCGCGTCCAGCACGACGCCCGTGAGCGCGCGGCCCGCCTCGAGCCGGATGTCCCCCAGGTCGACGTCGGCAGACGCCTCGCCGCCTTGCACGGCGCGAGACACGGTGGGCAGCCCCTCCGCGCTGAAGACGAACTGGGCGCGTCCCACCGTGGAGTGGTTGGGGAGCGAGAAGGTCCCGTCCTCGGACTCCAACTGCTCCGCGTTCACGCGGAAGCGGGGGATGGGCGCGCCGTTGGGTCCGAGGAGGCGACCTTTGACATGCGAGTGCCGCTTCATCACGAACCGGGCCTGCTGCGTGTCGGCCTGGATGAAGAGGTCCTCGGAGCCCGTCGCCGCCGGGCTGGAGGAGGGCGTGGAGCGCTCCGGCAGCAGGGTGTAGCCGTGCTTCGTGGCGGCGAGCCTGTACCCGGTGGCCTCCAGGTGTCGGAGCACCGCGCGTCCGTTCGCGTCCGTGCCGACGCCCGAGGCGAGCCGATGCATCTCCGAGTATTGCTCCTCGGAAGTGGGGACCAGCGGCTTGGCTTGCACCAGGGCCTTCTCCACGGGCTGTCCGGAGGTGTCGACGACGAGCACCTCCACGGAGCGCTCCTCGGGCAGTCGCATCGTCACCTTCGCCACTGCGCCGTCGCGCACCTCCACCTCGGCCTCGGCCTTGCGGTCCACGCTGGGGGACGACCGCCTCGCGAAGATGCGGTAGCGCCCGGGGGCGATGCCCTGGCGACGGAAGACGCCCTGGTCATCCGTGCCCATCGTCTCCATCGGTTCTTGGGCCTCATCGCCCGCGTCCACCCGCCCCAGGACCACATGGAAGCGCGGCATGGGTTGCCCTCGTGAGTCCGTCACGGTGCCTTCGACGGTGCCACCGGCGCTCAGCGTCAGGAGCACGTCCTTGGCGGGGGCGGGCGTCGACAGGTTGAATGGGACGAAGCGCTCGCTGAAGGTGAGCACCTTGTAGTCACCGGGCTCGGTGGCATCGAGCACGAAGGAGCCGTCCTCGGCCGAGAAGGTGCTCTCCTGGGGCTCGAAGTCCCCGGCGTGCTCGACGATGCGGTGCAGGTCGAGCTTGATGCCCGCGAGCGGACGTCCCGCGCCGTCGACGACGCGGCCGGTGACGGACGTGGCGCGCGTGAGGGTGAAGTCCTGGGAGCGCATGTTAGAGGTCATGACGCGCTCCTCGCCACGGAACATGTCCACGTAGCCGTCGGCCTCGATGGTGAAGTCCCAGCCTCCGGGAGCGACGGGCCCCGCGCGGTAGCGGCCGTCCGGGCCGGTGAGCGTCTCCATCTCCTCGACGCGTGAGCGGTCCGTGGAGCGGAGCTTCACGCGGGCCTTGGCCACGGGGGCGCCCTGGTCGTCAGTGACGCGGCCCTCGACACCGAGCGCCTCACCGAGGTTCAGTGTCACGGGGGACGAAGGCGTCTTGCCCAGCTCCACCAGGGCGCGTGCGTACTGGCCTTCGTGTTCGGCGGTGAGCCGGTAGTGACCGCTGCCGGGCTCGAAGGTGAAGCGGCCTTGCGCGTCCGTCTTCGCGCGCAGCGGCGGCCTGTCCTCCATGACCTTCTCGCGGGAGGCGAGCACCTCCACGTCCTTCACGGGAGCGCCATTCGAGAGGACCCGGCCGGTGAGCGTGTGTCGACGGCTCAGGCGGATTTCGTGAGGCTCCTCGCGGAGCTGGAGCCAATCGAGTGTCGGGCTCCAGTCCTGCTTCGCGGCGAGGACGACGTAGGAGTCGAAGGGAAGGGGGCCGAGCTTGAAGTGGCCCCGGGCATCGGTGGTCGTGTCGAAGAAGCGCGTGTTGCGCCAGCTGGCGAGCGTGATGGCGACGCCGGGCACGGGGGCGCTGTCCTCATCGAGGACGCGACCGGACATGAACAGCGGGTCGTCGAGCATCAGTGGGACGCCGCTGCTCCCGGCGGGTACCCCCATGCGAGTCCCCGCGCCCTGGGAGGAGAGCGCGAGCAGTGTCTGGGGGCCTTCGGGCAGACCCTCGAGGACGAAGGAGCCATCCTCGGAGGACAGCGTCTCCGCGTGCACGGGGGCCTCGCCCTGACGAGCGAGCAGCAGGGAGACGAGGATGCTCTCGGAGGCGGGCATGCAGTCGACGAGCATCCGGGTCGCCCAGGGCTCCGGGCTCAGCGCGTCGTGACGGGAGAGCAGCTCCTTGGGGCAGAGCGTCGCGGACAGCGTCTCACCGTCCTCGGGCCAGGACGCGGAGACACGCGCACCGGCGACGGGCTTGCCCGATGTGTCCAAGACGGTGCCGCGGATGATGAGCCCGGCGCTGGACGGGGGCAGGGGAGCGGACGTGCGAGGCAGCGCGTCGTGTGCGGCGCGAGCCTGTCCCGTGGGCGCGCGAGGAGGAGCCGAGGGCTCACCGCTCCACGGCCGCCACACGAGGAGCACGAGGACTCCGATGACGAGGATGCTGCCCCCCAAGAACCACCTGCGCATGCACGAGCTCCGGCTGCTGACGTCGAAGCCTCAGGATAGCAGCCGGAGCCCCACGAGCCTCTGGGCAAGTCGCGCGTGGCCGTCACCCGCCGGGGGAGATGCGGACCGTCACTTCATGCTGCGAGGCATCCACCTGCACGGCCTGCGTGAGGACCTTGTCGTGAACGCTCAATCGGAGCGTCAGCGGCCCGGAGGGGACATGGTCCAGATTGAAGCGTCCGTCCTTGTCCGACCTGGAGTGGGCGAGCATCCTGGAATGGCGAGAGTATTCATCGTCCTCGAGCCATTCACTCAAGAGCATGACCTCAACGCCCTTGACGGGCGCTCCTGTCTCCGTGTCGAGCACCACGCCCCGAAGCGCTCGGCCGGTCTCCAGCCGTATCTCCCCGAGGTCGACGTCCGGCCCGTCCCAGCCACCCAGCACACCGCGCTCCACGGAGGGCAGGCCCTTCACGCTGAAGATGAAGGGCGCGACCTTCACGTGCTCATGATTCTCCAGGGAGAAGGTTCCATCGGGTGAAGTCACGGGCATGCGATTGACCTCGAACTCACGAATCGGCGCACCTTCGGGACCGACGAGCCGGCCTCGGACATGGGTGCGCCGCTTCATCACCAGCCGCACCTGCGTCGCGTCTGCTCCGACATGGGCCTCGTTGTCTTTCGCGGTGACCCCTGTCGAACGCTCAGCGCGCAGTTCATGGCCCGCGAGGGTTGCGCTGAGAGAGTAGGTCTCGAGGCCGAGTCCTCGGAGGATGAAGCGTCCATCTGCATCGGAGGCGACTCCCTCCGGGATGCTCACGCCGCAACCCCACTTGAGATTCATCTTGTTGAGGCCTCGCCCGGCGGGTGCCTCGGCGCGCACGAAGACGCCGCGCAACGGAGTCCCGCTGGAATCGACGACGACTCCTTCCACGGTGCGAGGCTCAGGGAGTCGTAGCTCCACCTTCGTCACCTCGCCCTCTCGCACCTCCACGTCGGTCCAGGTCGCCAGGTCCGCGCTCGGTGTCAGCGCCTCTGCCCGCAACTGGTAGCGTCCAGGTGCGACCGCCTCATGTGAGAAGCGGCCGAGCGGGTCCGTGTCTTCATTCGCCAGAGGTTGATCGGGGTCGCTGAATTCGAGGGGGACCAGGTAGACGGTGTACTGGGCGAGCGGGAGCCCACGCGCATCGGTCAGGGTTCCTTGCACCGAGCCCCCCGTGCTCATCGTCACGAGCAGGTCCTTCGCGGGCGCTCTCGTATTCAGATGCTGCGTGACGAAGTGGTCGCTGCGCGCGGTCAGCACGAAGTCATGGGGTGCGGCCACATCCAGGACGAAAGCGCCCTCGGAGTCCGTGTACGTGCTCCAATCCATGTGTAACAGGTAGTCCGGTGAGTCCTCCAGGGAGAGATAGGCTCCCGCCAGGGGACGTCCTTCCTTGTCCACCACGCGTCCCGCGATGGAGATGGCGTCCATCAGCGCGAAGTTCATGGGGCCCATGCCGTGCGCCAGCTCGACGCTCGGGTCGCTGTTGTACGAGTCGATGTATCCGGGGGCATCGATGGCGAAGCGCCAGCGGCCCGGCTCCACGGGGCCCAGGCGGTAGCGTCCATCCGCGCCGGTGGTGATCTCCAACGTTTGTTGGGGGCTCTGTTCAGGTGTCGCCTTCACGCGTGCGCCCACCACGGGCTCTCCCCGAGCCTCGCCGACGATGGTTCCCTCCACGTACAGGGCGTCGCCCAGGTTCAGGACAACCTCGGGCGGCGACTCCGCGTCCAGGCTCACCCGAGCGAGCGCGGCGAGTCCCGCCTGCTCCGCGGTGAGCACATACGTGTCCGCGCTCAGCTCGAACGCGAAGCGCCCCTCCGAATCCGTTCGCGCCTCCGAGCGGCCCCCGTCCCGTCTCCAGTCCTTCGGGCTCGCGATGACCTCCACACCCTCCACGGGCACGCCCTGCAACACCACGCGGCCCGTGAGCGTGCGCGGTGGGTACATCCGGAGCTCGAGGCCCGGGGAGGGAAAGAACTCCGAGATGAACCTGGGGCGCCAGCCCTCTTTCGTGGCGAGCAAGTGGTACTTGCCGTCTGGCAGGGGACCCATCTCGAATCGTCCCCGCGCATCGGTGCGCGCGTCGAAGAATCGGGTGGTCTGTGCGCTCACCATCAGCACGGAGACTCCTTCCAGGGGCTGGTCGTCATCACCCACGACCTGTCCTGAGAGTTTCTCCCGGGACTCGAGGGCCAGCTCCACGCCTTGACTGCCCGCGGGCACGCCCGTACGCAGAGCGGCCCCTTGCTCCGAGAGCGCGAGCACCGCTTGGGGGCCCGAGGGCAATCCCTCCAGGACGAAGGTGCCATCCTCGGCCGACAACGTCTCTGCGTGGACGGGTGACTCGCCTTGCCGCGCGAGGAGCATGTCGAGGAGGTCGTCGTCGGAGGCGGAACTGCAGCCCAGGAAGCCCTGTCCGTGCGAGGGCTCGCGCGACAAGGCCCTCTTGCGTGACAGGGACTCCGCCGAGCAGGAGAACGCCGAGAGCGTCTCTCCCTCCTCGGGCCACGACGCAGACACGCGCGCCCCCGCGATGGGCCTGCCCGAAATGTCCACGACGATGCCCCGGATGGAAAGCCCGGTGCGCGGGCGGGGCAAGGGAGGAGACCTGCGTGCAAGGGCACCTGACTCCGGTGCGGACACGCGTTGGGCAACGTCCGCTTCCCGCCGAGTCTCCGACGGCGCGTCCTCCCCCCACAGCACCCCAGCGAGGAGCACGAGCACCCCGGCGGTGATGCCTCCCACAATCCATCCATGCATGACGGGCTCCGGTGGTCCGACGTCCAGGCGTCAGGATTACGACCGGTGCCCCCGCGACTTCCTCACGACTCCTTCATGACTTCCTCACGGCTGGCTCGCGGCGACCCCGAACGTCCGCCAGACGGGCCGCACCGTGTGAGACATCGTGCCGCTCGCGGGAACGTCCAGCACCTCCGCGTGGTACCGGTCGTCCTCGGGGCCCATGAGGAAGAGGGTCGTCTTCCCCGTGGGGACGTGGGTGAAGGTGAAGACGTGCTCCGTGTCGTCCCCTCCAAGCTGCCCTTCCTGTCCCAGGCTCATCCACCGCTGGAGGTCCTCGGAACGCTCGGGCAGCGGCGGGGTGCCGTGGACCAATCGCAGGTACGTGTTCTCGTGGAAGGGGGCGCGGACCGTCAGCGTGGAGCCCCCGGTCACGGGTTGGAGGAGCACGGACACCTCCCCACTGTCGGGGACCTCCACGGCTTGCGGCAGGTAGTTGAGGGCGCTGTCCTTCTTGCGCGCCCCTTCCGCCTTCAGCAGGTAGCGACCCGGCGTAAGCCCTCCCATCTCCATGCGGCCCTTGTCCAGGGCCGCCCAGTCCGAAAATCCCTCGGGCCCCTGGACGGTGACGGTTCCGTCGAGCGGCGCACCTCGGAGGTCCACCGCCTTCGTGAGCAGGCGCGCGCCGGGCTGCAGCCGCACCGTCACCTCCTGCTGCGAGGCCTCCACCGTCACGCGCTCCTCGCGGTAGTTTCCGCGCTGGCTCACGAGGAGCGTGAGCGTCCCCGTGGTGACGGGCCCCAGCGCGAAGCGCCCCGCTTCGTCCGTCAGGCTGTGGATGGCGGTCCGCTCGTTGACGTGCACCTGCACGTTGGCGCGAGGCAGGGGCGCTCCCGTCCGTGCATCGACCACCACGCCCCGCAGCCTCCGTCCCGCCCCCAGCCGAATCTCCCCCAGGTCGACATCCGGCCCGTCCAAGCCGCCCTTCACGTCGCGCAGCACCGAGAGCAAGCCCTCCGCCTCGAAGGCGAAGGTGGTGATACCGGGACCCTCACGATTGGGCACCGAGAAGGTGCCATCCTCGGACGTCACCCGAATGGAATCGACGTTGAACTCGGTGACGGGTGCGCCCTCCGGTCCGACGACGCGTCCCCGCACGTGGGCATACCGCTTCATCACCAGCCGCACCTGCTTCACGTCGGCAGGGGCGACGACCAGGCCGTCCTCGAGGAGCACCCCCGTGGATTGCTCCGGGCTCAGCGCGTAGGCCAGGTGCAGGGCGGTGAGCGAGTGCTTCTCCCGCCCCATCCCTCGAATCAGGAAGCGTCCGTCCGCGTCGGTCTCGACCCCGTTCGGTGGCCCATGGCGATGGCGCGAATGGATGAGCACCAGGCCGCCCTGGGGGTTCGGCGCGAGCGAGTGGGCCCGGACGAAGGCCCTGCGGATGGGGGCCCCCGCGCCATCGACGACGATGCCCTCCAGGTTGCGCTGCTCGGCGAGCCGCAGGTCCACCTTCGTCACCTCGCCCTGACGGACCTCCACCTCGGTGGAGACCTCCTGGTTCACGCCGTCCGTCACCTGCTGGGCCACGATGCGATAGCGCCCCGGAGGAACGCCCTTGCGCGAGAAGCGTCCCTCGGACGTCAGGCCCCGCGCGGTCAGTATCTCACCCGGCTCTTCGGTCTCCAGCGGAGCGACGTACACGGTGAACCCGGAGAGCGGCAGGCCCCGGGCATCGGACAGCGTCCCCTCCACTTCGCCACCGGCGCGCAACGTGACGAGCACATCCCGAGCGGGAGCCGTCATCTTCAATCGCTGGGTGACGAAGCGATAGGTCTGCGGGATGAGCTCGTACTCACCGGGGGCCGATGCATCCAACACGAACGCACCGTCTGGGTCGGTGAGCGCGGTCTCCTGCGTCACGTAGTCCACCGGGTCCTCGAGCCCGGCCTGCTCCAGGTTCAAGTGGATGCCCGCGATGGGATGGCCCGCTTCGTCCACCACGCGTCCGGAGATGGAGGCGGCGCGCTCCAGCGTGAAGTCATGACGGCTCGAACCCGGAGTCAACTTGAGCTCCTGTCCATGGGGCAGGTCGATGTACCCGCGAGCCTCGACGAGAAAGTCCCACGGGCCCGGCTCCACGGGGCCCAGTCGATAGCGTCCATCGGTGCCCGTGGTGCCCTTCAGCTCGCGATGGGGAAGCAGCTGGGAGGTCGCTGTCACGACAGCCCCTGCCACCGGTTCGCGTTGAGTCGCGCCGAAGACCGAGCCCTCGACATGGAAGGCCTCTCCCAGGTTCAACACCACCTCGGCAGGAGGCGTCTTCTCCACCGTCACGCGCGCGAGCGCATGGCGCCCTTCCCGCTCCGCGGTGAGCACATACACGCCCGGGTCCAGCTCGAACGCGAAGCGCCCCTCCGGGTCCGTGCGCAGCTTCAGCGGAAGCTCCCCCTCCTCACGGGTCGCGACCACCTCCACGTCCTTCGCGGGGGCGCCCGAGGACAGCACCCGACCGGTGAGCGCGCGTGGCCGCGACATCCGAATCTCCAGGTGCTTGTCCAGATAGAGCTGGTCGGCGAGCACGGGAGGCCAGCCCTCCTTCGTCGCGAGCACGACGTGGCTGTCCGCGGGGAGCGGTCCCACCTCGAAGCGTCCCTGCGCATCGGTGCTCGTATCGAAGAAGCGCGTGTGCTGGTGGCTCACCACCAGGATGGAGACCTCGGCCAGGGGCGCGCCGTCCTCGTCCACCACCTGCCCTGACACCCGCGGGCGATGCTCGACCAACAGCTCCACGTCCTCGCTCCCTGCGGGCACGCCGGGTCGCGAGGCCGCGCCCTGCTCGGAGAGCGCGAGCAGCGTCTGCGGTCCCGCGGGCAGTCCCTCCAACACGAAGGTGCCGTCCTCGGCGGAGACGGTCTCCGCATGGACGGAGGACTCGCCCTCGCGCGCCAGGAGCAGCGAGAGGACGGTGTCCCGGGTCCTCGGCAGACAGTCCGTGACGTTGTCCTGGCGCGTGGTCTCCACGAGGAGCTCCGGGTGGGCGCCACCCTCCCAGGGGCACGGCAGCGTGGACAGCGTCTGCCCGTCCTCGGGCCACGAGGCGGAGACGCGAGCGCCCGACACGGGACGACCGAGCCGGTCCACCACGGTGCCGCGGATGGACAGGCCCGCGCTCGAGGGCGGCAGGGGCGGGGACGTCCGAACCCGCCTGGCGCGCTCGGAGCGGGTGCGCGACGTGGAGGCGCGCTCACGCGTGGGAGAGGACTCCTCGGCGCGCCACCGGCCCCAGGCGAGGAGCACCAACAAGACCGCGATGCATGCCCCCACAATCCACCCGCGCATGAAGACTCCGGCTGACCGACGTCGCGGCGTCAGGATAGCAGCCGGAGCCCACCTCGCGCGGAAGGCGCTACCGCATCTGGCCGCTGCCCGCGTCGGTGCCCTGCATCTGCTGGCCGTTGCCGTAGTTGCCGCTGCCGCCGGTGCCCTCCTGGTGCTGCAGGGCATCCCGGTTGCGACCCGAGCCGCCCATGGCCCCCGAGTTGTCCTCACGGCTGCGCTCCCGGCAGCCGGTCGCCATCAGCGTCGCCGCCACCGCCACCACCGTCATCCATCGCGTGAAGGTCTTCATTTCGTGCCTCCTTTCAGGCTCGCCCAAGGCTGGGGGCGCACCTGGCGGGGCGCACGATGGACGCGGACGCTCGGCCCCACGACCGCCCCGGACCCAGAGGCCGCCTGGGGTGTCTCCACGTCGCGAGAACCGTTGCTCAGTCCTCGCGACGCAGCACGAGCAGGCCGTACTCGAGTCCGCCATCCATCAACGCCTGCTGGAGCCGCAGGTGCTCGCGGCGCGACTCGCTCCGGGCGAGCACGCGCGAGGGTGGCTGTCCCGGCGTCGAGTAGCGCTCATGCGCGAGCAGCTCCAGCGTGAGCGACCAGAACCCCACCGCGCGCCCGGACACGTCGTCGCGCACCTCCAGCTCCAGCCCGGCCGCGTGCGCGGCGGACAGGTACTCATCCACGGCGCCGATGCGTGTGCGCCAGTACCGGTCGAACGGCGCGGCCAGCTCCGGTCGCCCCAGGAAGCAGTCCGCGATGGCCAGCACGCCGCCGGGACGCAAGAGCGCGCGCACCCGGCGGAACCACTCCGCGCGAGGCAGGTAGCTGCTGCTCTCCACCGCCACCACCGCGTCGAAACACGCGCGCCCCGGCACCGCCAGCGCGTCACAGTGCATCGGCTTCACCCGCGCGCCCACGCCCTCGATTTCGGCGAACGTGCGCACCAGCTCCACGTGCGAGGGCACGTTCGTCACCGCCGTCACCCACGCCCGATGCGCGGAGGCCCAGTACAGCGCGCCGCCGCCCAGGCCGCAGCCCACGTCCAGCACGTCGCCGCCGTCGGGGAAGCGCCCCACCGCGCGCGCCAGCTCCGCGAGCAGCGCCTCCTGGGACGCATGCACGCGCTCGCGCACCAGCGGCTCGGGCTCGCCGGGTGGGGGCACGTCATCCACCAGGCCCACGTGGAAGTGCACGCGCGGACCGGGGCCATAGCGGCGGAGGATTCGCTCGGTCTTCTCTTCGTAGTAGGCGGCCACGGCGTCGTGGCGGGCTTCGGACCGTGGGGGTTCGACCCTCATGGCTCCACCTCCGGAAGAATGGGTTCGATGCGTCGCAGCGCCGCGTCCAGGCAGCGCAGGTCCTGGGCGCGCAGCGACTCGGCGGCCTGTCGTGCCCACGTCACCACCGTGAGCCGGTCCTCCACGGGCATGGAGGTGAAGCGCGTGTCCTTGGAGCGGATGTCCTCGGCGACATGCGCCGCCACGCCCAGCGCGAGCCCCACCTGCACCGCGCGCTCCTCCAGGCGAGTGCCTGCCCACAGCACGCGCAGGTACGCGGCCCACTGCCTTCCCGCGATGCCCTCCGCCACGCGGCGGAACAGCGGCGCCGTCCACTCCCGCGCGCGCACCTCGAGCGCCTGCGGTCCCGCGGCGAGGGCCAGCATCCGAGCGCCCTCCTCCAGTGCATTCACGGGCACGCCGGCATGGGGTTCGGCGAGCGTGGCCCACGCCAGGTTCTGCAGGAGGAACTGCGCGCAGGGGCCCACGCGCAGCGGCGCTTCGTAGTAGGTGCAGTCGCCGTCGATGAGGTCATCGGCGAGGTTGCCTGCGCAGAAGCTGAGGAACAGGCCCACGCCGCGCGCGGTGAGCACGGAGCGCTCCAGGCCCGCCTCGGCGCCGGCCTCGTAGAACAGGGGGAGGGGACCGGGCTGCGCGGCCTCGAGCGCGGCGAGCACATCGCGCTCCGACGCGTCGGGCAACTCCAGCCGCCGAAGCACCCGCAGGGCCTCCTGGTACAGGGCTCCTCCGCTCATCGGTACTCCCTGGGTAGGAACAGGCGCAGCAGGGCTCCGCCGTCGGGGGCATTGCGTCGGTGCAGCGTCCCGCCGCTGGCGCGCAAGAGGCATTCGCTGGTGTACAGGCCCAGGCCCGTGCCCTCGGGCTTGGACGTGTAGAGCTGCTCGGCGGGCACATCGAGCAGCGCGCTGGGGAAGCCCGGCCCGTCGTCGGCGATGACGACCTCCAGCCGTCCGCTGAGCGGCTCCACGCGGGCCTGGATGCTCACCCGGCTGGCGCCGCGCTTGCCGTCGCCCTCACACGCGTTGAGCACCAGGTTCTCCACCACGCGGCGGAGCGTCGTGGCGCCGCCGCGCATCATCGCGCGCAGGGGCTGGCCGGGCTCCACCGACAGCTGGAGGTCCACGTCGGGGAAGCGCAGGCCCACGCTGGCGCGCACGCCCTCGAGCAGCGGAGGCAGCTCCACCGGCTCGGGCTCCGAGCCGACGTAGCGTCGGCCCTTGGCGCGAATCTCGGCGACCATCTCCCGAATCTGGCGGAGGCTCTCGTTGAGGGTCCTGAGCAGGTCCTCATGGTCGGCGCGGCCGTGGCCGCCGCGCTGGGTGCCCATGAAGGACAGCATGTCCGCCGCGGTGGCCGCGGACATGAGGGCGCTGTCGAGCTCGTGGTGGTGACCGAGGATTTCCCCCAGCGCGCGCGACAGCCGGCCCACGTCCTGCTCCTGTTGCTCCAGGAGCTGGGCCTGCACGGCGGCGCGCAGACGCTCGGCCTCCGCGCGGGCGCGGTCGTGCTGCACGGCGAAGGTGCCCAGGTACAGCTCCGCGGTGAGGGCGGCGGGGCCGATGACGCCGAACAGGCCCAGGTGCTCGTCGCTGTCGCGCAGGGGCAGGGCCGCGAGCAGGGCCACGGTGGTGCCCAGCGCGAGGAAGGGCTGTCGGGGCGTCACGCGGTGGAGCCGGCCATGGAACGCGGTGGTGAAGAGGAAGAGCGAGGCGATGACGGTGGCGCCCTGCAGCTCCGACATGGCCATCAGCGCGGCGAGGAAGAAGTGCAGGCTCGTCACGCCGAGCACCAGCCACACCCAGCCCCACGTCTCGAGGTGGCTGCGTCGGCGGTGGACGGCGGAGAAGAGCAGGCCGCTGACGAGCATGGGGGCGGCGCACAGGAGGCCCTGCGCGAAGGGGATGCCGAAGGTGCGCTGGGCGCCGGGGGCCCACGCGACGACGGCGAGCACGGCGAGCACCACGGTGGTGAGCACCCACCAGGGCCCCACGCCGGCGGCGGCCAGCACCTCGCGAGGGTCCTGGGCGAGCGTCCAGCGGCGGAAGGCGGCCGTGACGGCGCCACCGGTGGGGCGAGGGCTCATACGGTGGTGGTCAGGGACGAGCCCGCCACTCGCTGGAGCAGGTTGACCTCGCGCGTGGCGTCCTCGACGCGCTGGCGCAGCTCGTGGACGAGCGAGGCGTGTCCGCGGCGCGTGACGCGCACCTCCACCTCGCCGCCGGCGAGCAGGTGATGCAGCGCCTCGAGGACGGGCTCGAGCGCGGGGTTGAGCCCCACCGCGCCGCCGGGTCCTTCCACGGCGCCGAGCTGTTGGATGCGCAGCAGGTAGTCGTTCACCGCGCTGGCGAGCGGCACGTCGACGCGCCGTGGTGCCCAGGTGTCGTGGTCTGCCTGCATGTCGCTCTCCCCCGGGCGCGTGGTGGCGTCCTCGTTGCGATGGTGGGACTGGGGCGGAAGGCGCCGCGGGTGGGGCGTCCGCCTGGGCCCGGTGCACGCGAAGGAGCACGGGGCCTCGCATCCGTCGCCGCGGGAAGCGGGGCGGAGGCGCACGTGGGGGCTGTTTCGATGAGGTCGCGCGAAGGCATGGAGACGCACGGGTCTCCGGTGGTGCGCGTCGACGGCTGTCGAGACCTCATGCTGGTTGCCCCCCGCGAACCAGTCAGGCGCGCGGCCATCCGGCGTCGCGCGACAGGCAGCAAAGCGAGCCGTCGCCGAGGGGTCAAACGAGGCCCGTCGGGAGTGTTCTGTAGTCCGCGAGGGCCCCACCCCGAGGGGCGGCGGTGTGACGAGGGGAGGACGGGTGGGTGGGCCTGGGGAGCGGGGACATCCGGGCGGCCGGGCGTGGGGTGGAGGTGTGCTGGGCGTCGAGCCATCCGCACCGTTGCCGGCGGGGGTGTCGTCATGGCCAGGGTGAAGCAGGTGAGCGAGCAGGAGGCGCGGGGCGACGTCGAGCGCGTCTACCACGAGCTGCGCAGGACGATGCGGGTGACGGGGGTGGACGTGTCGTTGCGGACGTGGGCGGCCTGGCCGCGCTTCTTCGTGGCGATGTGGGAGGCGATGGGGCCGAACGTGGAGACGCGGGCCTTCGAGGAGTCGGCGTTGGAGCTGTGGCAGCAGACGCTCGACACGACGGTGGCGTGGGACGAACTGGGGGCGTGGGAGGCGGCGAAGCTGGGGCCGAGCCAGCGCTTCCACGTGCGCGGCGTGCTGGAGCTCTACGAGACGATGCTGCCGAGGGTGACGCTGATGGTGGCGGCGGTGCGGCTCGCGTTGGAGGGACAGCGGGTGGGGCGCGGGGAGTCGCCGGGAGTCGGTGAGCGGCTGGAGCGGGGCGCGCCCTCGCGGATGGCGGCGATGGAGTGGGTGGCGGAGAAGCCGACGGAGCCGGGAGTGAAGGCGGTGTTCGCGGACATCGTGAAGACGGTGGGCCCGCCGGGGGTGCCGGGGGAGTACCGGGCGCTGGCGTGCTGGCCGGGATACCTGGAAGCGGCGTGGCGTCGGCTGAAGCCTCGAATCGGGGACGCGTCGTACCAGCAGGCGGCGGAGGTGCTGCGTGAGTCCGCGAGGCGGCGCGCGCGGGAGCTGCCGTACGTGGTGACGCTGAGCCGCCAGCGGGTGATGGCGCTGGGCGAGGACGCGGACGCGGTGCTGAAGGTGACGGAGGACCTGGAGCGACGAGGCACGGTGTTGCTGCTGAACCTCTCGCAGCTGGTGCAGGACGTGCCGGACATGCTGCGCCAGCCGATGCCGGGCGCGGCGAGGCTGGTGCCGGACTGGGTCGCGGCGGAGGAGCTGCGATGAACCTGCGCGATGCGCGGCGGAGGTGGCGTCTCTTGCTGACACGCACGGTGCCGCGGCGAGGGTCCACCCCTGCCTTCAGGAGGCGCCGTGATGGCATGGGCACTGGCCGCGCCGCCTGGTGACGCGGCGAGTGACGGACCCGGTGGTGGCGGAAGCACCGCGATGGGCTGTCGTGGTGCGAGGAAGGGATGGTCGTGCCTCTGGATGGCGCAAGCCGCGACGAGGTGCATGACGGAGCCGATGGCGACGGAGGAGCAGCGATGAACTGGCGCGAGTGGCAGGGGCGGCAAGAGGTGATGGAGTCGGGTGGCCACTTCGTGAGCTACGTGGACTGGGGCAAGGGGCCGCCGGTGGTGTTGCTGCACGGCATCCCGACGTGGAGCTATCTGTGGAGCGGGCTGGCGCGAGCGCTGGCCGCGTCGCACCGGGTGCTGGTTCCGGACCTGTTGGGGTACGGCTTCTCCGACCGGAGAGATAGGTTCGACCGCTCGGTGACGCGACAGGCGGAGGTGCTGGAGGCCTGGATGGAGCGCCTGGGCGTGGTGGACGCGGCGGTGGTGGGGCACGACGTGGGAGGCGGCGTGGCGCAGCAGCTCGCGGTGCGCTACCCGCGGCGCGTGAGTCGGCTGTGTTTGATGGACAGCGTCTGTTACGACGCGTGGCCGCTCGCCCTGATGTCGCAGCTCGGCACGCCGGGGATGGCGAGGAAGCTGTCACCCGAGCGGATGACGAAGCTGCTGCGATTGGGGCTGAAGAAGAAGGGCTTCGTGAAGGCGCAGTCAGCGGAGCTGCTGGAGGGACTGCTCGCGCCCTACACGACGGAGGTCGGCTGGGTCTCGCTGTCGCGCAACGCGGTGGCGCTGAACACGAACCAGACCCAGGAGCTGGCGCCGAAGCTGGGCCAGCTCGCGGTGCCGACGCTGGTGATGTGGGGCGCGGAGGATGGATTGCTGCCCGCGAAGTACGGCGAGCGCCTGGTCTGGGACATCCCGGGTGCGCGGTGGATGCAGGTGCCGGACGCGGGGCACTTCGTGATGTGGGACGCGCCGCACACGGTGGCGATGGCGCTCTTCCGTTTCATCGAGGGCGCCTCTCCGGTGAACCATGCGCAGGTGCGCACGGTGGCGGAGGAGCTCTGGGGCACGCAAGCGCCCGTGGCCTGAGTCGAAGCGGAGGGGCGAGTGTGTTGGTGCTCGCGCGCGGAGCGTGCACGCGCTAGAGGGCGCGGCATGCGTGACCGAATCCAGGCGGTGCTTCGCCAGCTGACCCAGTCGTCCGAGCTCGAGGCTCGCTGGCTGCACACCCTGTCCCTGATGGAGTTCATCGGCGCGAGGAAGATTTCGCGCACGGTGGCGGACCGGCATCCGTCGTTGAGCGTGCTCGAGCACCTGGCGGACGAGACGCGCCACGCCTTCGCGTTCAAGCGCCTGTCCGTCGAGCTGGCGGGAAGCGAAATCACCACGTTCCTGTGTCCGGAGGGCGCGGGCCGCTATTTCCAGGCGCTGGACCACGAGCTGGCGAAGTGGGCCACGTCGTACACGGGCGCGCCGGACGTGTACCTGCACTACCTGCTCACGACGACGGCCATCGAGCGTCGCGCGATGGTGCTCTATCCGCTCTACAAGGCGGCCACGCGCAGCCCGAGCGTGAAGGAGGAGCTGGGTCGCGTCGTCACGGAGGAGCAGGGCCACCGGCGCACCATCGAGGACGCGTGCGTGGCCCGGCTCTCCGCGGTGGGCGCGTCACTGGACGACGCGCTGGCGCTGGAGGAGCGGTTGTTCGGGGCCTTCATCGAGGAACTGGAGTCCGTGGTGGCGAGCGAGCTGTCCGCCCTGCCCGTGGCCCTGAGCGCCACTGGCGCACCTCGGACCTACTCCGAATCCGAGGCCTGAGCCGCCGCGTCGTCCTGGGTGAGCACGAGCTTCTGCTCGTGCCACCGCGCGCGCAGGTTCCGAGCCTTGCGCGCGCGCTTGCGACTGAGCTCCACGCCGATGGCCTCGAGGCCCATCGCGTTGGCCACGGCGAGCGCGGTGCCATGGCCACAGAAGGGGTCCACGACGGTGCGCGTGGGGGTGTGCTCGAGGATGAAGCGGCACGCGAGCTGACACGCCTCCACGCCCATGCCGCGGGTCCACGTGACCTCGCCCGCGTCGGGGAGCACATCGGCGGTGGACTTCCCCAGGTCGACGCGGATGCCGCGAGAGAAGCACAGCATGTGGGAGTACGCGGGCCGACCGAAGGTCACGGTGCCGGGGGCGCGGCGGCAGACGACCTTGTGCCAGAGCAGCCCCAGTCCCGACTCCTCGGCGGCGCGCGAGACGAGGTAACCCTTGTCGACCCAGAGCCCCTCGTCCTTCACATCGGTCTGGTAGAAGATGGCCACGCCGTCATCGGGCACGCGCGACATGACGAGCGCGGCCGCGCGGATGAACCACGCCTTCCACTCGGTGAGGGACAGCGTGGGGAACTCGGACGCATCCGGTAGCGAGGCCACCGCCGAGCAGCCCGTCAGGATGGGTTGCGCCGCGAGCCACGTGAGCGCGTCCTCGCAGTGCACCGTTCGCCCGGCCGTGGTGTGGAGCATCCCCTCTCGTTATCACTCCACGAGCCAACCTCACACGTACCGGCGGCGAATGCCTACATGGGAATCTTGAGCCGCTCCCGGGTGTCCTGACTTGCTTTCGCTCCCGTACATTAATTCAATGCCGCTTTATCCTTTTCGTCCGGAGAGACGACATGCCCACGATTTCCTCAACTGACGGGACTTCACTTCACTACCGAGTCATCGGTGACGGGCCGCGCACGGTGGTGTTGGTGCACGGGTGGATGGTGTCGGGTGCGGTGTGGGACGGGCTGGTGGAGCGGCTGGACCTGACGGGGTTGCGGCTGGTGATTCCGGACGCGCGAGGCACGGGGCAGTCGGGCAAGGCGGCCGGCGGCTACACGCTGGAGGGCCTGGCGAGGGACGTGCTGACGGTGGTGGACGCGGTCGGTGCGGAGCGCTTCACGGTGGTGGGGCACAGCATGGGTGGGCAACTGGCGCAGTGGGTCGCGTCGGAGGTCCCCGCGCGGGTGGACGCGCTGCTGCTGCTCAACACGGTGCCGGCGTCGGGGTTGCCGCTGCCTCCGGACGCGGCGGGGCTGTTCCGCACGTCGGCGGGAGACCGCGAGAAGCAGAAGACCATCCTGGGGCTCGCGTGCAAGAAGCTGCTGCCGGAGCAGTTGGAGGTCTTGTTGAAGGACGCGGGCGCGGTGAGCGCGGCGTCGATTGAGGGCGCCTTCGATGCGTGGACGAAGGGTGGCATCCAGGAGCGGCTGGCGCGCATCGCGGCGCCGACGTTGGTGGTGTCCACGGATGACGCCTTCCTGCCGCCGGCCTTCTTGAGGGAGGCCGTGGTGGCGCCCATCCGGCGCGCGCGCATGGCTCACATTCCGGGCCCGGGTCACTATCCGCACGTGGAGCACCCCCAGGAGACCGCGGCGGTGTTGTCCGCCTTCCTGGCCGGCTCCGCGCCCGCCTGATTCCGGCTTCGAGGGAGGCATCACGATGGCCTGGAGCATGTCCTTCGACTACGACGCGCCGAACGATGTCGTGACGGCGAACTTCACGGACTGCGTCCTGGTGAATGAGGAGGATGTCCTGCGATGGCGGCGTGAGGTGGAGGTGCACCTCGCGCGCTACGCGGGCTCGGGCAAGGTGGACCTGCTCATCAACCTGGATGGGTTGGTGGTGAAGTTCACCGCGGGCCGGGTCTTCGGCAAGGAGCGCCGCGAGGTGCTCGAGCGCTACACACACCGCTCGTACCGCTTCGGTGGTGACGAGATGACGCGCATGTTCGTGCTCACCAGTGGCGCCATCAACGGCGCGGCGGTGAACCACTACCTGACGCGAGACGAGGCGCTCGCCGCGCTGAAGGCCGAGCGCGAGGCCTTGCGTCAGCGGGGCCCGTCTCCGTTCGGCGGTGGCTTCATCGGCGGCAAGGTCTGAGGCGCGAGGGCCCGCGCCCGGCGCATCACCTGTCGCACCTTCCTCCCAGCACCCATGGATGGACGCTGGGAGGACGCTCTCCATGGGATGTGTGTCATCGGCCTGACGAGGACCTGCCTCGTGGGGAGGTGTGGGGCAGGAGCCGGGCAGGCGGTCCTGGCGGGGAGCGTGGCCGGTTGCTTGGGAGGCCGCGTGCTTGTCGATATCGTGTGGCACCCGACATCGCTGAGAGGACGTCACCATGAACCGAGCGAACTCGATGCGCCTGGCCCTGCTCGCTGGCGCGCTGGTGCTGTCCGTGGGGTGCCATCTCGAGGAGCCCTTGGGGGTGAGCCCGGAGGCCACGGGCTCGCTGCGCGTGGTGACGGTGTTGCCGCGCTCGCTGCCATTGGACCAGGTGGCGAAGGTGGAGGTGACGGTGACGCCGACGCAGGGCGAGCCGGTCTCGACGGTCCTCGAGGGCGCGGGTGACTCCTGGGGCGGACTGATGAGGAGCCTGCCCCCGGGCCGCGTGGGTACGGTGAGGGCGCGGGTGCTGGACGCCGCGGACGGGGTGGTGGGAGAGGTGAGCGTGGCGGACGTGGAGCTGGAGAAGCACCGTCCCGCGCTGCTCGTGCTGGTTCCCCATCGGGTGAATCCCTCGTTGGGGAGCACGGCGCCCATCATCGATGCGGTGGTGGGCTCACGCGCCGCGGTGTCTCCGGGAGAGTCCATCCGGTTCCGGGTGGTGGCGCGGGGCGCGGAGCCCTCGGAGACGCTGACGTATGCGTGGGAGGCGGTGGAGGGACAGTTCGCCGACAAGGGTGTCTCGGATGCGGAGTGGACGGCGCCGCTGCGCCGCGGGCCGGATGCGTTGACCTTGAAGGTCATGGGGGCGCAGGGGGCGGTGTCCACGCTGCGGTTCTCCGTGGACGTGGCGCTCGGGGGTGGGTGGGGAGCTGCGCACGAGGCCTCGCTGGAGCGCGACCCGGTGGTGACGGAGCTGGGCGCCCGGCCGGGCTCCCAGGTGCGAGTGGGCACGCCGGTGGAGCTGGAGGTGACGGCGGTGGATGACGATGGGGACCTGCTCTCCTACGCGTGGACGTCCACCTGCGAGGGCGAGTTCGAGGACGCGACCTCACCGACGACGCGCTTCACGCCGATGGAGGCGCCCCAGGTCGCGTGTGACAATTGCCAGTTGAGCGTGAGGATTTCCGACAACGCGACGAGGGCCTCGCAGGTGCGCTCGTTGAATCTGTGCGTGACGAACCCCCAGCCGCCGACGCTCACGGAGGTGACGCAGTCCTCGGAGGACGCCTTCGCGGGGCAGTTGGTGCGGCTGTCCGCGTCCGCGACGGACCCGCAGGGGGAGCCGCTGACCTTCGCGTGGACGGCGAACACGGGGCTCCTGGGGAACATGGTGCGAGGGGCCGGAACGGGCTCGGCGGACTGGGTGATGCTGTCCTGCGCCCCGAGGGATGTGACGCCCACCATCACGCTGACCGTCACGAATGCCTCCGGGTTGAGTGTGACGCGAGTCCTGGTGGTGGAGTGGGAAGACCTGTGGTGTGACGAGCATGCGCCGTGTCCGGCGGTGTTGGGAGCCTCGACGGTGACGTTGACGGCGGACTGCACCACGGCGCAGACGGTGTGGATTCCGGACGGGTACACGCTCGACGGTGGCGGTCACGTGCTCACGGCGGTGGACCCTCGCGACGGCCGCTTCCGAGGCGCGGTGTTGAGCAGCCTGGGGACGACGGCGCATGTGAGGGACGTGACGGTGGCGGCGCGAGGGTTGTCGGAGCTGACGTGTGACGCGGGCTCGGCCCGGCTGCGCGGCATCCTGTTCGACGGCGCGAGCGGCTCCATCCTCGACAGCGTGGTCCGGGACGTGAACCAGAAGGAAGGGGAGGGGGGCTGTCAGGAGGGTGTGGCCATCGAGGTGCGCAACGCGCGCGACGCCGAGTCGGTGACGCACGTGGAGGTGCTGCGCAACCACGTGGTGGGTTACCAGAAGGCGGGCATCGTCGGCACGGGCAAGGTGGAGCTGAACCTGGAGGACAACCGTGTCGAGGGCGGTGGGCCCGTGCCCTTCATCGCGAGGAACGGCATCCAGTTCAGCGACGGGGCCACGGGGCGGGCCACGGGCAACCGCGTGACGGGGCACGCCTACTCGGGAGACTCCGCGGTGGCCTCGGGCATCCTGGTCGCGGGCGGAGCGTACTACGGCTTCGCGCTGTGCGAGGACATCGTCCTCTTCGAGAACACGGTGGAGGACAACGACGTCGGCATCAATCTGTCTCAGGGAGAGGCGGGCGGAGGGCCACTGGCGGTATCGACCCGGCTCCAGGTGTCGCGAAACACCGTGACCCACCGTGGGCCGGTGACGAACGGCTATCCGTACCAGGCGGGCATCTCCGACCTGGGGGGCGCCAATGCCATCAGCCAGAACAAGGTGAGCGGGCCCGGGTATGACCGAGGCACGCAGCCTGGGGCCACCTTCGATGTGGACGTGGTGGCGGGCGCGGCTTCCCAGCTCTTCTTCATGACCCCGGCGCGAGAGACCGCGGTGGGCCGATGCTCGGAGGGGCTGGTGGTGCAGAGCCAGGACAGTCGAGGCAACCTGTCCGCACTGGCGGCCCCCTCGCTGACGTTGGAAGGGACGGGACCGGCGGCGGCGGGGGTGTCCCTCTTCGCGGATGCGACCTGTACGACGCCGCTGGCGACCTCGGGAGACGGGTGGTCGCTGGTGCTGGAGAGGACGCAGCAGGAAGCGACGTTCTATTTCCAGGCGGCGCAGGTGGGAGAGCTGACGCTCACGGTGAGCGGGGACGGCGTGACGGGCTCACAGCTCCAGCGCGTGCGGTGATGCATCGATAGGGAGCGGAGGCTCCC